>DATAJQ010000048.1:0-36155 GCA_036262095.1 Chitinophagaceae bacterium | reverse complement strand
GACATGTACAATTTGATAAACTCAATTCGAATCCAAAAATAACGAGCAAAAACGAGATTTCCGAATTTGTCTGATACCACTTTAGGGGTATTTTTATGCCCTTTTTTGCAAATTATCCAATTCCGTTTTTACAAATTTCATCAGCCCACTGATATGACCGGGTGAAAAATTGAAATTCAGTCCGGCTGCTTTGAACAGTTCCGGTAAAGTTCGGGTTCCTCCCAATTGGAGTGCTGTTATATAATTATTAATCGCTTTATCGGGATTTTCCTTGAATTGCTGCCAAAGACCAATAGCTCCCAATTGGGCAATTCCATACTCTATATAGTAAAAAGGCACTTCAAAAAGGTGTAATTGACGCTGCCAGGAATATTGCCGGTAGGTTGATAATCCCGAAAAATCAATGACAGAGGAAGTGAACTCATCAGAGATCCGCAGCCAGTTGACCACTCTTTCTTCTTCCGTATGATTGGGGTTTTCATAAATCCAGTGCTGGAATTTGTCTATCGTTGCTATCCATGGGAAAATGGTGATCACCCGTTCCAGCTGCTGCTCTTTGGCCCGGATGAGTTCTTCCGGCTTGCTGAAAAACACTTTCCAATAGTCCATGCTGAACAGCTCCATGCTCATGCTGGCTACTTCGGCAATCTCAGTTGGGTATTCTTTGAAACCGTTCAGCTCCAATGGATGTGCAAGGAATGAATGGATGGCATGTCCGCCTTCGTGTACCATGGTAGTAACATCATCCAACTGCCCTGCTGCATTCATAAAAATAAATGGAGCGCCGCTTTCAGCCAGCGGACAGTTATAACCACCAGGCGCTTTACCTTTCCGGCTTTCAAGGTCAAGATGCCCCATCATTCTCATTTTTTCCAGGCAATCGCCAAAGAAAGGACGCATTTTCCGGAAACATTCAATGGTTTTCTCTACGAGCTCTTCACCGGTAGTAAAAGGCCTTAATGGCTCCACGCCTATTGGCTCGGCCTCGATATCCCAGGGGCGTAAAGTATCAACGCCCAGCTTTTTCTTTTTCGCTTCATAAAGCTGGTCTACCAATGGCATTACATGCAGTTTTACAGCTTCATGGAACTGATAGCAATCTTCTTTAGTGTAATCGAAGCGGCCAAGCTCAGCAAAGCGGAAGTCGCGGTAATTGGCAAAGCCGGTATTCAGTGCAACCTGGTGACGCTTTTGTAACAGTGAAGTATACAAAGCATTCAGCTCTGCTTTATCCTGCAGCCGGCGTTCATTTATTTTCCGGTAAGCTTCTTCGCGGATGCTGCGGTCAGGATCTTCCAGGAACTTGGAAGCCTGTTGCAACGTGTATTCCTGCCCATTCATAGTGATGGTCATTTTACCTGAGATCATACCGAAGCGCTGCGCTTCCACATTCAGGGAAGCTTGCAGAGGAATGTTCTCTTCACGGAACAGGTCGATATTCTTTTTAACGTTGCGCAGGTAGGTAAAGAATTTCTGATGATCGAGCTGTGCAGCAAAAGAACTATCCACCAGTTTCCGGTTCAGCAGATCGGAATAAGGCTGGATCTTCGGCTGTATTTCCATCATAAAGAAATTGAAAGCATCTTCCAGCGATTTGTTTTCCGTATCGCAGGTCATCTTTATCTGGCGCCAGCAGGCATCTTCGCTTACAACTGATTCCAGCTCGCTGATATCTTTGAGCCATTGCTCAAGAGAAGCCGCAGAATCGATCGGGCGGTCCAGTAATTCTTTAAAATAAGGTTCCAATGATGGCCAGTCTTTCACTTCAAAGTCTTTAGGAAGGAAATGGCGGGGAAGTTTTTTTATTTCTGCACTGTAAGTCATGATCAATTCTCTTTGAATATAAAAAGCTACAAACTTCCATAAGGCGGAGTTTATAGCTTTAAAGTTGTCAGTTAACTCATTTTTTTGTTGACCGTTGCCCGAATTGATAGCATTGCTGCATGAATTTCCGGGCAAAGGTCAACGAACAACGGTCAACGAAAAATATTACTTTTTCTTGGCAGCCGCTTTTTTCTTCGGAGCCTCTTCTTTGTCTTCTTTCTTTGGAGCCGCTTTTTTCTTAGCTGCGGCTTTTTCCTTTACAGGCTCTTCGGCAGCAGTTTCTTTTTTGGCTTCTTTCTTTTTGGGAGCCTCTTCTTTCTCTTCTTTTTTAGCAGCCGCTTTTTTCTTCGGTGCTTTTTCTTCAACTACTTCTTTTACTTCTTCAGCTACAGGTGCTTCTTCTTCTGCAGGTTGTTCAGACAGTTTGATCTCGATATTCTTTTTCTTGAGTATCTCGAACCATTTTACCATCTTTTTCAGATCACTGGCATATACTCTTTCAAAATCCAGTTCAGGATATGCTTTTTCAAAATACTTTTTTAATGCACCATTATCTTTTCCATCGGGCAGTGTACCACCTGCTTTGTCCATTGCATGGAAGATCTCAACGAGGTTTACATTATCACCTACAGTGTATACTTCGATGCTTTCGAGATGCGAAAAGTTATGAATGCGGGAAGATGCGAATTTGGTGCTGTTATCATCCAGTGAGCGGACGATAGCTCCGTCATTCTTACTATTGATCAATTCATACAGGCCGGGCAATCCGGTTACGGCAACAAGTTTACTATACTCCATAATTCTTCTTAAAGATTTTAACGAGGCTGCAAGATACTTGAGTTCTGCGAAATGGGTAAAGACTGGCGAAATTTTCCGCTAAACATGGTTCTCAGCTTCAATTGCCGAAAATATCGGGCCATTTTATTACTGATCACCCGCCGGAATACCGAACAGGAGAATAAAAACCGGGCGGCGAAAGTTGTCAGCAATTTCATCGTCCTATACTCGTAACAATAAATTATGAAGCATTTCAGATTACTTTTTTTGGTGTTATTGGTTTCCGCTCTATCTGCTCATTCTCAAAGCATTAAAGGGAAATTGGTGGACCTCGTGGATAGCAAACCCCTTCAAAGTGCCACACTTACCCTTTCATCTTTCAAAGATTCATCCCGTGTATATAATGCTATATCTGACAGTACCGGTGTATTCCGTTTTCAAAACCTGCCAATAGATTCTTTCTTTATAAAAGTGAGCTATAGTGGCTATGCTCAATACAGACAAATTGTTGCCACCAACGATTCCACACCCGTTATTGACCTTGGAACATTATTCATTCCCAAATCTGCTACGGAACTATCTGGTGTAACCGTTGTATCCAAAGTGCCCCCGGCACAGCAAAAAGGAGATACATTACAGTTGAATGCGAGCCAGTTTAAAGTAAACCCGGATGCTACCACTGAAGACCTGATCAAGAAAATGCCAGGCATTACGGTTGATCGTGATGGTACTGTAACTGCACAGGGAGAGCAGGTGAGGAAAGTGACTATTGACGGACGCGAGTTCTTTGGCGATGACGCTACAGCCGCTTTGCGCAACCTTCCTTCCGATGTAGTGGATAAGATACAGATCTTCGACCGTCTTAGCGATCAGGCAGCTTTTACCGGTTTTGACGACGGCAACTCACAGAAAGCATTGAACATTGTTACCAAGGCTGGTATCAAGAATGGCCAGTTTGGCCGCATATTCGCCGGCTATGGTACAGATGACCGTTATTCTGCCGGAGGTAATGTGAGCTTTTTCAAAGGAGACAGAAGACTTTCTTTTGTCGGCAATTTTAACAATATCAACCAGCAGAATTTTGCTTCACAGGACCTGTTGGGTCTTACCAGCAGCGGCAATAGCCGTGGCGGTGGCAACTTTGGTGGCGGTGGCGGCCGCGGCGGCGGCGGTCCTCAAGGTGGTGGTGGCTTTGGTGGCTTTGGCGGAGGCAACAACTTCTCCGTTGGTCAGCAAAGCGGTATCAGCAAAACCAATTCGATCGGGATTAACTTCTCAGATAAATGGGGCAAAAAAGTAGATGTGCAGGCAAGTTATTTCTTTAACAACAGCACTACCGAAAACGACCGTATTGTAAGAAGCCAGTTGCCGGTGGATGTGAAAACGCAATACACTGATCAAAACAGTTATTCTACCAGCAAGAACTTCAACCACCGCCTTAATCTCCGCCTGGAATACCGGATTGATTCCAGCAATTCGCTGATCATTAATCCAAGTCTCAATTTCCAGAAAAATGAATCCGAATCCGAGTCTATCGGCAGAACCTTCTATGGAGCAAATGATTCATTGAATACATCTGATAATATCAGCAATTCACTCAGGCATGGATATAATCTCCGGAACAATATCCTTTACCGTCACAGTTTTGCCAAACGCGGCCGCACTTTCTCTGTCAACCTCAATACTACTTTCAACCAGAATGACGGAGAAAGCTACAGCAAAGCGATGTACAGGTATTTTGATACCAACCCTCCGACGGATTCTTTGCAGAACCAGTTCCGCGATAATCCCACCAATGGTTATAATCTTTCTGCCAATGTTTCCTATACTGAACCTATAGGCAAGCACGGCCAGTTGCAATTCAGCTATGCGCCGTCTTATCAGAAGAATAAAGCAGACCAGCAAACGTTTACTTACGAACCACTTACAGATAAGTATTCCGTTTTTGATCCGACACTTTCCAATCGTTTTGATAATACAGTTACCACGCAGAATGGAGGGGTTAGCTACCGCTTGGGTTCCAGCCGTGACAACCAATTCTCCGTGGGAGTGAATTTCCAGAATTCCAGGTTGCAAAGCGACCGGATCTATCCAAGTGTAACAAAAGTGGATCAGTCGTTCAATAATGTACTGCCCAACCTGATGTGGAGCAAACGCGTTTCGCCAAAAAGCAGTTTCCGCATTTTCTACCGTGCGAATGTGAATTTCCCATCAGTAACACAATTGCAGGATGTGGTGGATATCAGCAACCCACTGCGTGTTTCGATGGGTAATCCTGATCTGAAGCAATCGTATACGCATTTTGTTTCAGGCAGGTATACATTTACCAACACGCAGAAAGGGCAAAGCTTTTTTGCAAATATCTTCCTGCAAACAGCGCAGGATTATATTACCAGCGCCTTGTTCTCTCCGCAGATCGGTGACTCTACCATTCAGCAAAACATTGTGCTGAAAAAAGGATCTCAACTTACAAAGCCGGTGAACCTTGACGGATATAAAAGCCTGCGCACATTCTTTACATACAGTATGCCGGTGAAATTTATCAAGTCGACCATTAACCTGAATGCAGGCTTTACCTATTCAAGATTGCCTGGTCAGTTCAACCAGGAGCTGACAGTGACCAATAACTATGTTTATTCCGGCGGGCTTGTTATTGCCAGCAATATCAGTGAGTATGTTGATTTCAATCTTTCGTACAATGCTAATATCAATAATGCAAAAACAACTACGCAGAGTGCGTCAGACAATAATTATGTGAACCAGGCGGTTGGTGGCCAGATGAACCTGCTTACCAAGAGTGGTTGGTTCCTTCAGAATGATCTGAGCTATCAATCCAACTCGGGTTTAGCGGCTGGCCTTAATACTAATTTCCTTTTATGGAATGCGGGCTTTGGCAAGAAATTCCTGAAGAATAAAGCCGGCGAGTTGAAATTGTCTGTGTTCGATCTATTAAAACAAAACCAGAGTGTAACAAGGACTGTGACTGGCCTGGAAATTGTGGATGAGCAGAATACTGTTTTACAGCAATACTTCATGCTGACATTTACGTATAGCCTTAAGAATTTCGGAACAGCCCGTTCTTCCGGCCCGCAGAGAAGGCCGATGATGAACTTTTAAATAGTCAGGAATTGATTAATTGTCGTTGGCCGATGTCCGAATGGCCGATGGCGGATTGATCATCTCTTTTAGCCGTGTAGTCTCCGGCTGGTGATTGTTTGGACATACGGCCATCGGCCAATGCTAAATAAATAATCCGTTCTTTCGTTTCATAAAAAACAGGTTCGAAAGAAAATTTGCGTAATATCGTTTTTAGCAAAAAATTTCGGGCTTGGACGAGAGATTACTGGTAAACCAGCTAAAACAGGGGGATGAGACCGCGTTTAAAACCATTGTAGATACCTGGCAGGACATGGTTTATAACACGGCGCTGGGTATTGTGCAAAATGCCGAAGATGCGGAAGATATTGCGCAAGAGGTCTTTGTGCAGGTATACCAGTCAGTGAACTCGTTCAAGGGCGATTCCAAATTTTCTACCTGGCTGTATCGTATCACTATCACCAAATCGCTTGACCATGAGCGCCGGAAAAAGCGGAAAAAGCGCTTTGCTTTTGTCAAAAGCCTGTTTGGGGATGAAAGTGAGATCGTGATCCACCCGCCGGATTTTAATCACCCCGGCGTGGTTATGGACAAGAAAGAAGATGCTGCCGCACTTTTTAACGCTATCGGTCAATTACCGGAAAATCAGCGTCTTGCCTTTACCTTGCACAAAGTGGAAGGGCTTAGTTACCAAGAAGTTAGTGAGGTTATGCGCACTACGGTGTCCTCCGTTGAATCCCTGATGCACCGTGCACGCATCAACCTTAAAAAGATATTAGAAGTGTATTATAAAGAAAAGGACTAGCAAAAGTTTTTTTACCAATCAACGTCAAATCTTAGGTCATGAAGTCAAAAAAGACTATAGAAGGCAAAATTGAAAGAGCCCTGGAAAGCCTGGATGGCATACAGAGGGCTACTCCTCATCCCTGGTTTTTTACCAGGGTGAAAGCCCGGTTGCAGCGTGAAGAGAAGACTGTATGGGAAACAATCGGATCTTTTCTGTCAAAGCCTGCTGTTGCAATGGCCGGTCTTGGACTGATTCTTATTCTAAACCTTTTTGTCCTCTTTAAGCAGGGCAATTTGCAGGAGGCTACCAATGTGGCCAACCAGCCTGTGCAGTTATCGGACAGTGAATCTATCCTTGCCAGCAACAGTAGTTTTGATTATGAAAATGTACAACCATGAGCAGACCGGGAAACAAAAACCTTTTGATCATCATTGCCGTTCTGTTGCTTACTAACATAGGCGTACTGGCTTATTTTCTCTGGTATAAAAAAACGCCGGAGAAGCAGGAGCAACATGATAACAGGAACAGTAATGGCATAGCCGACCAACTGCAGAAAGAAGTTGGCTTTACTCCGGAGCAGATAGCGCAATACAAGCAAATGAAGGATAAGCAAAGGGAAACAATCCGCCCTATGTACGACGAAATGCGTAAGGCAAAAGACAGCTTATTCAGGTTGCTGAAAGATTCCATTATTTACGATTCTGTTACCAGCAAAGCTGCCGACCGGATTGCAGAACGCCAGAAAATGCTCGACATGCAAACCTTTACTTACTTCAGGAAGGTGAGAACAATTTGCACGCCGGAACAATTACCGAAATATGATTCGCTTATCCAGGGGATGTTCAGCAGAATGAACAGGCCACAACGCCGCTCTGACAGCGATAGCACTAAAACAGATAAAAAGAACTAAGCAAAAACACCTTAGTAAAAATCAACTTTAAAAAGCAAAGTATGAAAAAGATCGGATTGTTTCTCGCATTTATGGTAGCAGGTGCTATCATGGTAAATGCACAAGGTGGAGGTGGCGGTTTCCGTCAACGCACCATAGAAGAAAGAGTTAAAGCCGTTCATGAAAAAATCGACAGCGCATTCAAACTGGATGCTGCCAAACTCACGCAGGTGGACAAAACGTTCACCACATACTACCAAAGCCAGGACAAAGTAAGAGCCGAGCTGATGAACGGCGGCGAACGTCCTGACAGGGAAACGATGATGGCCAAACTTGCTCCTATCACTGAAGCAAGGGACAAAGAATTGAAAGGTATCCTGACTGAGGAGCAATTTAAAAAATTCAAAGACGAAATTGAGCCGGCTATGATGCCACGCCGTGGTGGTGGCGGAAACCGTCAATGATAGTTTAGGGTTAATGGTAGTTACACCCATCCCGGCTGTTCTGTTCAGGACGCCGGGATTTTTTTAATTGAACATCGGTGATGATGATAGAAAGCCATTTTTCATACTCTTCTTCGAAAACTTGTCATTGGTAGTGGTTGTCTTAATCCCTGTGGCCATTCCATCTCTTTCAACAACCCGTTTTCTGCAAAACTGTAATATCCTTCTTCTGAAATGATCATATGATCTATTAGAGGTAATTTGAGTATCTAGTCACATTTAATAAGCTATTTGTCTTTGAATGAAGGGAATAATTGCCCTGCTGGATGATTATGAACTAATATCAAACTCACAGCCCGCTTTTGTAACGGAGTGCTAAATACTTCCATTGGTTCGACTATTACCTTATTTTACTGTACCCAGACTTACTAACTCGATATGCAAAACCTGTTTAGTCTTAAGACTTACAGTCCACAAATTTTCACGGTTGCGGTGCGGCATGGGTTCATTTTGAAGAACGCGTCGAAGAAATGTATGAATCTCATTTGCAGAGAGGGTGAATAATGGAATATCTTTTGACAAACGGATTTTCATATAAATGATTGATAATTAAAGGAGATACATTAAGGTTATGTGCCATATCAGTCAACCCTTGATTTCTAATTATAAAATTGAATCATTCTACAAATAAATTTTCTTGATATGAATTCATTTTTCATATTTTTGGTATCTGAAGTTTTCTACAATTGAGACACTCGATAATAAATATCTGTTCCATAAAGTTTGGTTTATATGAACAAACTACACCTGCAGGCACTATTCCATACTTGCAGGTACGGCAATTTAATGATCAGGGAAAATTGATAACTATGAATGAAGAGTTCGTTACTCTTAACGAAAAAACGGAACCATATTTATTAAAAGATGGAGATGTTTTGTTTGTTGGTAAAGGAAGCCGCCTTTTTTCCTGGTGTTACAGGGAGGAAATCGGGCCAGCTATTGCTTCTTCTATTTTCTTTATTTTAAGACCTGATCAAAAGTTAGTATACCCCGAATATTTAGCTACGATATTAAATGCGTCTCAAAGCCGGGCCGTATTTCAGCAGATCGGTGGAGGAACCAATATTTTTTCAATACGTAAATCTGAATTAGGCGCTTTTGAAATATCCTTACCTTCTATGAATAAACAAAAACGAATTGCGGCCCTTACCGCATTGCATCAACAAGAAATTTATACAATGGAACAATTGACCAAGCAAAAACAAGATTTATATACCGCCATCCTTTCAAAACTGTTAAAAGACTAATATGATCAAGAAGCTCACACAAAAGGAAATCAATAACATCGTTTGGAAAGCCTGCGATACATTTCGGGGAACTATTGATGCTACTCAATACAAAGACTACATTTTGACCATGCTTTTCTTAAAGTATGTAACAGATGTATGGAAGGATAAAAAGGCCGTTTATGCAGAAAAATATAAAAACGATACTGTCAGAATAGAAAGAGCATTGCGCAATGAACGCTTTCAGGTTCCCGATGAATGCACGTTTGATTATCTCTTTGAGCAGCGCAATGAACCCAACCTGGGTGAACTGATCAATATCGCATTGGATAAACTGGAAGATGCTAACCGGGCTAAGCTGGATCGTGTATTCCGGAATATTGATTTCAACAGTGAAGCCAACCTTGGGCAAACCAAAGACCGTAACCGCCGCCTTAAAAACCTGTTGGTAGATCTTTCTGCCCTGAACCTACAGCCTTCCCACCTGGAAGGGAATGATGTAATTGGAGATGCTTATGAATTCCTGATCAGCCAGTTTGCCAGCGATGCAGGAAAAAAAGCCGGTGAATTCTATACGCCCGGTGAAGTGTCTACTTTGTTAGCCAAACTGGTAGCACCACAACCAGGCAATCGTATTTGTGATCCTGCTTGTGGCTCAGGCTCTTTATTGATAAAAGTGGGTAAGGAAGTGGGGAATAATAATTTCTCCTTGTATGGACAGGAGAACAACGGAAGTACCTGGGCGCTTGCCCGTATGAATATGTTCCTGCATGAAATGGATAATGCCACCATTGAATGGGGAGACACGCTCAATAATCCCCGTTTACTGGAAGGCGATCAACTTCGCCGCTTTGATATTGTAGTGGCTAATCCTCCTTTTTCTCTTGATAAATGGGGCGCTGATAATGCAGTGGCTGACCAGTTCCGTCGCTTTCATCGAGGCATACCACCTAAAAGTAAAGGAGATTATGCCTTTATCACCCACATGATTGAAACGACGTATGAAGACACCGGCAAAGTGGGCGTAATTGTGCCTCATGGCGTTCTGTTCCGTGGCAGCAGCGAAGGCAAGATCCGCGAAGAACTGATCAGAGAGAATTTGCTAGAAGCAGTAATCGGCCTGCCTGCCAATCTCTTTTTTGGTACCGGCATACCTGCAGCCATTCTCATTTTCAACAGAGGGAAAGGAAAGAATAAGGATGTGCTGTTCATTGATGCCAGCCGGGAATATGATGCAGGCAAAAATCAGAACCGCCTGCGTACGCAGGATATTAATCATATAGTAAGCACTTATACGGTTTTTAAGAAGGGTAAAATATTGCTTGCTGATGAAGGTGCCGTAATAGAAGATAAGTATGCATATCGGGCAAGCCTGAAAGAGATTGAGGAGAATGATTATAACCTGAACATTCCGCGCTATGTGGATACGTTTGAAGAAGAAGCGCCAGTGGATATTCCGGCTACGCAGGCAGAGATCAAAAAACTGAAAAAAGAATTGATTGTCATAGAAAATAAAATGGATGAATACCTGAAGGAATTGGGATTTTAAAAGATACGAATATGAATAGTGAGATACTAATATATAAAACCCCTGATGGGCATACAAAAGTAGATGTTCGTATGGAAGAGGAGACTGTTTGACTTAATCAGGCCCAGGTGGCAGAGCTTTTCCAAACTAGTAAGCAAAACATTAGCTTACACATTAGAACATTTTTGCTGAGGGTCAGTTGCAGGAAAATCAGTTGTCAGGGAATACTTGACAACTGCCGAGTATAGAAAGTAACTGGAAGCACAGGTCGATGAGCGGGATAAAGCAATAAAACGATTACCAAAAACGGGAGCTAAAAAAAGAAAGATGAGTAATGTAAATGCGCATAGGAAGGGATATAAACATACACCGCTTGGGTGGATACCTGAAAAATGGGAAATCAAGGAGTTTGAGCAATTAGGTGGCTTCAAAGGCGGCGGCACCCCTAATACAGATATTGATCGATATTGGAAGGGAGAAATACCATGGGTGTCTCCAAAAGATATGAAAACCGATATAGTTGAGGAGACCCAGGATTATATTACCGATGACGCAGTTAAAGAGTCAACAACAAATCTGATTGCTGAAAAATCCATTTTAATTGTTACAAGGAGTGGAATACTAAGAAGTCATGTGCCTATTGCCATAAATACTAGGCCTGTAGCAATAAATCAGGATTTAAAAGCATTCGAGCCCCGAGATCCTAAAACTGTACAATTTATATTTCACTATCTAAAATTTCGAAATCGCCAGTTATTATTTACGGCTTCAAAAGTTGGAACAACAGTAGAAAGTCTTGATTTTTCCGCATTAAAAAACTTTCAAATTATCTCTCCGCCTCCGCCAGAACAGAGTAGAATTGCTACGCTTCTTTCTTGTTGGGATAAAGCAATCATCAAGACCTATCAACTTATTGCTCAATTGCAAGAACGAAATAAGGGCCTGATGCAACAGTTATTGAGTCCGAAAAAGAGGTGGAAGGAGTATCGGATTGGAGAGTTGTTCAAAGAAATTAAGCGCCCTGTAAAATGGAACGAAGAAGAACTTTATAACCTTATTAGCGTTCGAAGAAGATCAGTCGGAGCCTTTTATCGTGAAAGCCTTTATGGTAAGCAAATTCTAACTAAACAATTATACACTGTTGAAGAAGGAGATTTCTTGATATCGAAGATGCAAATTATTCATGGTGCTTCAGCTGTTGTACCTACCCAGCTTTCGGGGATGAAGGTTTCCGGATCTTATATAGTTGTACATACAAGGGATTCAAAAAAACTGGATATAAACTTTCTTAACTGGGTTTCAAAAACGCGTTGGTTTTACCGTCTCACTTACATTTCCAGTTATGGTGTTCATATTGAAAAAATGACGTTTGACTTTGAAGATTTTAAGCGGCGAAAAATATTGATACCTGGTACTATTAAAGAACAAAAGCGGATTACCACAATTCTTCAGCTTGCAGCAGACGAAGTCGCACTTTATGAAGAAAGACTTTCTTTTTTAAAAGAACAAAAAAAAGGTCTAATGCAAAAATTACTTACAGGAGAAATAAGGGTCAATTCTTAAAGCATTAAGAGGTCTATCATGAGTAAAACCTTCAATCTATACTGTGACGAAAGCTGCCATTTAGAAAATGACGGCCAAAGCTATATGTTGATTGCTTACACAAGCAGTGCTTTTAACCAGGTGCAACTTCACCAGGAAAAAATAAAAGAACTGAAAGCAAAACATAATTTTCGCGCGGAAATAAAATGGTCAAAGGTTTCTCATGGCCAGTATCCGTTTTATTCAGAACTGCTGGATTATTTTTTTGCCAGTGATCTGGTGTTCAGGGCGGTGGTGATTGAAAAAAGCAAGATTGATAATTGCCGGTTTGCCCAGTCATTCGATGAGTTTTATTACAAAATGTATTATCAATTGCTGAACCACAAGATCAGCATGGAAAACAACTACAACGTTTACCTGGATATTAAAGATGGGTTAAGTGCTCAGAAAGTAAAAAAGCTGAAAGAGATCCTGAATATTAAGTATAGTAAGATCAGGAACTTGCAGAATATCCGGTCCCATGAAAGCCTGTTAATGCAGGTAACGGACCTGTTGATGGGCGCTATTTCTTATTATTTACGTGGGCATAAACAAGTAATTGCAAAAAATAATCTGATTGAAAAAATACAGCAGCATACTCAATTGCCGCTGACCCAGTCGACACCAAAAGATCATGACAAATTCAACCTGTTTTTTATTGCACTGAAGTGAGATGGTTACCAATTTATTGAAAATATATCCTGATTTTCTGGATCTGGTTGGCTTAACCGAGGTGTCGAACCGTGCTGCCTTATACCCGGTCTTCAAACGGGATTTTATTGACAGACCATCTCCACTCATTTTTAGAAACAGGCCGGTTGACCCCACTCCGAAGCAGGGGGAAGAGCCAATGGAAACCCTTTACCGGCACCTGACAACAGTTGTAACAGATAAAGCGACAAGAAAACGTGAGTTTGAGTCCGACCGGTGCTTCAGGTTGCATTGGGTATTGGTGCATCTCAATGGAAGTTGCCGCGACAGCCTGGATGTGTTCAGTATTGAAGATGCCGATGGCCCAAGGACTTATATATATAATGCAAAGCATAAATATGTAGTAATCCTGGAACCATACCGGGATAGCTCCGGGTATTATTTGCTAACAGCTTATCACTTAAAGGGTGGTGACAGCAGGAAAATAGAAAATAAGCGTAAGAGAAGATTGCCTGAGATCTTATAAGCAGAAAACGCAAACCATCTGGGGCCTGCGTCTTCCGATCTCCTTCATCCGAATGGAATGATGAGCACGGTGCAAAATTAGACAAACAATCCACATTTTGTGTAAAACAAAGCATGTTTTAACACGCCGAGTTTCGGGAAAAACACAATTAGTGGAACATAGAAAAGACAGAAGTTGTTCTGGGGAACCCTGACTAATGACCTCAAATAATTGATTATCAATAATATAATTAATGGTTAGCGCCTTTATAAAAGATACCAATTTCTGAGCGCTTGTTAATGACAAAGTAAAAATAAATGCAAACACCTTCCTTTATAGAAAACCACATTTCCCAAATTCCGGCCCTTCAACTCCTGATGAAGCTCGGCTATCGCTACCTCACACCCGAAGAGGCCCTGGAAGCCCGGAGCAATCGTACCTCTAACGTGTTGCTGGAGAGTATTTTGAAAAAGCAACTGGACCTGATCAACAAAATAGAATATAAAGGAAAGGAATTCACCTTCACAGAGGCTAATATAAACACAGCTATCCTGGCTTTACGGGATTTGCCGCTAAGCGATAATTTTATTGCCACCAACCAGGCGTTCTATGATCTGATCACCCTGGGCAAAAGCCTTGAACAAACGGTGCTGGGCGATAAAAAAAGTTTTTCTTTCCAATACATTGACTGGAAAACCCCGGGGAATAATGTTTTTCATGTCACGGAGGAGTATACGGTACTGAGATCCGGCAGAACAGATACATACCGGCCAGATATCGTCCTGTTTATTAATGGTATTCCCATCGTAGTAATAGAATGCAAAAGCCCTAAACTGAAAGATCCTATTGATTTGGTGATCCAGCAACAGGTCCGGAACCAGCAGGAAGATGGCATCCGCCCTCTTTATTATTATTCTAATTTATTACTTGCTTTAACCGTTAACGAAGCCCGGTATGCTACTACTGGCACATCCAAAAAATTCTGGAGTGTATGGAAAGAACAGTTCAGGTATAAAGAACTGGAACAATCATATCAGAAAGACCTGCTGCAATTAAAGAATGCGCCTTTGCCGGAAAATGACCGGACTGTATTGTTTCGTGACCGATTCCGTTATGTACTGCAGTATTTTAATGACCTGGAGCAGGAACAACTGGTAGTGACGGAGCAGGATAAACTCATTTACAACCTCTGCCGAAAAGACCGTTTACTTGACCTGATGTTTCATTTCATTTTATATGATGATGGAGCTAAAAAAATAGCACGATACCAACAATATTTTGCCGTAAAAGAAACCTTGAACCGGATTGTGCAGGTTCAGCCGGATGGCAGCCGGCTCGGCGGGGTGATATGGCACACGCAGGGCAGTGGCAAATCATTGACGATGGTGATGCTGGCTCAGTTGATAGCCATGCATCCGGCCATTAAAAATCCGAAGATTATATTGGTAACCGACCGTGTCGACCTGGATGAACAAATAAATGCCACATTCATTAAATGCGGCAAACCTGTAAAGAAAGCCAACACAGGTCGCAATCTGGTAGAACTTTTGGAGAAGAACGATGATGCCGTGATCACCACTATCATTAATAAGTTTGAAGCTGCTGTTAAACTGGCCCATCCGTTTGAAAGCAATAATATATTCGTATTGGTGGATGAGGGCCACCGTAGTCAATACGGATCTTTTAACGTAAAAATGCAAAAAACCTTTCCTAAAGCATGTTTTGTTGCCTTTACGGGTACACCGCTGATGAAGAAAGAAAAAAGTACTGCTACTAAGTTTGGTGGTTTGATTGATATCTACTCAATCAGCGACGCGGTAGCTGATGGTGCTGTAGTACCGTTGCTATACGAAGGGTGGCATAACGTGATGAATGTAAATGAAAAGCCATTGGACACCTATTTTGATCGTGTAGCGGAAGATCTTACAGAGTATGGTAAAGCTTCTTTGAAGAAGAAATATTCGGCGAAGAAGAATATCGTTCAATCCTTAGGTTTTATTGAAAATACCGCTTGGGATATTTCCCGGCATTTTACAGATAATATTCAAGGTACAGGGTTTAAAGGCCAACTGGTAGCGCCAAATAAAAAATGCGCGGTATTATATCGCGAGTTTCTAAAGGATATCGGGAAGGTAAACGTAGAATTATTAATATCCCCTCCGGATACCCGGGAAGGTGAAGACGATGTATTTGAGGAAAGCGATGATAAGGTGAAGGCATTCTGGAAAACGATGATGAGCAAGTATGGAACTGCGGAAAAGTATGAAACTTCACTGATCAAATCATTTAAAGATGGGGATGAGCCTGAAATAATTATCGTAGTAGATAAACTATTAACTGGTTTTGATGCACCCCGTAACCAGGTATTATATCTGACCAGGAGCCTTAAAGATCACACCTTGCTGCAAGCGATAGCAAGGGTAAACCGTTTATATCCTGATAAAGAATATGGTTTTATTATCGACTATTATGGAAACCTGGAGAATCTGGATGGCGCATTAAAGCTTTATGCGGATAATGACGAATATGATGAAGATGATTTAATAGGAACCGTAACTACTATTGGCAAAGAAGTAGATCGTTTGCCACAAGTCCATTCCGAGTTATGGGATATCTTTAAAACAGTAAAGAACAAGTATGACGAACCAGCATATGAAGAGTTGTTGAACGATGATTCGATTCGTTATCGTTTTTATGAGAAACTTTCTGTGTACGCAAGATTATTAAAATTAGCGTTTGCCAGTCTTGAATTTGTTAATAGAACTCCTGAAGCGCAAGTTGCAAAATATAAGAAAGACGCTGAATTTTTCTTGGGCTTGCGCGTATCAGTAAAACGACGGTATTCTGATGAATTGAATTACAGAGAATATGAAGTGCAAATTCAAAAGCTAATTGATAAATATATTACTACAGAAGGCGACGCACTGCGTATAACAGATCTCGTCAATATTTTCGATAAAGAACAACGTGAAGCGGAGGTCGAAAAAATTACAGGCAAAGCGGCAAAAGCGGATCATATTGCCAGTCGAACCATGAAGGCAATCACTATAAAGATGAGTCAAGATCCTGTATTTTATAAACGGTTGTCTGAAATGATCCGGGATACGATTAATGAATATCATCAGCAAAGAATCAATGAAGCTCAATACCTGGCAAAAGTTAAAGAATATGAAGATAATTTCTTAAAGGGTAAAGGAGATAATGTGCCTATGGTTATAAAAGATAATCCTACGGCAATTGCTTTTTATAACCTGACGACCGAAGAACTTAAGGACGGGCTGAAAGACAAACCAAACAGAATGGATATTGCTGTAGAGATAGCCTTAGGCATAGATCATGTTATTAAAAGCAATGTATTCAATAATGGGAAGGCTGTTATAGATTGGCAAGGGAACGAGGACATAAAGGGGAAAATTCGAATTGGTATAGACGATCTTCTATTCGATATAAAAAATAAATACGATTTGGAAATAAAGTTTGACGATTTTGATCAATTGATTGAAGAGAGTGTTAAAGTTGCAGAGACAAAATATAAGAGTCAATGAAGCAACAAATAAAGTTTGGAGATCGATTGATCGATTTTGACCTGGAACTGAGCAAGAGAGCATCTTTATCTATAAAAGTAACTCCAGACGGACTAGTACGGGTGTTAGCTCCGGAAAATATCAAACAAATTGAATTATTACAAAAAATTAAAGCTAAAGGAGCATGGGTTATTGAGCAGCTTGATCATTTTAATTCTTTCCGTCCTCTTATGCCTTCTCGACGCTTTATAAATGGGGAAACACATCTATATATAGGACGCCAATATAGGCTTAGAATCGTATCAAACGATCAAAATGTTGTGAAAGCATATGGTGGCCAGCTTTGGATATATACTACTAAAACCTCACTAAAGGCTCTGGAAGAGATATTATACAAATGGTATAAAGAAAAAGCAACTGCACTTTTTCAAAAGATATTTTTGGAAGTATTACCCAAGTTTAAGCGGTATAATATAGGCCTGCCGCCTGTTATTATCAGAAAGATGGCGACACGGTGGGGCAGCTGCTCACCTAATGGCGTAATCACTTTAAATATTGAGTTAATAAAAGTACCAAGAGGGTGTATTGAATATGTAATTATTCATGAGCTTTGTCACTTGGTTCATTATAATCATACTAAGGCTTTTTTTGATCTTCAGGTCAAGTTAATGCCTGATTGGAAGAAATGGAAGGAGAGACTGGAACATGCACTTACCTGACAAGTTGTGCTCAAATCAAGGTTATGCCCTATAGTGGGGTCTGAAGAAATATCTGGTTTATTCTTTAAGACTACTCATCTGACTTGAAAGTTGTAACATAAGTTTTTTATTTTATTGCGCCATCCATTCCTTAAACGCCGTCACATTATCCTGGCTGATAATAATATCATCATTGATCACCGGTTCAAGCTCCAACTGAAGTTTACTTTTAGGAAAGCATTTTATTTTTTTGATAGCATTAAGATGAACAAGGTATTTGCGGTTCACGCGGTAGAACTGTGAAGGATCGAGCTGTTTCTCTATATCAGCTAGGGATTGATCAAGAATGAATTTTTGATTCTTATTGTCGATCATGCACACCAGCTTGTGAGTAGCATAGAAGTAAGCAATGTCTTCCGACTTGATACAGATATAATCAGTCCCTCTTTTTACCAGGAAGCGCTTTTTGTAATCACTGGTGATCTGTTGTTTGGTTTGCAGCAATTGCTGGATGTCTGCCGAGAAATGCTGTTTCAGTTTAGTATATTTTTTCAGTGCTGCTTCCAGCTTTTCCTGTTTGATCGGTTTCAGCAAATAATCTATGCTATTGTGTTCAAACGCTTCCTGCCAGTATTCATCAAAGGCAGTACAAAAGATCACCGGGCTGTTGATATTGATTGAGTCGAAGATCTTAAAGGATAAACCATCGCTTAGTTCGATGTCCATGAAAAGTAAGCCCGGCATAGCATTCTGTTCCAGCCATTCCACAGCCGATTTTACGCTGTTCAGCACTGCTACAACTTCAACCTGCGTGTCTGCCTGCCGGATGGCTTTTAATAATTTTTCTGCTGCAGGTTTTTCGTCTTCTATGATAATGGCGCGCATGGTCCTGGTTTAATGTGTTGTCTGTTTGTTCACGGTTTTCTAGGATAGCTTCAAAACAGGGAGCTTAACCATAAAAACCCCATTTTCTTCAATGCTGCTGATCTCTTTGCCTGTAACGAGTTTATAACGCTCTTTAAGATTGTGTAACCCTATCCTTGAAGAGGGCTTGCGCAGATCCTTTTTATGTAACCGGTTCTTTACAAGAAGCTCTTCATTTTCAAGGGTAATGGAAAACACAAGCGGCGACTCTTCAGAGAACTCATTATGCTTGATTGCGTTTTCTGCCAGCAACTGAAGGGATATAGGAGGCACCAAATAATATTCCAACGCTGCATCTTCCACATTTTTTTCCAGCTGTACAGCCCTCTCAAAGCGGATTTTTAACAATAAGAAATAACTTTCGAGAAAACCCATCTCATCGCGCAGCAAAACCAGGTCGCGTGCTTTGTTTTGCAGGATGTAGCGGTATACATCTGCAAGGGTATCATTGAACTGTTTGGCCCTGGAAGGCTTTTCTTCTATCAGGTGGCTGAGTGTATTCAGCGAATTAAAAATAAAATGGGGATCTATCTGATTTTTCAGCGCTTCCAGTTCTGCCTCCACTTTAGCTCTTTCCAACTGTTCATTGCGGATCATTTCATTTTCTGATTGCTTTACCAGGATCACGGTCTCATATACATGTGTAATGAAAATAACTGCGATCAGGATGATCAGGGTGGCCTGGGATACGATCTCCCAGTTGACGGGTTCATGTGTAAATAACTGATACCAACCCACCAGCAGTAACACACTTACGGGAACTGTGTAGAATACAACTGATAATATCAAAACCATCACTTTCTGCAATGGCTTATTGATCCAGTCGAAGTAGCTTCTGAGCGAAGAATGAAGATAGCGATTGCCCTGCCATACGATCAGTGCGATCATGATCGTATACAGAAAACTCCATTTAACCTGCCAGTTGGAAAAATTCCGGTTGTTGACCAGCCCGGTCATAAGCGGAATAATGATGCCAAAGAATGGGATCAGTATAAGCCGGAATCCAAAGTCATTGACCTTGTATTCGTTTTTTTGGCTGGTCTTTGGTTTTGGTATGTTCATCCTCTCCTTTTCCACATTCATTCTCTTTACAATTGGGAGGTAAAAATTAGGTAATAGTTTAGATATATCATTTGATCAGCCACTAAAAACTTATTACTATGCAACTAGGAACCATCAATTGGCTCGCTGTGCTGGTAGCCGGCCTCTCCTCTTTTGTTGTTGGAGGAATATGGTATTCACCAGGTTTGTTTGGCAGAGCATGGATGAAAGACAATCAGCTAACGGAGGAAGATGTAAAAAAAAGCAGTAAGGTGAAGGTGTTTGGATGGACGCTGATCTTTTCATTGCTGATGGCTGCCAACCTGGGCATGTTCCTTGCTCCTTCACCCGAAGGATGTACAGGCCAATGCGTTCCAGTGGTTGATATGTCGTGGGGCGCTACAGCAGGACTTCTTGCCGGGATATGGACTTTTTGCGCTATTGCTATCCACAGCCTGTTTGAACAAAAGCCCTGGCGGGTGATATTGATCAATGGATTCTATAGTCTTGTATCACTTACACTAATGGGTGCGATTATTGGTGTGTGGAGATAATTCAGAAAAACGTAAAATTTCTATAGTATGGGAAATGATTTTGATAAAAGCCGATTCATAGTACGTATTCCTGTGAAAGCTCCGGTAGAGAAAATTTTTGAAAGCTGGACAACGCCTGCGGGTCTTGAACATTTTTTCCTTAGGCAGGCCTCATTCCGCAGCATAGATGAAGCAGAAAGAAAAGCGAAGGACAGCGTGCAGGAAGGTGATGCATACCTGTGGCGCTGGCATGGATATCCTGATTCTACATTTGAAGAAGGAGAAGTGCTGGAACAAAATGGAAAAGACCGCTTCCGCTTCCGTTTTGGGAAAGCGGGGATCTGCACTGTTTCAATTTTTAAATTAGACGGTGAAACGATCGTGGAGTTGTTGCAGGAAAATATTCCTACGGATGATAAGGGGTTTCAGAACTATCATATCGGGTGCAAAACAGGATGGACATTTTATATGGCCAATCTTAAATCGATGCTGGAAGGGGGAATAGATTTGAGGAACAGGAATGAAAAGATCGGAGAAGTGATATCATCATAAAATAAAAATGGCGTAATGGTCTTTTAAAACCATTACGCCATCTATTCAATACGGTTATTTATTCCTTGTATATTTTATTTCCATTGTTTTAAACTCTTTTCCATCCATTCCCGGGCAATACATTTCCATTGTTTGTGTGTTGTCGTCAATTATTTTAAATACTTCACGTATTTCTGTTTCCCGGTTGGTACCTGAGATGGGGTCTATCATTTTACCGGTTAAGGTCATGGATTTGCTGGCAGGATCCCAACCACCTTTGAGCACCATCATGCCTGTGCCCATATTATCAATCCAGGAGGAAATAAATTGTTTGGAGTTGTTGTCATAAGCAAGGGTAGACTGACCCTCGAAGGGCATGCCCATCATATTACCGGAATACGTACCCGATTGGTAACGTCCTCCCATGATCATTTTATTGACAGCCTTTCCAACACTTTTTTGGGGCGGTGCATCCGGAGTTTCCCACATGGTTATTTCTCCTGTCCAGTTTCCATTCCAGGAAGCCATCATTTTATGCATATCGCCCGGAGTCATATAAGCTGTCCAGTTTTTCATCATGGTTGCAGAGTCTGGCATAGTGTAAGGCTCAGCCTTTTTTTCGGCGGTAGCAGCAGCCGGGGTATCCGTTTTGGTTGTTTCCTCCGGCGTTTTAGATTCGTTATTGCAGGCAGCAAATATTATTGCTGCAGAGCAAAAGATTAGAGTTAAGCGTTTCATGTTTGCAAGATTTATTGAAAAAGTAAAAAAACATACCCTGAATTAAAACAGCCTGCCCGATGAACCTGGAAATAAAGCCGACGAAAGATCAGGCAGATAAGGGTATACGGATCTGTAAGCTGCAGCCATTGCCAACTGATGAATCCAGTTGTATGGTGCCATGATAATAGGCGGTACGGTTAAAGATATTATTCAATCCCAGGCCTTTTTTGGTATTTACCGTATCAAATCCATTGCCATTATCGTCAATCAACAATAGAATTTCCCGGGAATTTATGTTCAGTGAGATAGACGCTTCTGTTGCATTAGCATGTTTCAGAATATTGTTGCATTGTTCTTGCACAATGCGGAGTATTGCCAGTTGTATTTCCGGTAAAATGTTTTTTCCGGACAGGTCGATCTCTTTTTGATAAGTGATCTTGATCTTCCTCGTTGCATTAATGTTCTGCACCACTTCTTCGATTGCGGCTTCAAGGCTTATATCGCGCAGGGTGCCGGGTATAAGACTATGGCTGATCTTTCGCAATTCTGTAACAGCATCCTGCAAATAGTTCAGGCTGCGGCGCATGAATTCATGGCTGATGCCCGGTTTTTCAATAGCCACTTCCAGCATCAGGCGTGAAGAAGACAATATCTGGTTCACATTATCATGCAACTCATAAGCCAGCTCTTTCCGTTCATTTTCCTGGGCATTCATAATGGCCAGGATGATTTCTCTTTTCTTCTTCTCCTGTTCTTCTGCAAGCCGCTTTTCCAGCAACACTTTCTGCGTAATGTCCAAAGCCACACCTCCAAGCATTCGAAGCCCATTTTCAGATTCCAGGGGAAATTTGAAAATATGATACAGGTGGGCCTCTCCCTCCGGATCAATGCCTTCTTCAATAATTTCAATAGATGCCCCGGAATTCCAGACTTTCCAGTTATTTTCTATAAAAGGATCACATATATGCTTTGGGAAAATATCGTAAATGGATCTTCCGATATCTGATTCCGTGAGATTAAATGCTTTCTGATAGGGCACATTAAGAAAGCGGAAAATGGCGTTCTCGTCAATGATCCAGGATAAAGTAGGCGTATTGGCCATGAAAGAACTGAACCGCTGGCGGGATTGCAGCAAATCCTCTTCCCGCATTTTTTCTTCGGTGATGTTTTTATGTGTACCGATCAGCGTAAGCGGTTTACCATCCGGTGTCCATTCAAGCAGCATTCCCCTGTCAAGCACCCATACGTATTCGCCAGACTTGCTTCTTAAGCGATATTCCACTGAGTGATTCCTGATGGCATGATCTTCATACAATTTGTCAATGCCGGTTATTTTTTTCAGATCGTCAGGATGAATGCGCGAATGCCATTCGTATGCTTCGTTCTGGAATTCTTCATCGGTAAAACCAAGCATGTTTTTATAAAGCGGAGAATAATAAGATTCCTTGGTTTGAAAATTATATTCCCATACACCATCCCCGGCCCCATCGAGGGCGAATTTCCATCGCTGCTCGCTTTTATTTAAGGCAGATTCATTTGTCTTCAGGGCGGTAATATCATTTGTGGTAAAACAGATGGCAGTGATCTCTCCGTTTTTATCTTTTACCGGTGTATAATTGGCCAGCAACCACAGGTCCTGGTTATCTGCTTTTGTGTATACAATTTCATATTCAACAGACTGCCCACGAAGCACACTATCGAGGGCATCCTTAACCGGCTTTCTGCGATGTTCAGGCAATATATCGAGAAAGCACATACCTTCCTGTATCTTAGGCACGCCAGACATGATCATTTGCCGGTTAACGGCATCTTCATTTACGAGGAGTATGTTGTAGTTTTTGTCAATAAGGAAAACCCCATTCTTGCTGCTATTTACTACGGAATGAAGTTTTTCTTCTGATCGCTTCATTTCTTCCTGCGCAGCTTTTATAGCAGTAATATCAGTAAAAGAGGTAACTGTTCCTTTCAGCTTTCCTGTTTCTTCGATTATTGGGTGGGAATTGATATTGATCCACCGGATATTCCCATCTGTATACTTCCAGCCAAGTACAATATTTGTTTGTGAAGTTCCTGTTCGTGCAACGATCACTGCGGGAAACAGATCCCAGGAAAATGGTGAGCCGTCTTCATGAAAGCATTTTACTTTATTTTCCAGGAATTTTTTGTCTATCAGTTGTTCTTTGGTAAGGCCAAGAATTGATTGGGCTGCTCTGTTGTAAACAATGACTTCTCCTTTTGCATCCTGCACCACCAATCCTTCAGCAAGTGCGTCGAAAACAGCTTTGTTGAACCCATCATTAAGCTGATCTGATAATTGAATGGAAAGAACATCCTCCCGGCCGGTTTCAGCCAGCAGATCTGTTACAAAAAGCTTTTTGTTATCAATTTTCATAAAAAGGGCAGTCTACAATTGCGTTGCTTGCTGCTATAACGGATAAATGTGTCGTTTTAATGCGCTGCTAACCAGTTATTGCCTTCCCCACATTCTGCGATCACAGGAACTTCATTGGGAAGCGGTAAAGCGGATTGCATGTTTTCCAGGATCAGGGGTTTCAATTCTGCCACTTCTTCTTTTACAGCATCAAACAGCAACTCGTCATGCACCTGCAATATCATCTTGCTTCTCATCTTCGCTTTTTTCATGGCAGCATGCACTTTTTGCATCGCCAGTTTGATCATATCTGCAGCTGTGCCCTGTATCGGGGAGTTAATAGCATTCCGCTCAGCAAAACCCCGGACAGTGAAATTAGCAGAATTAATGTCTTTTAGCCATCTTTTTCTTCCCATCAGCGTTTGCACATACCCATGTTCGCGCGCAAAGTTGATGGTATTGTCCATATATTGCTGTATTCCAGGAAATTGCTTTTTGTAGTTGTCGATGATCTCTTTTGCTTCCGTCCGGGAAATGCCCAGGTTGTCAGCCAGTCCAAATGCACCCTGGCCATAAATGATCCCGAAATTCACGCTCTTGGCTTTGTAGCGCATTTCTTTGGTCACTTCGGTTTCAAGCACATTATACACACGGGAAGCGGTTGCAGTATGGATATCCGTTCCTTTCCGGAATGCATCACACATGTTCACATCCCCACTGATCGATGCAACGATCCTTAACTCTATTTGTGAATAATCTGCTGACAGTATGATATGTTTTTCATCTCTTGGAATAAATGCTTTGCGTATTTCCTTCCCGCGGTCTGTTCTTACAGGGATATTCTGGAGATTGGGGTTATTGCTGGCCAGCCTTCCGGTTACAGCCACTGCCTGGCCATAAGTGGTATGCACGCGTCCTGTTTTAGGATTTATCAGCTCAGGAAGGGTATCCACATAAGTTGATTTGAGCTTGGTAAGCTCACGGAATGCCAGGATATCTTCCACGATCTGGTTGCCTCTTGCAGCAAGCTTCAACAACACATCTTCACCGGTTTGATATTGACCGGTCTTTGTTTTTTTGGCAGATGGGTCCAGCTTCAGCTTATCAAAAAGCACCTCACCCAGTTGCTTGGGCGATGCAAGATTAAAGCGGACCCCAGCTTTTTGGTACACATTTTCTTCTGCAGCTTTTGCTTCTTTTTCAAGCTCACGGGAATAATCCTTCAGGAAGCCCTCGTCTATTTTAACGCCTTCGAATTCCATATCTACCAGCACCTTCACCAGTGGGCTTTCCACTTCTTCAAACACCCTTTCCACTTCTTTTGATTTCAGCATGGGGGTAAACACATTCTTCAACTGGAGGGTGATATCAGCATCTTCTGCGGCATAGTCTGTTATCTTATCCAGTTCAACGTCGCGCATATTGCCCTGTGTTTTTCCTTTTTTACCGATCAGCTCTTCGATATGGACCGGTTCATATCCAAGGAATTTATTGCTCAGCAGGTCCATCCCTCTTTTACCATCAGGTTCTATCACATAATGGGCAAGCATGGTATCAAACAGCTTTCCGGTTATTTCCATGCCATACCATTTCAGCACCAGCAGATCGTATTTGGTATTTTGCCCGATCCATATTTTTTTATTGTCTTCAAATAAAGGCTGGAAAAAAGAAAGGATGTGCTTTGTTTGTTGTTGATCTGCAGGGCAGGGAACATAAAATGCTTCTCCCGGGGTTACAGAAAAACTCAACCCTACAAGTTCGGCAAGGTTGGCATCAATGCCGGTGGTTTCTGTATCAAAACAGATCTCTGTGTGTTTGGATAAAGCGGCTACCAGTTCTTTGATAGCCTTGTCTCCTTCTATTGCCGTATAAGTGTGAGAGGTGTTATGGATGTTCTTATCAACAGTGCCTTCAGCTCCCTCTTCTGTATCAGTAGCGGCACTTACTGTTGCTGCTTTAGCGGTAGCTTTAGCAGCAGGGGGTTCAATTATATTTCCAAACAGGTCTGTTTGCACTCCTTCCGGAGCCGTTTTCACTTCACTTACTTCTTCACCAAGCAGGCGCTTGCCTAATGTTTTAAATTCAAGGTCTGCAAAAACCGTTTTGAGTTTTTCTTTGTCCAGATCTTTTATACGAAAATCCTCTTCATGAAAAGTTACCGGTACATTGGTAATAATAGTGGCCAGTTTTTTGGAAAGCAAAGCATCTTCTTTTCCTTTTCTTACTTTTTCGCCAAGCGCACCTTTTATCTGGTCAGCTTTTTCTACTACATTTTCCAGGGTTCCATATTCTCCCAATAGTTTTGCGGCTGTTTTTTCACCTACACCGGCAATGCCTGGTATATTATCCACAGCATCGCCCATTAGCCCTAAAATATCAATTACCTGTGCCACGTCTTTGATATTCCATTTGGCACAAACTTCTTCGGGTCCCATTATTTCCACATCACCACCCTGGTAGCCTGGTTTATATATTTTGATGTTATTACTTACCAGCTGACCGTAATCTTTGTCAGGGGTAACCATATACACTTCATACCCGGCTGCTTCGGCCTGTTTGCTCAGTGTGCCAATGATATCATCAGCTTCATATCCATCGAGCTCAATACAGGGAATATTGAAGGCGGTAATGATCGCTTTAATATCGGGTATGGCGCTGATAATGTCTTCAGGTGCTTCCTGCCGGTTAGCTTTATAATGCTCAAAGTCGGTATGCCTTTCAGTGGGGGCAGATGTATCAAAACAAACAGCCATATGGGATGGCTTTTGTTTGTTGATGAGCTCAACAAGAGTATTGGTGAAACCAAACTGTGCGTTGGTATTTTTTCCTTTGGAAGTCAGCCTTGGGCTGCGGATCAATGCATAATAAGCACGGAATACCAGTGCCATTGCATCCAGTAAAAAAACTTTTTTTGCCATGCCGCTAAGGTAGTTATTTCAGGCGGGTACAGACAAGGCCATAAGGAAGATAGCAGAAGCTGGATGAAGGGCGGCTGCGGAGTTAGTTTATTTTCTTTGCTGACACTGCTTCATTAACCCTGGCAGCAGGAGCTTCTTTTTTCTCCATGCTTTTTTCAGCCGTTAATGTTTCGCTGAAAGCTGCAGCTTCTTCCTGGTTCTTATCGGCAGTAGGAACAGCAGGGTCTTTGTAAATAAAATTCAGGTAGATGGCGAAAAAAAGAAGATTGAACGCAAGGAAGTTCGCAACCCTATGGATACGCTTTCTCATAAAAAATTGGATTACCGGTTTTAAAATGGATACTGGTACTTTATCAAAAATAAAGCGGTCCGGATTTCTGACCAATAAACAAGGCCTAAGGATTGGAAAATCGCGGAGAATCACCTGGTTAGAGAAAGTAAAACTACGAATGCCTATTTTTTCATTTCCTCCAGCTTTTTTTGAAGCACAAACATTTCGTCCCTTAACCGCGCTGCTTCCATAAAGTCCAGGTCGCGGGCTGCTTTTTCCATATCCTTCCGAATCCTGCCAATGGCTTTCTCGGTTTGAGGAATGGTTTTATACTCAGCCTGTTCTTCAGCGGCTACCGGCACCAGGTCTTCATCCGGGGCTACAGCATAGGGATTGGCGGGGTCATAACCTTTGATATCGAGTACCGATGTTTGAGCAAATACCTGCTGTTTTGATTTCACAACTGTCTTTGGAGTGATACCGTGCTCAATGTTATAGGCGATCTGTTTTTCGCGGCGGCGGTTGGTTTCATCAATGGTTTTCTGCATGCTCTCGGTCATTTTATCAGCATAAAAAATGACCAGGCCATCAACATTGCGGGCAGCGCGGCCGGCAGTTTGTGTCAATGATTTTTCATTGCGCAGAAAACCTTCTTTATCAGCATCCAGTATGGCTACCAGCGATACTTCCGGCAGGTCAAGGCCTTCCCTCAACAGGTTAACACCTACCAGCACATCAATTTCTCCCAAACGGAGTTGACGCAATATCTCCACGCGCTCCAATGTATCTACTTCGCTATGGATATATTTTGATTTGATATTAATGCGGTGAAGATATTTATCCATTTCTTCTGCCATCCGTTTGGTGAGTGTTGTTACCAGCACCCGGTCACCTTTTTTTACGCGTTTGTCAATTTCATCCAGCAGGTCATCGATCTGGTTCACACTGGGGCGGATATCAATGGGAGGGTCGAGCAGGCCGGTAGGGCGTACTACCTGCTCTATCACCACGCCTCCGGTCTTTTCCAGCTCGTAATCATCAGGGGTGGCAGAAACATATACGGTCTGATTGAGCATGGATTCGAATTCGTGGAAGTTGAGCGGACGGTTGTCCAGTGCACTCGGAAGGCGGAAGCCATAATCCACGAGTATCAGTTTCCTGCTCCGGTCGCCGCCATACATACCGCTTACCTGCGGCACGGTTTGGTGGCTTTCGTCAATAACACACACAAAATCTTTGGGAAAATAATCCAGCAGGCAGAAGGGCCTTGTGCCGGGATTGCGCCGGTCGAAGAAGCGTGAATAGTTTTCGATGCCATTGCAATAGCCCAACTCCTTGATCATTTCCACATCATATTCCACCCGTTCCTTTAAACGTTGTGCTTCGATCAGTTTTCCATTGGCTTTGAAATATTCAACCTGTGCCTGCATTTCATCCTGTATTTCATAGATCACCTGTTGCATAATGTCTTTAGGTGCCACATACAGGTTAGCAGGGAATATGGCTGCATTTTCCAGTTTGGCGATGCGTTTTCCGGTCACCACATCAAGGCTTTCTATCTCTTCAATTTCGTCACCAAAAAAAGTGATGCGGTAGCCATAATCTACATACGGAAGATTAATGTCTACTGTATCTCCTTTAACGCGGAAAGTGCCGCGGTTAAATTCCAGGGTAGTGCGGTTGTATAATGAATTAACAAGTGAATGGAGAAATCCCTGCCTTGATATAGTCTGGCCTTTACCGATCCGGATGATGCCATTTTCATAATCGGTAGGGTTGCCCATGCCATAGATACAGCTTACAGAAGCAACAACAATAATATCCCTTCTTCCGCTGAGCAGGCTGGAAGTGGCACGGAGCCTAAGCTTGTCCAGTTCATCATTGATGCTGAGATCTTTTTCAATGTATACATCGCTTACCGGCATATAAGCTTCCGGCTGATAATAGTCGTAATAAGAAACGAAGTACTCCACAGCATTCTCCGGGAAGAATTGCCGGAACTCTCCGTATAGCTGGGCTACAAGAGTCTTATTGTGCGTTATGACCAGGGTTGGCCTTTGCACATTTTGGATCATGTTGGCAATGGTATATGTTTTTCCGCTACCGGTAACACCGAGGAGGGTCTGGTATTTTTCACCGGAGAGAATGCCTTCGGTGAGCTGACGTATCGCTTCTGGCTGGTCGCCGGCAGGAGGAAAAGGGGAATGTAGTTTGAATGCCATAGGTTAGTCAAAGTTACCTTATTTGGGCTACGGGTAAAACAGCAAAAAACATGCAGCGTTGCAGGTAATTTGGTTGTCAGCCTCGCTATCACCAAAACCAAAGGAAATGAGGAAAATCCTGTTATTGATAATAATATCTGTCCTGGCTTTCGGCTGTGATAAAGACGATTCAAAAAGATGTGAAGGGTTGAGAATTGCGGTGCAAAATGGCGATGTGGCAATGGTAAAGAACATCGTTAACCGCCTCGCGTCAGACCTTCATGCACAAGTTTCTACAGCAACAGACCCCGACGGTCATCACAATACCTATCTTACACTGATCGACAGATTGAATAACGAGTGTGATGTGAACGCAGTGGGTGTTTGCTATGCATGCATTGATATAAATCCGGTAACTTCTGAAATAAAACTCACGATTCCCCTGGGTACTGGTTGGGTAACAAGGATTATTGACCTCGCACTTGACGGTGAAGGCCGGTTAGTTTGCACTGGCATGCACGAGTAGCATATCAGGGTTTCGCTTTCCTGTTGATATAAGCAGAATAATCTGGTAGTACCGGCTGGTATTCGTTATACATCAGCGGGGATGTAAGCATGAAATCAGCAGTTGAGCGGTTGCAGGCCGTAGGTATGTTCCAGGTGGCAGCCACGCGAAGCAGTGCTTTAATATCCGGATCATGAGGCTGTGCTTCCATGGGGTCCCAGAAAAAGATCAGTACGTCCAGCTTTCCTTCAGCAATGCTGGCGCCTATTTGCTGGTCGCCACCGAGCGGGCCGCTGAGGAATTTTGAAATAGGTTGTTTCAGGGAGGCTTCAAGTAAAGTGCCGGTGGTGCCTGTAGCAAAAAGGATATGTTTGGACAAGGCTTCCCGGTTAAAGTAGGCCCAATCGATGAGTTCGTCTTTCATGTTGTCGTGGGCTACCAGTGCAATTCTTTTAACGGCATTGAGTATTCTGCTGCTCATAGCTAAAGATTAAAAACGGGAAGTTAGAATCTTTAGCCAAGAGTTGAAAGAAAACAGCGGGGAATAAACTGGAAGGGATGTTTTAAAAATGAAGGTCTCAGAATTATGTGAATGATCAGAAATTTAAATAAAACAGGCTGTCCCAAATTTTTAGGACAGCCTGTTTTATTTTTTGTAAGGTGCTTTCTTATTTAAAATCTGCGCTTACTGTTACCTTAGGTTCTTTGGACACTTTACCAGCATCGATAGGGGCGCCGGAAATACCAAAATCAGTCAGTTTGACAGAGAAATTGGAAGTAGCAGAGATTGCTCCGCCTTTTACAACGATCGTTGCAGGGGCTTTAACTTTTTGTTCAACGCCTTTTATAGAAAGAGAGCCTTCAACGTTTGTATTGTAAGAGCCGTCTTTGGTGAAATTAACTTTAGCAGGATCAATGATATTTCCTTTGAAAATGAAGGAAGGGAATTTATCGGAGTCCATCCATTTTTCACCATTAAAGTGTTGCTGGATAGTAGGGTTGGCGAAAGCAAAATTCTTAACGGTTGCTTCGAATGCTACAGAACCTGTTTTAGGATCAAGAGCGGCCACTACTGTTTTGTTTTCTGCTTTGGGCAGGTTATCAATTGCGGTGCTTGCATCAAATGCTACGGTAGCAGAAGTGGTTGTTTTTTTTTGGGCAAACAGGCTGCCGGTTACTGCTACTAAAGCTAATGCGAGGATCGTTTTTTTCATGTTTTGTTTATTTTTTAGAAGGGTGTTTGGTTATTTGGTTTTATTGAGTGCGCTTCGTTTGAAATCTATTTTTTCTACTCCGAGAATTTCGCTGTATGTGCCTCCGCTAAAGGAGCCTTTTATGGAGACAATATCTCCTTCTTTTACTGCTTTTGCTTCAGCAAGATGCTGTTCCTGGAAAGCGAAAATGGCATAAGAGCCAGTGGTCGTATCTATAAATTTAATATTCATTGAGGCTGAATCGGCCGGCTCTACGGCAGAAACTGTGCCATTCACGATCACAATTTTATCCTTGTATTTTGCATTCGCAGCGCTATCGTTCCCTTGAAATTCCCGAATAAAGTCAATAGCATTTACTGTGAAATCTGCTTTTACCGTATCAGTATCGGCAAATTTTTCGGTAGCCACATACCAATAAATGCCGGCAGCAATTACTACCAATGCAAAAATGGACCACAAAACCCTTTTCATCCAGGGGTTTTTCTTTTTGTCAGGTATCATGAGATTTGTTTAAACGTTAAGCCGTCGACTTGGTTCACCGGTTTGGTAGACAAATATATAATGTTTAAACATTGAAGTCTGCTAACCGGTTCATAAAATATATAAAAAAAACTGCCTGCTTTAAGGCAGACAGCTTTTATTTTACTAACCCATCCATAGGCCAAAGGCCTACAAATGAAAACTTTAAGCCGCTTGTACTTCTTTAATTTTCTCCCGGATCTTTGCTTCAATTTCTTTGGCCAGTTCGGGATTATCGATTAAAAGTTGTTTAACTGCATCCCTGCCCTGTCCGAGTTTATCACTGTTGTAGCTAAACCAGGACCCGCTTTTTTGTACGATGCCTAATTCCACGCCCATGTCAATGATCTCCCCGGTTTTGGAAATTCCTTCACCGAAAATGATATCGAATTCTGCAGCCCTGAACGGAGGAGCTACTTTATTCTTAACGACTTTTACCTTTACACGGTTGCCTATTGCTTCATCCCCGTCTTTGATCTGAGAACTGCGACGGATATCGAGCCTTACAGAAGCATAAAACTTCAGGGCATTACCACCGGTAGTTGTTTCAGGATTACCAAACATTACCCCGATCTTTTCCCGGAGCTGGTTGATGAAGATACAGATGGTATTTGTTTTGGAAATGGTTGCAGTGAGCTTACGCAAAGCCTGGCTCATCAGCCTGGCCTGCAGGCCCATTTTACTGTCTCCCATTTCTCCTTCCAGTTCGCCTTTTGGTACCAGGGCCGCTACAGAGTCGATTACTACTACATCCAATGCCCCGGAAAGGATCAGGCGGTCGGCAATCTCCAACGCCTGCTCACCGTAATCAGGCTGAGAGATCAGCAGGTTGTCCACATCCACACCCAGCTTCTGGGCATAGGAACTGTCAAAAGCATGCTCAGCATCAATGATCGCGCACATACCACCCTTTTTCTGTGCTTCAGCAATAACGTGCGTAGCGATAGTGGTTTTACCGGAAGATTCAGGGCCGTAGATCTCGATCACACGACCTCTTGGTAAACCACCAATACCCAGGGCAACATCCAGGCCTATAGAACCGGTGGACACTACTTCCTGCTGCACTTCACCCCGCTCATTCATCATCATTACGCTCCCCTTACCAAAATCTTTTTCGATTTTATCCATGGTAAGCTTTAAAGCTTTTAATTTCTCGTTATTGCTTGACATATCGGTAGATTTTTCTGTTTTTGCCATGTCCAAAATTAGGATTTACGTAGTGCCGGGCTAAAAATGTTATGAACAAAGCAAAACTAAATGATTTAGTAATACGTTGCTAATATTTTTTGGATTATTTCCGGCCCTATTTTTAGCTTAGGGTAGAATTCTATCGGCTCCTATAGCTGCTACCAAAGAGAGAACCCCGATCAGCAAACCGGTATAGATCTCCGCTTGGGTATGGTCCGACACGATCAGCCTGGCCGTACAAACCAGTCCTGCAATAAGAAGCGCTATAGAAAGAAAAAGCGTGTAATTGGTAGCCTGGCTCAAAGCCAGCATGGCCACAAAAGCCACCAGTATGCCCATCCCCATGGCATGCATGCTCACCTTCATATATATATTGGCAATAAGCCCGCCGCTGGATGCAATAAAAATGGCCATTGAAAGAATGATCGCTTCTTTGGGAAACTCAGGCTGATTCCGCAACACATAACACATCCAGAAATAATACACATTGGACGCCACATAAGGAATGATCCGCTCCTTTTGGGTTTTTAAAAAAATGGAGTTCAAAAACCCAAGTCCTTTTGCCAGCAACACCGTTACCAATGGGAAAAAACTATAAATGATAAAAAAACGCAGCAATGCAATGGCTTTATCGGCCGGAGAGAACTGTGCAAACATATACGGTTGCGTGCTCAGCAGGAACCATATCATATACACCGGCACAAAAAGAGGATGGAAAATATAGGAAAGCAATATGGCCACAAAACGGACCACTTTATTCTGCGGCTGATGATCAGGTATGGCAATTTCCTGCAATTCACTGTCTCCGCTTACCATCATTCTTGTTTCCATCTGTGTAATTTTTTGCAAAATAAACGATTGCGCGCTGCCCGTGGCAAGGTTTTTTGTATAAAGGCTCCCGATTGCAAAATAGCACCCTGAATATTATATTTACCACCAAATGACCCTTCTTAACGCTAATTATGCGAATAATGCTGCTGATGCGAATGGCGTGAATAACGCTACTTATGCGGATAATGGCATTACCAGGCGGTGGACCGGGATTCTGGTCCTTCTTTGCATTTTCGCTGTTCAAGGCCTGCAGGCCCAATCGAAATATGTAAAAAAATACAGACCCCTTGCCGACTCCCTCGCAGCGGTTTATGAAGTGCCCGCTGCCGTTATACTCGGCGTAGCCATTGTTGAATCAGGCTCTGGCACCAGCCGCAATGCCAAGTTGCTCAACAATCATTTCGGGATCGTAGGAAAAAATAACCTGCTCAAAACAAAGGGAATAAAAAGCCGTTATAAGCAGTACAGCAAGATTGCAGACTCTTATGTAGATTTCTGCGGGCTGCTTTCCCGGCGCAAATTTTATTCAACACTTAAAGGAAATAAAGACTACCGTGTTTGGGTTGATGCGATCAGCAAGACCGGCTATTCTGAAATGCCCGAAGAATGGAAAAAAAGGATTAACGGCGCCATACGAAAAAATAAACTTTCTACTACCCATCATTAGTTGATTTATGAACAGCAGCCGCCGTGTTTTCCTGTTTGTGGTGTATAGTGTCGGATTATTCCTGTTTATCTCGGTTGCCGGAATTTTTTTAGGATTTGAATGGATGCCCTTCAATCGTGTTAACCTCGTGGGCGACCTGGTAAAGCCGGCAAAAGATACCACGCAAGCCGCTGCCCTTCCCGACAGCAATATTATTCCCGTAGTAGTGGAAAAAATCCCCAGTAAAGAGTTCACACTTTACCGGCAACCAAGGCTTATCACCGATTTTAATGCCGATACCACCGTAGCGTCTATGCAAGGATTCCTGGAAAAATTGCAGGCATTGCGTGGCGGACAAAAAAGAAAAGTAAGGATCGCTTATTTCGGCGACAGTATGATTGAAGGCGATCTGCTCACTCAAACCTTCCGGCAGTTGCTGCAGCAAGCATTCGGCGGTAGTGGAGTAGGCTTTGTTCCTATAAAATCACCCGTTGCCAAATTCAGGCAAACCGTTTCAACCAGCAGTACCGGCAACTGGGAAGAAGAGAACTTCAAAGAAGGAAAATCCAACCATCTCTATTTGTCCGGCCATCTTTTCCGTACCAGTGGCGGTTCTGTGCAAATGACTGATCAAACGGTGAAGGACAGCACAGCCATCCTGGAAAAGTCATTGCTTTGCGGCCCTGTATCAGCACCGGTGAATATAACTGTTAACAACAGCTCCACTACTATTCATCCAAACAAACCGTTTAACAGTGTATCGCTGGGAAATGATGCGAGCCGCTTTGTAAAACTGGGCTTAAGCGACCCGCAACTGCCTGTATACGGTATTTCCTTTGAATCCGAATCGGGTGTCATCGTCGACAATTTTTCTTTCAGAGGGATTACCGGTATTGAGTTTGCCAGGATTGATTCTGCTTTTCTGAGTGCAGTAGCGCAGGACAACCCTTATGACCTGATCATTTTTCAATATGGTGTGAACCTGCTGTTCCGTCCGAATGACAAAAACTTCAGTTGGTATGCCCGGGTAATGTTGCCGGTAGTAAAGAAACTGAGGAACTGTTTCCCCGCCAGCGATTTCCTGCTGGTAAGCACGGCCGACCGGGCTTTCCGCTATGGTGATGAATATAAATCTGCTGTCGGTATCGACTCGCTGGTGAAAGTGCAGGCCCTGCTTGCTTACGAAACGAACAGCAGCTTTTACAACCAGTTTGCAGCCATGGGCGGCGCCAATTCCATTGTGGAATGGGCCAGGATGAAACCTTCTCTTGCCAACCAGGACTATGTTCACCCGAATCACCGGGGAGCGGAAGTGCTGGCTCACCACCTTTTTGATGCGATCATGCGGGACTTGCAGAAGTACACGAAGTAAGGCTGATGTACTTTTTACAATTAGTTTTTGTTCTTTCTATAAAAGTGACTCTTTCCCGTCTTCCCGGTAAATTTTTACCGGTAAGGCGGGAAGACGGGAAGGGCGGTTTTGGGATGGATGGTGTCATACGTGTTTGGGAACTTATGTGCCAAAAGAATTTAAATATACTTTTGTTTCTACATTCTAATAATTATCAAGAATTGACGTTTATTGCAGAATAATGGGTCGCCTGTATGCCTTTGTTTGAATTAGATGCTTTTTGGAAACAATTTTTATATGACAAGGACAACCCATTGTTATTTAATAACGGGTTCTTTGTTTTCTTTTTTGCCATTTTCATTGCACTGTATTACAGTTTCCGGAACAACTTTAAAGTGCGCCGTTATATTTTTTGCTTTTTTTCCCTTTATTTTTTTTATAAAGCCAGTGGTTATTTTGTAGGGCTGGTTATTCTCTCGGCCATTGTAGATTTTGTTTTGTCCAATGCCATTTTCCGGCAAACGAATAAAGTAAAAAAGAAAGCGCTGCTGATCTGCAGCATTATTTTCAACCTGGGTTTGCTGTTTTATTTCAAGTACACCAATTTCTTTATTTCTGTCAGCAATGACCTGTTCCATGCGGGCTTCAACCCATTGAACATCCTGCTTCCGGTGGGTATTTCTTTTTACACGTTTGAAAACCTCAGCTATACCATTGATGTGTATCGCGGCCAGTTTGAACCGGCAAAGAAATTCAGCGATTATCTTTTATTCCTTTCCTTTTTCCCAAAGCTGGTAATGGG
>DATAJQ010000047.1:0-10284 GCA_036262095.1 Chitinophagaceae bacterium | reverse complement strand
TGACGGTCAATATTCATGTGCGATGCAGGCATTGCCCATTTATATTACATTTTCAATTTTCACCAAATATTCCTTCAGTTGCACCCTGGCCCTGTGAAGATAAACTTTTACCTGGCTTTCACTCAGGTTGGTTATCCGGCCGATCTCTTCGTAACTGTATCCTTCGTAGTCTTTCAACAGTACAAGTGAGCGCTGGGTCTCGCTCAGGCGACTAAGCGCTTCTTCCAGTACTTTTTTCAGGTTATTGGCCGGCCGGTCCTGCACTTTTGTTCCTTCCGTAAATTCTTCTCTCAGGCTTACCCTTTTCACCTTGCGAATATGGTCGATCATCTGGTGGTAGGCTACTGTAAAAAGATAAGATTTGGAACGAAGCGGGTCCACTTCATGCCGATTCCTCCACATTTTCTCAAAAGCGGTCTGCACCACATCCCGGGCATCCTCCTCATGACGGAGATTTTTCAGGATGAAGCGATAAACATTGTCAGAATAGGTGTTGACGCACTCGTTATATTCCCTTTCAGTCATAAACAGCCGGATTCCGCTTCTGGCAAAAATACAGTGGCCGGGCGGAATTTATTGTTATACGAATAGTGATAGCGAAATGTTACACCCCAGGCTGGAATTGAGTCGGGAATACTCCGGGCCTTAGAAGGAAGAGAAAAATTGATGGGAAATATTCTCCCAAATTACGCCGCTGCTCTCCTGTTTCTTGCAGGAAGCGTCCAGGCTTTCTTCTGTGCCGGCATTATCGGGCCCGGCCGGGCTGGAAGAGCGTAAAATCAGGAAAGTGCCGGTAAGGGCGATAGTAAGTAAAACGATTTTTAAGGTAAGCTTTTGTCTCATCTGCGTGGTTTCTGAACATTTTGACGCGGGTAGCGGCCCAAATGTTACACGAAGATAGATGCAGTTTTCTGACGCCCCAACTCAATATTGACCAAAAGCAAGTTTTTGCCTGTGAAATGAGGAAAACACCCGGTGAAATACGATAAGAAAGGCTTTTTTAAGGGCAGAGTATTGTTAAGGGCGCAAAGATTTCGACGGGGTAGCAACATGGCGCCCTTTGCGATACTATCATCTGTATAATACAGCTCTCTGATACCCTTTTATCTTATAGCTCTCTACTGCCGGAGAATCTTTCGTGCCTTTTCCACTGATTGACAAGGGTTTGGCTTGTAGGCTGTTGAACTCAACAACCATACTGTCCCCCTGCACCTGGTACGTGTTCAGGATCGTGGTATTGCCGACTGTAAACGCTCCGCTGAGTCGGCCGGCAAGGAAAAACTGGTCCAGGACTATGCCATTATGCTCGTTAATGGCCCAATGGCCTTTGGCCGTATCCCTTGCGAAAAGAGTATAAGGGCGGTTATCTTCTGAAGGAGAGCCATAGATCATTTGCCAACCCCAGGCCGTGTCTTGCCGGTGGATCCGCAGTTCCATATTCACTTTTTTCGGTTCTTTTCCTGTTTCGGTATGCCAGTGCATCTCGCCTTTCCAATTACCTTCCCAGGTATAAGGGAACCCTGGTTGTGCTTTGAGTGCAGGGGAGAAAATGAACAGGCAGCCAAACAGGAATAAATACTTCATTGAATGGTTTTGGATAAAAATAAAAAATCCCGGCAATGACCGGGATCTCAATAAATGAACAGCAACGGGCTTACATATAGAAGCCGCCTTTCTGTTTATAATGTTTTACTCCCTGGCAGTCTCTTTTTGTAGCAGCACAGGAGGATAACATACTAAGCATTACGATTCCCGTAACAAGGAGAAAAATCACCTTCTTCATTGATACTTTTTGTCAGATTAATAAAACTGTTGCGGGAAATTCAAAGGAAGGACTTCGAATGTGCGAGTGAGAGAGCTAAAATAATATCCGGAACCGGGGTTTCATAATTTTTACGAAGGTTTTTTACCCCTGTTCTTTTATTTACTCCTCAATTTGCATTCGTAATACTACGATCCATGTATACAAACTGCTCGTGTTCAATTCCAACTGCTGAACCGCAAAGCCGTTAAGCTTTTTTCTTAACGGCTTCTGCGGCCGGTTATTTCAGTACGCCTAATTCTTTACCAATTTTTGTGAATGCAGCGATCGCTTTATCCAGGTGAGCCTGTTCATGAGCAGCACTCAATTGCACCCTAATCCTTGCCTGGCCTTTGGCCACCACAGGGAAGAAAAAGCCGATCACATAAATATCTTCTTCCAGTAGTTTGGCAGCAAATTGCTGTGCCAGCACTGCCTCATACAGCATGATCGGTACGATCGGGTGATCGCCGGGTTTTATATCAAAACCGGCTGCTGTCATTTTCTCCCGGAAATATTTGGTGTTGAATTCGAGTTTATCGCGCAGGGCCGTGGTTTCGGTCAGCATATCAAGCACAGCGATGGAAGCACCCACAATAGAAGGTGCCAGTGTGTTGCTGAAAAGATAAGGCCTTGATTTCTGCCGCAGCATATCGATCACAGCTTTGCTGCCGGATGTGAAGCCGCCGGAAGCTCCGCCGAGTGCTTTGCCCAGGGTGCCGGTAATGATATCGATTTTTCCTACCACTCCACGGTATTCGTGTGTGCCGCGACCGGTTTTTCCTAAAAAGCCGGAAGAATGGCATTCGTCTATCATGATCACCGCATCGTATTGTTCGGCCAGGGCTACGATCTTGTCCAGTTGTGCAATGGTCCCATCCATGCTGAATGATCCGTCTGTAACGATAATACGGCTGCGGCAGCCGGCCGCTTCTTTCAGTTTAACTTCCAGGTCGGCCATATTATTATGTTCATAGCGGAAGCGTTGTGCTTTACAAAGACGGACACCGTCGATAATGGAAGCATGGTTCAGTGCATCGGAGATGATCGCATCTTCTTCACCAAACAATGGCTCGAACACACCGCCGTTGGCATCAAAAGCTGCTGCGTACAGGATGGTGTCTTCAGTGCCAAGAAACTCCGAGATCTTTTTTTCCAGTTCCTTGTGTATGTCCTGCGTACCACAAATAAAGCGGACACTGCTCATGCCATACCCATGCGTATCGATAGCTTTATGAGCAGCTTCAATCACCTGTGGATGGGAAGAAAGCCCGAGATAATTATTGGCACAAAAATTCAATACGGTTTTGCCTCCTACGGTGATTTCCGCGCCCTGGGGGCTGGTGATGATCCTTTCGGTTTTATAGAGGCCGGCAGCTTTTACGTCGTCTACTTCTTTGGCTATGCGTTTTGCAAAATTTGCGTTCATAACAAGGCTTTTAGAGTCGCAAACCTACGTTTGTTTCAGTTATGGATAAAATTTCGCGCCCCACAAAATTCTTCCTGCAATAGGTTTTAAAACCGGGTTCCCTGCAAGGGCAAGTGGTTTTCCCACGAAGACAACCAAGACCACAAAGAAATATTTTGTCTTCCCTGACTACTATGTTCATAAAGTAGTAACAGAAGCTATTCAGACCTTAATTCTTTGTGGTCTTGGTTGTCTTCGTGGGAAAAAAATCAAAACCTTATCCTCTGTGTGATCCTTATTGGAGCAAGGAGGTTAATTTTGCCGAAATTTTAGCTCATGCGTGTTATTGCCGGATTTCTGCTTTTGCTGGTATTAGGAAGTTGTTCTCCCAACAATGTAAAAGAGGATAACAACCTGAAAAGATATTTCGATGAAAATAAGGTCACAGGCTGCTTTGCCCTGATGAATAATGGAACAGGGAAGTTTACTGTATACAATCTTGCCCGCTACCGCGACAGCAGCTATCTGCCGGCCTCCACTTTTAAGATCGTTAATGCATTGATCGGCTTGCAAACCGGTAAGATCAGCAGCGACAGCATGGTGATAAAATGGGATGGTGTGAAGAGACCTGTTGATGCCTGGAACAAAGACCTGAGCATGTATGAAGCATTCCGCGTTTCATCCGTTCCCTATTTCCAGGAAGTGGCGCGCCGTATCGGGAAGGATACCATGCAGTTCTGGCTCGACTCAGTGAGCTACGGTACCAAAAAGATCACTTCTGCCATTGATACTTTCTGGCTCGACAATTCGTTGAAGATAACACCCGATGAGGAACTCGGCCTGGTAAAAAGGCTGTACTTTGATCAGCTTCCTTTTTATAAAACATACCAGGAAGTAGTAAAAAGGGCAATGCTGTTTGAAGACAATGCCAATTACCGTTTCGGTTATAAAACCGGCATGGGAGGTTGGGATGAAAAGACAGGCAAGCGGATCGGCTGGATCGCAGGCTGGATCGAAGAGAACCGCCATCCGTATTTTTTCGTGCTGAACATCGAATCAACCGATCGTAATTTTGACATGGGGCCTGTACGCCTGAAAATAGTAAAGGATATTTTGAAGGACCTGGGGTTTTTTGAGGGAAAAATGTAGGAGGCATTGGCTGTTGGCCGTTGATCGTTGACCGAATTCAGATCTGAAAAGTATTAACAAAATTGAGTAAATACTAATGATGTTGAAAGTAAAGGAAGGAAATAATTTTCTGGTTTAAACCCGGTCAACGGCCAACGAAACCGGTGTGATTCTTGCTATATCGTAACTTTCAATCCCTATGGGCTACCAATTCCTCCATAAAGAATACATCTGGCTTCTCGGAGCCCTTGTCTTATTTGGTGTGCTGTTTTTTTTATTATGGCGATGGAAAAAACAGGTTGTCAAAAGAATTGGTGATGCTCACCTTGTAAAAGCACTTACCGGTAATTATTCTTCCTCTTTATTTTCACTGAAATCAGGCATGATGAGCCTTGCATTTGCAGCAGGTGTGCTGGCCCTGATGGATCTGCGCAAACCGGCAGGTGAGGAAGGTATAGAACGGAAAGGGATCGATGTAGTGATCGCACTGGATGTAAGCAAAAGCATGCTGGCGACTGATCTTCCTCCCAGCAGGCTGGAAAGAGCCAGGCAGTTGATCAATAAATTAATGGATGTTATGCCCGATGACAGGATCGGGCTGGTACTGTTTGCAGGCAAAGCCTATCTCCAAATGCCGCTGACCACTGATCATGAAGCGGCACGCATGTTTGTAGCATCCGCAAGTCCGGATGCAGTACCCCAGCAGGGTACGGTGATCAGCGATGCCTTGCAGATGAGCTCCAATGCGTTTATTGCAGCAGAAAGAAGATTCAAAGCAGTGGTGCTGATCTCTGACGGGGAAGACCATGACCCTGCTGCCATTACTACAGCCAAAGAATTGTCCTCACAGGGGATGATGATCAACACAGTTGGTATCGGTTCCCCTGAAGGTTCTTATATACCTGATCCTTCAACAGGCGAAAACAAACGCGATGCCTCCGGCAATGAAGTGATCTCCCGCCTGAACGAAGATGAATTAAAGCAACTGGCAGAAAGTACGAATGGCGTATATGTTCGTTTGCAGGATACTGACGATGCCGTAAAACAATTGAAAGCACAATTGTCGCAAATAGAAACACGGGCTTATGGAGATGTGTCGCTGATGAACTTCAACGCTTATTATGGTTGGTTTGCCCTGGCCATGTTTGTGCTGCTGCTGGCAGAATATTTTATTCCTGAAATAAAAAAACGGAAAGCATGAAGCATATTGTGATCATAGCAGCTTTGCTTTTCTTCGTGAAAGGTGTTTCGGCCCAGGAGTCTGACAAACTTATTTTGAAGGGAAACGATCTGTACAAGCAGCAGCAGTACCAGCAGGCAGAGCAGGCGTATGCCGAAGTGCTGGCTGCAGATCCGAATAATGCAACCGCAAAATTCAACCAGGCAAACGCGCTGTATAAACAAAATAAAGCAGATGAAGCCATCAAAGTGTTGAATGATCTTGCTTTTAAAACCAATGATCCATCTATCAAGGCGAAAGCCTATTACAATAAAGGCGCGATTCTTTCCGGTCAGAAAAAACTGGAAGAAAGCATTGATGCTTATAAAGATGCTTTGCGCCAGGACCCTGCCGATAAAGATGCACGGGAAAACTTGCAGAAAGCTTTGCTGGAACTGAAGAAAAAGAACCCTCCCAAAAAAGAAGACAATAAAAAGCAACAAAAGCAGCAGCAAAAACCTCAATCCAAAATGAGCCAGAAAGAAGCAGAGCAACGGCTGAAGCTGCTGGAGCAAAAAGAAAAACAGGTGCAGCAGCGGCTTCAGAAAGAGAAATCCAAACAGGGTGGAGGACAGGGGAAGGACTGGTAGTCTTTCAGTACTTTTGCATCATGCAGCTCTATACCGCATCCTTCACTGAGTACAAACGCCTCATTACCAGAGAGGTAAAAATAGGCGATCTCTTGCTGGGAAATTTACATCCCATCCGCGTCCAAACTATGACCACTACTGATACCATGGACACTATTGCCACAGTAGAGCAATCCATCCGTTGCATAGAAGCAGGGGCAGAGCTGGTGAGGATTACAGCGCCTTCCAGGAAAGAAGCGGAGAACCTGCTGGCCATTAAAAACGAATTGCGCAAAAGAGGATATACTACCCCGCTGGTAGCAGACATTCATTTCACACCCAATGCTGCCGAGATAGCTGCAAGGATCGTAGAGAAAGTAAGAGTGAACCCCGGCAACTACGTCGACAAGAAAAAATTTGAACTGATCGAATACAGCGATGCTGATTATGCAGAAGAGATCGAACGCATCCGCGAAAGGTTTACGCCCCTGGTGAAGATCTGCAAAGAGTACGGTACAGCCATGCGTATCGGCACCAATCATGGTTCACTTAGCGACAGGATCATGAGCCGCTATGGTGACACACCTGTAGGTATGGTGGAGAGTGCCATGGAATTTCTCCGTATCGCACGCAATGAGGCTTACCACAATATAGTGCTGAGCATGAAAGCCAGCAATCCGCAGGTGATGGTGCAGGCTTATCGCCTGCTGGTGAAAACAATGTTTGAAGAGTTTGGTGAATGCTATCCCCTGCATCTTGGTGTAACCGAAGCCGGAGATGGTGAGGATGGAAGGATAAAGAGTGCGATCGGCATCGGCACATTAATGGAAGACGGACTGGGCGATACCATCCGTGTTTCCCTTACAGAAGATCCTGAACTGGAGATCCCCGTATGTAATGACCTTGTAAAGAGGTATGCTAAAGCAGAAAAGCAGGCCCGTGCATCAAAAGATGAACCACTTAAGCTTTCGTATGATCCATTCAATTATAAACGGAGGGAAACATTTGCTATTGGCAATATCGGTGGTAAACAGGTGCCCGTAGTAATAGCCGACCTGAGCAAGATTGAAAAGATCGAACCCCAACACCTGCAAAGCGTTGGCTACACGTATGAAGCTGCCACAGATAAATGGCATATCGGCGATGCAGCTGCTGATTATATATTTACCGGCAATCAATTGCTGGATTTTCATTTGCCAGGTACACTGAAAGTGATCGTTTATCCGGAAGCCTGGAAAGAGGCGGATGACCCACTTACCTATTATCCCATTTTCCAGGACAGTGGTTATGCAGAAAGTTCCGAAAGAAGCACTGCGTTGAATTTTGTGATGATCGATTGTCCTGCCTTGCCTGAAGCCTCCACAGATGCAATAGCATATCCTTACCTTGATAAGCTGGCAAATGATCCATCTGTAGTGATCTGCCTCAGCAGCACTGAAACCAATGCCATGCAATGCGTGCGTAGGATGCTGGTGGAATTGCAACACCGGCAGATCAAGAACCCGGTAGTATTGATCACCGACAGCCCTATGCAAACACCGGATGAGCATCTTATCCATTTTGCCACTGAAACCGGCGCTTTGCTGCTTGATGGTTTTGGTGATGGAATATGCCTGGGGTTCAGCAGCCAGGCGCAGATGGAAAATATACAGGTAAAAGGAAGGACCTACCTGGAAGTGAAAGACATTTACCAGTTTACCAACAATACGGCATTCTCTATTTTACAGGCTACCCGCACCCGCATTTCCAAAACAGAATATATCAGTTGTCCCAGTTGCGGCCGCACTTTATTCGACTTGCAGGAAACGACTGCAAAGATCCGCTCCCGTACCAATCATCTCAAAGGCGTGAAGATCGCTATTATGGGATGTATCGTGAATGGTCCCGGGGAAATGGCCGACGCAGACTTTGGATATGTAGGCTCCGGTCCGGGCAAGATCACTTTGTACAAAGGAAAAGAGATTGTAAAAAGGAATGTGAACAGCGAAACAGCCGTTGATGAACTGATCGATCTGCTGAAAGAAAACCAGGCCTGGGTGGAACCGGCATAAGAAAGAATCAAACGAAGGCTTAAAATTTTTACCAAGACACCACTGCTGCATGAAAAAAAATCCCTGGACCATTCCCTTTGCTATTGTTTTGGCTGCTCATCTGCTGGCTTTATTGCTCAGGGTAGAAATGATGGACCGTATCACGAAACCATTGATAGTTATAACCGTTGCCGGTTATTTTTTTTACGCTACCAAAGATGTTCAGTCCAGGCTAAAAGTCTGGATAGGATCAGCATTACTGTTTTCATGGGGTGGCGACATTTTATTGATGTTCCAGGATAAAAAAAGTCTTTTCTTTTTATTGGGATTGTCCTCTTTCCTTCTTGCACATATCTTTTATATCATTTTCCTGCACAAAGTGCGGCTGGCCGAAAAAATAAAACCCCGGCTGTGGACCTTACTGGTGGTGGCAATATATTATTCTGTATTGATCACTTTTCTTTCGCCCTGGCTGGGTGATATGCGTTTGCCGGTAAGAGTGTACGGGATGGTGATAAGTTTTATGCTGCTGCTGGCCCTTCACCTGCTGTTTCTGGCCAACAGGAAAGCGGGTCTGTATATAGCTATTGGCGCCATTCTTTTTGTATTATCAGACTCCTTACTGGCTATCAATAAATTTTATCAGCCTTTTGAAGCAGCAGGTTTTCTTATCATGCTTACTTATGGCCTTGCGCAGCTCTTTTTGATAATAGGAGCCTCAAACTATCTTAATACGGCTTCTTCCAGAAAATAAAATCCCTTTTTCTTTTTATTGCTGACATAGGGCTGTCACAAACCGGTGGTTATTTTGTTGTATTCAATACAATAACTATGGGCAGGATCATTTTATCCTTACTGGTATCCGGATTACTGGCTACAATAGGCAGCAATTATTTTTCCAACAATAAACCGAAACGTATGAAACTGAATGCTGGTATTATCACTTCCAAGCTGAATGAAACAAAGAAATTTTACAGGGATGTGCTGGGATTTGGTGTGCGGTTTGAATCAGACTGGTACATTTTACTGCACACACCTGATGGTAATGATGAGATCGCTTTTCTTCAGCCGGAACATCCGGGGCAGGCTCCCGTGTTTCAACCGGCTTTCAATGGGAAAGGCGTCTTCCTCACAATAGAAGTGGAAGATGTGGATGCCGAGTACAAAAGGATCAAAGAACTGAAAATTCCAATAGTGGTGGAATTAAAGAATGAGGACTGGGGCGACAGGCATTTTGCGATCATGGACCCGAATGGCGTGGGAATAGATATAGTGAAACATACTGCCCCGGGTTCCTGACTGGAAGACAGTGGAAAAGCCATGCAGGTTTAACCGAACCGCATTAACTTGCATCAATGAATGATCAAACTATGCGGACAGATTTCCTTGTGATCGGCTCTGGAATTGCAGGCCTTACCTATGCACTGAAACTGGCACAGCGCTACCCGGAAAAGAAAGTGACGGTGATGACCAAAGCTGCTGCCGATGAAACGAACACCAAGTATGCGCAGGGTGGAGTAGCCGTGGTGAATGACCTGGAAAACGACAGTTTTGAAAAACATATAGAAGATACTCTGATCGCCGGCGATGGCTTATGCAATAAGAACGTAGTGGAAATTGTAGTAAAAGAAGGACCTGACAGAGTTCGTGAACTGATAGAATGGGGCGCACAATTCGATAAGGAAAAAGACGGAGATTATAAACTGGGAAAAGAAGGCGGACACTCCGAGTTCCGCATCATCCATCATAAGGATATTACTGGCTGGGAAATGGAAAGAGCCTTGCTCGAAGCAGTTTCCCGCCAGAAGAATATCGAGATCATCAAGCATTGTTTTGTGGTCGATATCATCACTCAGCACCACCAGGGCTATCTTGTTACCAAATCTTCCCCGGGCATTGAATGTTATGGCGTGTATGCGTTGAACCTTGTTACCAACAGGATCGAGAAGATCCTGGCCAAGATCACACTGCTGGCTACTGGCGGTAATGGGCAGGTGTACCGCACCACCACCAATCCATCTATTGCCACAGGCGATGGCGTAGCCATGGTGTACCGTGCTAAAGGAAGGATCGAAAATATGGAGTTCATCCAGTTTCATCCTACTGCTTTATATGAAGCCGGGTTGCGT
>DATAJQ010000046.1:0-1711 GCA_036262095.1 Chitinophagaceae bacterium | reverse complement strand
TAAGGAAAAAATAAGACAGGTGCTGCTGAATCTTGTGGAGAACTCCATCAAATATGGCAAACAGAATGGTTCTATTACAGCCAGCATGTATATTACTGATGGCAGACATGTGCTGGTGGAGATACGGGATGACGGGATCGGTATTCCCGAAAAACACCTGACCCGCATTTTTGAACGTTTCTACCGCACTGAAGAAGGTCGCAGCCTTGATGTAACAGGAAGCGGGTTGGGGCTGGCCATCTGCAAACATATTATTGAAGCGCACGGACAAACCATTCACGCACGCAGCCGTGAAGATGTAGGCACATCCATCGGTTTTACGCTCGATAGAAAAAAGGATTGATCATTACTTCCGCGAAGCGATCTTTGTTCCCGGCTCAAATTCCTCACCTACCAATCCTGCGATCATTCCGGCCACCTGTTGCAGGTACAATTGCTGTTCATCTTTTACTTCGCCCAGAGGCGTTACACCCGGCCCCATCATAGCCAGCCATGTTTGAGAAGAACCGCGGATAAAAAGATGATGGGAAGCCCATTTTGCATCACGGTATCCTCTTCCATGGTCAGTGGTGATGATAATAGATGTATTGTCCTTATAGTCCGGAGTGGTTTGTATCCAATGCCATAGTTCGGCCAGCAGCCTGTCCGCCTTATTCAGGTGCTCCAGGTACATATCATAGCGGGCTGAATGGGCATACTCGTCGGTTTCTCCCAATCCCAGGAAAAGCACCCTGGGCCTGTGTTCTTCCAGGTATTCACGTGCAGCCAGGAAAGTGAGCTGGTCATAGCGTGTACCTCCTTTGTGATACACGTCTTCCTGCGCTTTATTTACCAGTTGCTGTCCGCTGGAAAGATACTCACCTTCCATTTTTTTATATCCGCTATTAATGGGTATCCCATTCCTTTGCCCATTCAGGATATAGGGAAACACATCCCATGAAGTGAATGCTGCTACTTTTCCTTTGAACTCATCTTTGCTCTCCAGGTATTCAAGCACATTGATATTGCTATTGTATCTTTTTTTGTTGGATGATACCAGCAGGTCTGTAGTTCCTGTGAATATTTCATTATAACCGGGATAGGAAAAAGCATAGAGGTTGGCCACATTTACTTTATTGTTGAGCTGCCTGTTGCCATATAGCTGTCCTTTCCCTGCCAGCACCGACCAAAAAAAAGGCATCAGTTGCCTGCGCCTTTGCTCTTTATTATCCGACCAGTAAAGTGCTTTGATGGTATTCGTGTCGGGAGTGAACTTCGGGTCATTGATCAGGTCTTCATCTGCACCATTGAATATTTCCTGCCAGCGGACCCCGTCGATCGTAACCACGATCAGGTTTTTAGCGGGCTTGATATCGATGGGTATTTGCTGAGCTAGCCGGGAAGGGGTAGCAGAAGGAAGTGTTGCAAGGAGGATTAAAGAAGTAAGAAAAACTTTCACATCTGAAGGTTTCACAAAGAAAGACAGATAGTGTGACCGGAAGGTTAAGGTAAGGTCATGAAACTGTGAAGAATCGTTGTCTGTTGTTCAACGATCCATAGCCATTGCCATTTCACAAATGCTTAATACTCCCTTAATACTAAGGTTATATACCATCCTGACCTTTAGCAAACCTTTTGAATGCAAAAACGTCCCGTTGATGTAGCTGTAATATCCGACCTGCACCTTGGCACGTATGCCTGCCGGGCAAAAGAGTTTGTCAGCTACCTCAAT
>DATAJQ010000045.1:0-8235 GCA_036262095.1 Chitinophagaceae bacterium | reverse complement strand
GAATTTGCTTATGGCATAAGGAACATGAAACCAGTCGTCCTGGTGAACGAGCATATAAAAATCTCCCACCGCCTTATCTATGGCAAAATTCCAGTTGCGGGGAGTTTTAAGGGCTGGCTGATGGGGATAATACTTAATTTCCAGTTGCTCCATGAATTTCTCAGCAACTATCTTCACCCCATCGTTTGTAGAATCATCAGATATAATAACTTCGATATTTTTGTGATCCTGGCCGGCAATTGAAATCAGTAACCTTTCAAGTAAGCGTGGTTGATTATAAGCCGGGACGCAAATACTGACTTTAGGGTTCCAGGTCATACCTTAATACTTTCGACAATGAGCAAGATTAAATTAGCGACAAATATAGCTAAAAGTATTGGCAAACGGCTTTTAAAGCGTTCTACAACCCTGACCTATCCTCCCATTCCCTACCTTAAAAAGAAAATCCTTAAACACCAGGACCATTCCACAGAAAAAGAGATCAAACTTTCTGATTTTAAGATTAACTATCGAAATCCTCTCGAGGTAATCCATACGTATGAGGACATTTTTGTGAAAGAGATTTATAAATTCAGGGCCGCCAGTAATAACCCGGTCATCCTGGATTGCGGTTCTAATATCGGACTGAGTGTTCTTTACTTTAAATCATTGTACCCCGATTCCCATATTACCTGCTTTGAGCCCGATGAGAATAACTTTGCCCTCCTTAAAAAGAATATTGACCAGAATCATCTTTCAAACATAACACTTCAGAAAAAGGCCGTATGGATCGATAATGCTGGTGTGTTATTTGAAGCAAAAGGCTCGGAGGGAAGCCGGATTTCCACAGATGTTGAGCAATCTAACATGCGGAAGGTGGAAACGATCAGATTAGCCGAATTGCTCAGCGAATTCAAATCGATCGACTTTTTAAAAATGGATATCGAAGGAGCGGAATATGATGTGATAATGGATTGCAAGCCTTATTTATCAAAAATCGATTTCATGTTCATAGAATATCATGGCACTGCTTATGAAACTGAACGATTAGCCAACCTTCTCCATATTTTTGATTCGACCGGCTTCGGAGTGTATATTAAAAACGCAGCCGACCTGCTGCAAAACCCATTTATTCAACAAAAGACGGGTGATGCGTACGATGTGCAATTAAATATATTTTGCTATAAAAAGAGAAATGTATGAACGAACCAGGTCTCATAAGCGTAGTTATTCCTTGCTATAATGACGGTCAATTCTTACCTGAAACAGTTGACAGAGTAAAGCAGCAAACGTATAAGAATCTTGAAATAATTATTGTAAATGACGGCTCTGATGATCCGCATACCATAAATGTATTAACTGAATTAAGCAAAGACAACTCTTTAACCGTCCTGCATAAAGAAAACGGAAGGATGTCTTCGGCCAGGAATTATGGAGTGAAGCATGCAAAAGGCGGGATTATTGTACCCCTCGATGCCGATGACTATTTTCATCCGACTTTTTTTGAAAAAGCCGTGCCATTACTTTTCAGCGACCCTCAAATCGGAGTTGTGACCTCTTATGTCAGGAAGTTCGGGAAAGATACCGGCCTTTTTAAAGTAAGAGGTGGGAATATCTATAATTTCCTTTTCTCCAATCAGTGTCCTGCGTGTGCAATGATAAAGAAAACCTGCTGGGATGAAATCGGTGGCTATGATGAAGAAATGAAGCTCGGTTTTGAAGATTGGGAATTCTACTTAAGGCTGACAGCTGCAGGCTACAAAGTTCATGTTATACCTAAAGCTCTATTTTATTACCGGCAAACGCATAAGTCAACACTCCACAACGATACCTACCCAAATAAGGGTATACTCGTCGATTATATTTTAAGAAAACACAAAGACGTTTATCTGGAGTCCTTAAAGCAACTTATTACCAAAGAGCAGGTCCTATATACCGAGTCAAGAATCTCATGGCAAAACATCCTGAAAATGATCAGGAACAGGTTGTCGGGTAAATTCAGGTAAGGCCGGTCAGATCAGGCAACGACTGTTATTATCAAAAAAACCACATTTCTATAAAGTACTTTAATACCATAATCTCGCTTTCACTTTTTTGAGATAGGCCAGCGCTTCTTTTCCTACCGGGTTTCTTTTTTCGATGAACCCCGCTTTCAAAGCTTTCCCCCAGGATGTAAAATAAGTGCCCCAGTGCCCACCTGCTTTTTTCAGGTATTCCCAGCTCCATCCAAGCATTGTGGTGAGGTAATAAATAAAAGGCAGGTACCGCCGCGCCACTTTGCTTTTGTTTACCCATTGTGATGCCAGTTTCTGGTAATTGGGCTGTCTTCCTTTAGGAGATTCCTTATGCTCAAATGTAACTGCATTGTCGTAGCCAAGTGTATAACCGGCTTTGATGATACGGTAGGAGAGGTCATATTCTTCCATGCCATAAAAAAAATCCTCGGGGTATAAGCCGGTTTTTGCCAGCACTTCTTTTTTCAATACATGAGAGCAGCCTGTGAAATAGGAAGTCAGGAAAACAGACTTGTCCCTGTATTCTTCAAAACGCTTATGAGGAAGCGCTGTTTGTTGCTGCTCTTTTGTTTCGTAATAAATAACACGGAATGTGATAATGCCGGTACTGGCCTGTTGGAAAAAATCTTTCTGGAATACACCGGCTATCTTAGGAAGACTGTCTGTTGAATGAAAAACAATATCATCATCCAGTACCAGCAACAATTCACCGCCGGCCATTGCCATCAGTTTATTCCTTCCGCGCGATACGCCGAGGTTTTCGCTGGAAAGTATATAGTTTATTTTCAGGTCGGGGTTTTCTGCAATAAAGTTTTCTGCTTTTTCATAAGAGACGGTACTGGCATTATTCAGTATCAACACTTCTTTCAACGGAGTGATATCTGCTTCCTTCCGCAGGCTTTGCAGCAGCTCCAGCAGATCGTCGGGGCGGTTATAGGTAATGATTATGAGCGATAATACTTCATTCATGCGCTTGCAAGTTATGAATAAGCGGTTGCAGGATGCGGTTCCAGTCAAAATAAGCAAAAAAAGAACGGGGAGTCGGGTCTTTATGGGCTGCGGCCTGTATCACGAGCGAAGTAAAATGGTCCCAGTTGCCGTTCTCTGCTATGCTGAGTTTTGTGCCGCATTCATGTGCCGGAATGCCTGTGGCCTGGGATGAGAAGCAAACCGTATTGCATCCGTGTGCAATGGCGTCTATGTTTTTTGTTTGAATGCCTCCACCCGAAAGTACGGGATTGATGAACACATCAGCAGCCACAAAATACGGATCGATCGAAACCTGCTCGCCGGCCATGATCACGGAAGTGTCTGCCAGTTTGTTCAGGTAGTGAAAAGCCGGGAAACGGTTTCTTCCACAAATGATTATTCTGAAAGGCATGCCGGCTGCACGAAGCCTGGGCGCAATGGCTGAAAAGATATCTTCCACGGCTTTGGCATTAGGTTCATAGTCAAGCGTGCCGGCAAAAAGCAATATTTTTTCTTCAGCTCCTATGCCGTATTGCCTGCGCAATTTTTGACCATCTTCGGGGTCTATTACCGGCTGCTCTACTCCATAAGGAATGATCAAACATTTTTCTGCAGAAAGCCCAAAATGCTGAACAGCCCATTCCTGATCTTCACGGGTCTTAAAAAGGTTCAGGGACGCACGGCGATGAACCCATTTTTCATAGCGCTGCAACAGTGGCCACCACCATTTGCCTATCTGCCGGAACCTGTTTGACTCGATGTTATGGGAATGAACAATGAAACGTGCTTTGATGGCTTTGGCTGCCAGCCATGCCGCAATGCCCTGGTAGGGATGTTCAAGAATAATGGCGGTCGCTTTTTCCTGCCGGGTGATCTGCTTCACTTTACGCCAGTATAATGGGTTGAGCACATGCTTTTGTCCCGTAGGCAATACCGGTAAAACTTTATATGGTAATTCTCCCTTTGGTTGGTTGTTGTCAGAACAAACACATACCAACGGGTAGTGAAGGGAAAGGTATTGATTGAAATGAGCGATCCCTTTCTGCCCTCCAAACAAAGGAGGCAGCACTTTATACCATACCAGACTGATGATCTTTTCCAGGAGTGTTTGGTTTAGGGTTGTTAGTGTTGTCCGTTGTCTGTTGACCGATGGTCGATGTTCGAATAGCCGATGGCCGAGTCTCTACGCAAGTTGAGAACAGTAGTTCCTTTTCCATTGTCACCCCGGACCAGGTTTAGTACACTGGCTGCTATAGTTCGCTAAGATCCGGGGTCTCCCCCATCTGCAGTATCTTCTAAGCAATAATGCCTTACAGGTTTGAAGTAAGTGCAGCGCGGGGAGACCCCGGCTCTTATATTCTTTAAACCTGAATGCTTACTGAACCAGGGCCGGGGTGACAATGGAAAAGGAACTACAGGCTCCGGCTTGCGTATCATCGGTCATTAGCCATTCGGTCACTCAGTCAACGAACAACGGTCAACGTTCCCTCTTCCCCTGCCTCCATGCCATAAACAAACCTCCAACCAGGGCGATCAGTATGGCAAATGATGCGGCAAATGAAATGTTCACCCCTTTCCTGAAGGTGGATGGTTCAAATACAAAACGTATGGCATGCTTGCCTGCGGGAACTTGTATCCCGCGCAAGGCATAATCCGTTTTTAAATAAGCAGCGGGTTTGCCGTCTATATAAGCGTTCCAGCCTGCGGGATAATACATTTCGCTGAACACTGCAAATTGAGGGGCTGCAGCATTGGATTCATAGTCGATCTGGTCGTTATCAAATTTTACCAGCCGGATAGAAGCTGTAGAGTCCCACTGAGGCTGTGTTATTGAAGCAGCAGCTGTTCCTTCAACGATCGCCGTATCCTTTAAGTTGGTTGAACCAATAGCCTGCAGGGCAGCAGTGGCATTGTCTGCCACCTTCACCTGCTTCACCAGCCAGCATGCTCCATAAGCATCAGGATTGGGAACAGCATGGGGCGTACGGCTCTGCGGGTCCATGACGATAAAATATTTTGCATTCAGCATATTCAGTATGCCGGGATTGGGAATGCCGTTCAAATATTTCCTGGCAAGATTTTCTGCCAGTGTAAGCTTGGCCGGGTGGTAGCCTGTAATGGACTTATGGTAATAAGAAGCCTGCGCTTCGGGATAAACTGCCTGAGCATTATTGAATATCCTGAAATCAGGGTCTTTGTCATTCAGTAATTGCTGATCTACCGCCTGAGGTGTGAAATGCATGCTGATATCATCAGCCGGAACATAGTTTTCATCATTGAGATAATCATGGCTTACCAATGCCAGCTCTATAGTGCTGATAGCGACCAGCCCGATTGCCAGTGCAAGAGGCTTGATCATGTTCCTGGTATAAAGATAGAGGCCGCCCAACAGCAATAAAGCAAAACCTGCGGCTCTCAGCAATTGACCGCCAAACATGGCGCGGCGGTCTTCTTTCAGCCCGTTGATTACAGCCCGGCTGATCTCGTCGTTCTGGGATTGTTGTTTGATATTGGCTGCAAGCGCCCCATCGTAATAAGCAGTATAATCCATCAGCAGGTACATCAGCCCCAGCAAGGCAAAAAGCCCACCTACTGCATAAAGCACTTTTTTAAAATCCTTTTTCAAAAGTTCCTGTGCATTGTTGCGGAACAGGAGATATTGCAAAGCCAGTGCGGCCATAACCCCCACGGTCAACTGTGGAATTACCTGGGCCATGGAAGGTGCCCTGAACTTATTGAACATGGGAAGATGCTCAAACAGGAACAGGTTAAAACCCATGAAGTTTTTACCCCAGGCAATAAAGATCCCCAGGATGGTTGCAGCCAGCAGGCCCCAGCGCAAAGGTGATTTTACCAATACAAAACCGATCACTCCAAGAATGCAAATGAGCACTCCAAGATAAGCGGGCCCCGCAGTATAAGGAAGAGCGCCCCAGTATTTAGGCAAGCCTGTATTGGCAGCCTGGCTTTCGGGTACGCCTGCTGCTACCAGTTTTTCCACTACATGGGAGTTTTCATCCACAGTAGTGCGCGAGTGCCCACCGAATGCATTCGGCATAATGAGCGTGGTGATCTCGGGTTTGCTTAAGCTGTATTCGAAAGCATAAGCCGTATCGAGCCCTTTGATCTGTACAGCTTTCACAGAGTCTCCTTCAATAGCCACATCATTACCGCCACGGGGAGTGTATTTCACATATTCGGCAGTCGTCATCAGGGGTAATGCATTTCCGGCCAGCCCGATCACCACAGATAAGGCGGTGATGCCGGCAACAATACCCATGTGTTTCCATTCTTTATTTTTTATCCAGCTATAGGCATAGCCGAGTGTAACAAGGGCAGCTATCAGTAAGAAATAATAACTGATCTGAAGGTGGTTCATGCCCACTTGCTGACAGGTCGCAAAGACGGTGATGGCAAGGCCAAGCCAGTATTTCTTCTCATAAATGGCTATAAGGCCGCCCAGCAATAAAGGCATATAGGCAGTGGCCAGCATCTGTGTATCATGGCCAGCATTGATCACAACAGGATTGTAGGTAGAGAATGCATAACCGAGTGATGCCAGTACGGCCACCACTGGGCGTATATTTAATATCAGGCAAAGGATATAAAAGAAAAGGCTTGCCAGAAAGAAGAAATTGATGGGTTTAGGAAGGCCGAGTGAGAGCCATGAAGTGAGATCAGGCAAAACAGATTTCCCTTCCATGGCGATCTGGTAATTGGGCATGCCGCCATAGAGATTCGTATTCCAGAGGGGAAAATGACCATGCTTTTCCTTGTACTCAAAAGCATTCTGAGCCATACCCTTCCAGTTGATGATATCATGCTGGGTGAGTTCCATGCCTTCCAGGGCGGGCTTGCAAAAAATAAGGGCCACAACAAGGAAAACTAAAATAGCAATGATATGGGGGAGTATCTTTTTAACAAGATCGTTTTTCATCCGTTTCTTTTTATTTTTTGGCAGATGGACGGTCCATCTGTTTCTTTTATTTTTAGGGTGGGCCTGAGTTATCCCGTCTGCGTGGAAAGCTTTGAGCTTCCGGCTGACAAAATAATGCTATTTTAGACGAAAATCACGGATGCGCTGGCTATTATTTTTGTCAAGACTGGCTTTCATTTGCGGCATATTTTTCCTTCTTGCGATCTCTCTCCAGATCAGGGATTGGCTCAATGAAGAGGCTATTACATCCACTATTGTTATTATAGGTTATGCAATAGGGCTGATCGTTGTTCCGGCGGTCAATATTTGTTACCTGACTGTTCTTTTCATTAAAAGAAGGCTGACGGCCTATGTGCCTTTATGGCTGGTGTTGGGAAATATCCTGTTTTTATTCATCCTTGGATTTTATATCTTTTACCTCAATGATCCATACTATCATCAGAAATAAGCCGACAAGGCTCTTTATTATTCTTGGCGGTATATTCATAGCGAATGCGCTGATCGCGGAAATAATCGGTGTTAAAATATTCTCCCTGGAAAAAACATTGGGTATTCAGCCTTTCCAGATAGGGCTGTTTGGTGATGTGTATTCATTCAATCTTACTGCCGGTGTATTGTTGTGGCCCGTTGTTTTTATTATGACGGATATTATCAACGAGTATTACGGTATGAAAGGGGTGCGGTTCCTTTCCTGGCTCACTGCGGGGTTGATAGCTTTTGCTTTTCTTACTTTTTATGGGGCAATGCAGTTGACGCCTGCTGATTTTTTTGTTACCAGTAAGCAGGGGAGTGGAGTGCCTGATATGGAGAAAGCATACAACAGTGTGTTGGGGCAGGGGGGATTTATCATTATCGGATCACTGGCTGCTTTTATTTTAAGCCAATTGATCGATGTATTCGTTTTTCATAAGATAAAGAAAACAACAGGGGAGAAGAATATCTGGCTCAGGGCGACGGGCTCAACACTGGTGTCGCAGTTTATTGACAGCTTTGTGGTGCTGTTTATAGCCTTTTATGTAGGCACCCGGGTAAACAGTTCGGGAAATGATTTTGTGTGGCCATTCAAATTGTTTATAGCTGTGGGCATAGTGAATTACATCTATAAATTTATCATTGCGATCGTGTTAACGCCGGTCATTTATCTGGTGCATAACTGGATTGAAAAATATTTGGGTCATGAGCAGGCTGCGGAGATGAAAAGAGCGGCAATGGCTGATTAAGCAATCTTTATTAATAAGTACTCTTGACTAAATCCGACACTATTTTATCAATCGGTAAAGTCACAGCTTCTGCAGAAAAATTCTCCCAGTCAACAAAGCGGAATGTTTCTGTTTC
>DATAJQ010000044.1:0-31587 GCA_036262095.1 Chitinophagaceae bacterium | reverse complement strand
TAATTTGTCATATGAGATCGTTTGTTGTTTTATGCGCTGATTAAAATGACCAGCGGAATTATTATATAGACTGGAATGAAAAGGATCACTGTTTTATTGGTTGATGACCATCGCCTGATGATGGAAGCCTGGGCAATTGTACTGGGACAAAACAAACAATTCAAAGTAGTGGGGCAGGCCGCTGATTTTGCACAGGCAATTGAATTGGTAGAAACGCATCGCCCTGATATTGTATTGACGGATATCAATATGTCGCCACAGGACGGTTTTATGCTTACAGAAAAAATACTGGAGATATCGCCGGAGTCGGGGGTTATTGGAGTATCGATGCATAATATCCCCCTTTATGCCAAAAAGATGCTTCGTATAGGAGGGAAGGGGTATGTTACGAAAAACTCTTCCAAGGATGAGCTGGTAACTGCCATCCTGGAAGTATATGAAGGGAATATCTTTATCTGCAAAGAGATAAAGGACATTCTGGCCAATGATCAGTTGGACGACAATAATGAGATGATGAAATTATATTCCCTCACAGAAAAGGAGCTCGATATCATTGCCTGTGTTAAACAGGGAATGTCTTCCCGGGAAATAGCTGAACTGAAAGATGTGACGTTGAAAACGGTCGAAGTGCACCGGTATAATATCCTTAAAAAACTGGGGTTGCCGAATACGGCTGCACTGGTGAGTTATATTCAATCAAAAGGCTTATAACACGAATGATCCGAATAAAATGCGGATGACGCTAATAAAATAAAAGCCACCCGCTGCAGCTGGGTGGCTTTTATTAAAGACGTCTTTTGAGAATTTAATGGGTTGTAAGAGATCTGTCTTGCTGGATCAGCTTGAATTCAACTCTGCGGTTCATCCATCTGCCATCAGGATTGTCCTGGCCAGCAATCATTTCAGCTTCGAGCGGGCAACATTCACCCAGGGCAGTTCCGCCAAGCCGCGTCCGGCTTATGCCTTGTGCCGTCAGGTAAGTGATAACCGCATTCACACGCTCTTGTGCCAGCTTCAGATTATAAGCGGCACTTCCTTTACTGTCAGTGTATCCATTCATTTCCACACGCATTGTAATATCCTGCTTCATCAGCCCGGCAAGCCTGTCGAGATTTTTGAAGTATTCTTCATCAACAACAGACTCATCGAATGAAAAATGTACAACAGGTTGGAAGATCCCGGTTGCCGGTTTATTCCGTCCAATCCTGTCTGAGTTATAAGCTACTGTTCTTACTGGCGCGTTTTCAGCAACCAGTTGTTCATTGGCACCATTGATAACAGGTATTGATGTGTTGTCTGTCAATCCCAGTATCCTGAATTCAACTCTGCGGTTCAGTTTGCGTCCTTCAGGGCTATCAAGGCCGTCAACGATTTCTGGAACGGCAGGAGAAGATTCACCATACGATTTACCGATCAGCCTTTCCGCGCTGATCCCTTTGCTGCGCAGGTAATTGATACATGCTTCTACCCGGCGTTGTCCCAGCCGCAGGTTATACTCTTCGGTACCGAAGGCATCTGTGTGGCCGGCAACTTCTACTACTAATGATGGGTTCTTCTCCATTATACTAACTAGTGCATCTAAATTGGGAAAATATTTCTTTTCTAAAAAAGATTTGTCAAATGCAAATCTGGCGATTATTGTTGGTCTGTTCGTCGGTCCTTTATCAGGATCAAACACCTCGCCTGGTGGTTTCTTGGGTGTCCCTTCGCCCTTATCTGGTTCAAAGACATCATCTGTCTTTGCCTGATCGGGTGGGCGGCCTGCATCAGGATCAAATATTTCATTGGAAGAAAGACTTAGATCCTTATTCCGGATACTATCACGGCCCGTCAGGATCTTAACAATATAGTTGCTGGTATCCGTATTATATTTTTGCTTCTGAGCTACGATAGTGTAACGGGAAGTGCCTTTTAGATCAAACTGGTAAGAGCCTGTGCTGTCTGTTTCCCTCACCAGGATGATATTATCATCTTTCTTTGGGTCTTTTATATATAATGATACACCCGGCAATGGCTCTCCGGTCTTTTCATCCACAACTTTACCGGATATATATTGGATATTGTCCTGCACCACAGCAAACAGATCAAGGCAGCAATCCGATTCCCGGTCGGAGCTCAGCCAGCCTGTACTCCAGAGGTTGTCTTCATCTGTGCCAACATAATACTGGTCATCCTTCGTAGAATTGACCGGGCTTCCCGGATTAACAGGGTGCTCCCAATGAGCAGTTTCAATATCGCCTTTGGACGAATAAATATCAAATCCACCCATGCCAACATGGCCATTGCTGGAAAAAACCAGGCTCTTGCTGTTGGGATGGTACCAGGGTGATGCTTCATCATTGGGGGTATTGATAAAAATACCCATATTCTGAACAGAAGCCGGCTCGCGGTCTGCATTCAGTTTTGCAAACCAGATATCATATTTACCAAAGCCTCCCTCTCTGTCGGAAGAGAACAAAAGATATTTTCCATCAGGAGTGATGAAGGGCTGTGTGCTGTTGGAGCCATCTTGGTTTACTGGTGCTGCCAGTTTCACCGGTGCAGCCCAATTGCCATCAGGATTTTTCCTGGCACTATAAATAGCGGCAGTGATAATACCATTTTCTTTTTTCCAGCGTGTGAAGAATAGCTGTTGCCCATCTTGTGTAATGGAAGGAAGGCCATTATTATACCCAGGCTCTTCCGGGATATTCACAAGTTTGGCCGCTTCACGGATATTGCTGCTGTCTGCTACGCTGAAAAGCCTTGCAGAATAAGCAGGATGCCCGTTATACATTTTGCTACTGTCAGTAAACATGGATGTAAAGAAAACATCGTGAGCTGCTGACGTGGCCAGTGCATACGCCGATGTATTAGCGGCATTAGGTTTCCTGGTTACGGTAAACAGGTGTTGATCGTTTTCCTGTTGTGCGCGGATATAGCGGAGATTGGCCAGTTCCCTGTCAGCCGCCTGGGTCCATTCATCTTTTACAGAACGGGAGTCGCGAAACTCAGTGATTACTTTTATAGCTTCATCATATTTCTGGTTGGTGCGAAGTGTTACGCCATACCAATACTGGCTGGCAGGGTAGGAGCCTAATGAATAAGATGCTGCTTCTCTATACCATTTTTCCGCCTGCTTAAAATCATTATGCAAGCGATAGCTTTCCGCAAGGCGGTATACAGCACCCTGGCGGGCTACCGTGCCTTCCATATTCTGCTTTCCTTTTTTCCTTACTGCAAAGGGGCTGGAAGATACCCTGTTTGATTCCTTTTCGCCTGCGAGGTATTTTTCATAATACTGTGCTGCTTCATAATAATTCTTCTCATTGAATAATTTTTCCGCCTCTTCAAATAAAGCCGGTTCATTGCTTTGCGCCTGTACAGTGCCTATACCCAGCAAAAAGCAGGATATAAAAGCGCCGGCAACCCTTTTCAGGGATGCAACTGGTATGGCTGGCCGGTGGCTGAAATAGGTACCCATAGTCTTCCTCTTTTAAAAACGTGGACAGTAGAATGGTTTGGTTTTGATCTCACTACTTCCTCCCCATCCTACATAGGAAAGTGAAACTTCAATACTGCTTCTGCTGATCGATCCTGCGGTTTTGGATGATGCGTTCACATCATAACTCATACCTACAGTGAATCCCTTATGATAGAATCCCACAAAGGGGGCTAAAGCATCGTCGATCCTGAGATTGGCGCCAAACATCAGGTCGGTATTGGCACCACCGTATAACTGGGCATAAGCGCCGATCATTTTTTCCTGGGCATTTCCCTGCCGCATATACAGGAAGTTCGGAACAAGATCAAACATGTCCGATACAAATATTCTCGCGCCTGCATGCACACTATACCTAATGGGCAATCTTTCTTTTTCGCCGCCACTGATAAAAGGATCAGTAGGGCGGGTAAGATGGAATGCAGCAATGCCGCCAAACAGGTTCATTTTTTTACCTGATGTGCCGTCATAATAGGAAATGCCTGCGCCTGCATCAAATGCCGTAACAGAAGACTTATAAAAATTTTCTGAAGTAATGGACGAAGGATTATAACCCAAACCTGCTACCCATTGATCACCGAATTGAAGTTTGCTGACATTGAAACGACGATTGATCAGGCCACCCTGTATGGCCATCACCACCTGGTGATCACCAAACCTGACACCTGTGTAAGCAAAATTGAGATAGCCATTCGTATAATTATACGCTCCATCTGATGAAGACTGGTGCATCAGGTTAAGCCCTAGGTTCAGGTTTTTACTGGTAGGAGCTTCTGCTGATATTCCCTGTGTGGTCAATGTATTGCCATATTGGCTTCTCCATACTGCAGACACCCTGTAATCGCCTTCAATGGCACCGGTCAATGCAGGATTCAGGAACATCGGTTGAATAAAATATTGCGAAAAATGCGGGTCAACCTGGGCTTTTATTGCCCCGCCCGAACCGATCACGGCCAGCAGCAGGGCCGTAACAGTTTTCAGCAATTGATTCTTATTCATTCGAATGGTTTTTATAGGTCTGATGATATTGGATTAATGCTATTGCTATCTTATAAGATTTACTGTACCTCTCTTTGTAATAACTGTGTTATCAATAAAGGTGACTTTCACACCAAAAGGATACACGCCAACCGGCTGTTGTTTTCCTTTAAATGTTCCATCCCATCCCTTATCCTTGTCTTTTGTTTCGTACACCAATTCGCCCCACTGGTTGAACACACGCAGTTCTACTGACTTAATGGACGAACCGTATGCTTTGAATACATCATTCTTACCATCATTGTTTGGCGTAAAGGCATTCGGAATATAGAAGTCTTTATCGCCCGGTTCAAGAGCTACTGTAAGGCTGGCAGTATCTAAACACCCGTCAACAGAGCGTCCGATCACTGTAAATGTTTGTGAGCTGTCCTTGATGATAAAGGACTGGCTCAAGGCTGTCTGGGCCTGGAATACGGATGCCGGCTTCCAGCCAATTACTGAATAAGCACTATTTGCTCCAGAGGTAAGCGTAAGGGTAGTACCCGGCATGATCGGGTTTGCATTTGCTGTAAGCGTTACATCAAAATCCCTTACCTGTACCTGCACAGAAGCTGTAGCCATACATCCCGCAGCATTTGTTGCCACTGCCGTATAAGTGGTGGTCGTTTGCGGATATACAATAACGCTATTACCGCCATTCATATTTTGCCAGGTGATCGTATTGCCTGGCGAAGAAGCTGTAATTGTTACAGCTTCGCCTTTGCACACCAGTGAAGCACCTGCTGCAGTAATGACCGGTTGACTGTTAATAGTTACTATAACAGGTTTCGCATCGGTAACACAACCGCCTGTTGCAGTTATGCCGCGGATATAATAAGTACCACTTACTGAGATGGCCGATGCACTGGTCAATGGAGTAGTGCAGGCCGCATCGGTAAAGTACTGGAAGTTCAAACCTGATGTGCTGCCTGCAGTTACTGCTGCGGCAGTGATATCGACTGTGCCGGGCAGACAAGCAGGGGCAGGATTGTTTACAACCAATACTGGCACTGGCAGAATGCTAATGGTGGCATTAGTGGTATTACTGCAAAGACCATTATTAAAGCTATAAGTAACAGTATAAGTGCCTGGCGTGCTATTGCTGATATCGACGGCCCCGGTGGTTGCATTGATAGACAGGCCTGCAGGGCTGCTGGTGTAAGCGCCACCACCTAAACCGGTTTGTGTAACAGTGCCTGTGCCTCCTGCATTCACACAGAATGGAGAGCCGCTATAGGTTATTGTAGCAGTAGGTTGCAGATTTATCACCACATTCACTGCTTCTATTCCTGTAACACATCCTGAAGGAGCAACCCCTTGTATATAGTAAGTACCGCTTGTACTGATCGCTTCAGGCTTGGATAAAGTAACAAGGCCAGCCGCATCAATATAATATTTATAAGTAAGGCCTGGCGTGCTGCCTGCAGTGATTGTCGGAGCAGTGATATCTACCGTACCTGGCGCACAAACTGCTGCAGGGTTAGTGATCATCAGCACAGGCAGAGGATCAATACGCAGCGTTGCAGTAGTTGTGTTGTTGCAGGTGCCATTGGTAAAACTGTATGTTACCGTATATGTTCCCGGTGTGCTGCCCACAATATTGACTTCACCGGTTGATGGGTTAATGGATAAACCTGGTGTTGAACTGTATGTTCCACCACCCTGGCCGGTATGTGTAACTGTAGCTGCTGCTGTTTGTGCTGCACAGTATGGTGAGCCGGTATAAGCAATTGTTGCAACAGGCTGCGGGTTGATCACTACTGTAACAGGTTGGATCGTTGTCTTACATCCGGTTGCTGTTGTTCCCTGTATATAATAAGTACCACTTGCAGTTACCACACCCGGGTTAGAAAGGGTAGTAGTGCCTGCAGCATTGGTAAAATAAGCAAAGTTTAATCCCGGTGTGCTGCCTGCAGTTATTGCCGCAGCAGTGAGATCAATTGCTGCCGGTGCGCAAACAGGAGCAGGATTGGTGATCGTCAACACCGGTTGTGGGGCTATTGTCAGGGTCGTCGTTACAGTATTGGTGCATGACCCATTGCTGAATGTATAAGTAATGGTATATGTTCCCGGTGTGCTTGCTGAAAGATTTATTTCACCTGTGGTAGGGTTAATTGTCAATCCTGTAGTAGAACTATAACTTCCACCGCCCTGACCGGTTTGTGTAACAGTTGCGTTGCCGCCTGATGTACAGAACGGAGATCCTGCATAAGATATGCTGGCCACTGGTAACGGGTTAATCGTTACTGTTACTGCTTTGACAGGTGTTTTACATCCTGAAGCAGCAGCGCCCTGAATATAATAAGTGCCGCTGCTGGTAACGGCAGAAGGATTGGGTAAAGTCGTTGTTCCGGCAGCATCAGTGAAATAAGCAAAGCTTAATCCCGGTGTACTGCCCGCTGTTATTGCTGCTGCAGTAAGATCAATACTGGCCGGTGCACAAACCGCCGCAGGGTTATTGATCACCAGTATGGGATTGGCCACAATTGTTACAACAGTAGTGGTGGTATTATTGCAGGACCCATTGCTGAAATTATATGTCACCGTATATGTTCCCGGCGTACTGGCTGCCAAATTAATAGTACCTGTAGCAGGATTGATCACCAGGCCAGCAGTAGAACTGTATGCGCCGCCGCCCTGACCGGTCTGTGTTACAGCCGCGGAAGGAGAAGCTGCCTGGCAATAAGGTGAACCCGGATAGCTGATCGCAGCAACCGGCAAAGGATTGATCGTTACTGTTACCGGTAAGATCGTTGTTTTACAACCTGAACCGGCAGTACCCTGGATATAATAGGTACCGCTTGTGCCTACTGCACTGGGATTTGTCAATACAGTGGTACCGCCTGCATCAGTGAAATAGTTAAAAGTCAAACCTGCGGTACTTCCTGTTGTTACAGCAGATGCAGTAATATCAACTGTTGCAGGCGCACAAACCGGTGCTGGATTATGTATGATCAATAACGGTGTTGCCACGATCGTGACCGATGCAGTAGTGGTGCCACTGCAATTTCCATTGCTGAAGGTATAAGTTACCGTATAAGTGCCTGGAGTGCTGCTGCCCAGGTCAATAGTGCCGGTAGAAGGGTTAATGCTTAATCCTGTAGTAGAACTATAGGTTCCGCCAGCCTGGCCTGTTTGTGTTACAGAAGCTGTTCCTGTTCCGCAATAAGGTGAACCGGTATAAGAAATGGATGCTGTGGGAACAGGGTTGACAACCACTGTTACCGGTTTAATGGATGTAGCACAACCACCCGCTGAAGTTCCCTGGATATAATAAGTACCGCTGCTGGCAATTGCAGATGGATTGGCCAAGGTTGTTGTTCCTGCGGCATCTGTGAAATAATTAAAGCTTAAGCCAGGTGTACTGCCTGTAGTTATTGCAGCAGCAGTAATATCCACCGTAGCCGGAGCACAAACAGGAGCAGGATCGGTAATATTCAGGACAGGTACTGCTACAATTACAATAGATGCAGTGGTCGTATTGCTACAGCTTCCGTTACTGAATGTATAAGTTATGATATATGTGCCGGCGGTGCTGCCCGTGAGGTTTACTGTTCCGGTAGCCGGATCAATCGATAATCCTGCTGGTGCACTATAAGTGCCTCCCGGTGTTCCGGTTTGCGTTACTGCTGCAGTTCCTGATCCTGATATACAATAAGGTGAATTAGGATAACTGATCGTTGCCGTAGGACGGGCATTGAGTGAAACAGTTACCGGTTTAATTACTTTACAACCATCAGGCGAAGTAGCCTGAATATAGTAAGTGCCACTGATACCAATCGCTGATGGATAGGTAATGGGATTTGTAGCTGCAATATCATTGAAATAAGCAAACATTAATCCTGCATCGCTGCCTGCTGTAACAGCAGGATTGGTAAGGCTAACAGTAGCAGGTGAACATGCTGGCGCCGGATTATTGATCACCAGATTGGGGGTATTGACAACAACCGTTACCGGCCGGATGGTTTTACATCCTTCCGTCGACGTGGCCATGATATAATAAGTGCCACTTGTTCCTATTGCAGACGGATTAGCTAATGCCGTAGAGCCTGCAGCATCCGTGAAATAAGAAAGTGTGATACCGCTGCTGCTTCCTGCGGTGATAGCAGCTGCTGTGATATTAACTGTTGCAGGTGCACAAACCGGTGCAGGATTAGTGATCACCAGGGTTGGTGCAGAAGCGATCGTTATAGTCGTACTTGCAGTGTTGTTGCATGTTCCATTGGAGAAACTGTAAGTAACTGTATAGGTTCCGGGAGTGCTGCCGGAAAGATTAATAGCACCTGTTGTCGGATTCAGTGAAAGACCTGAAGGCATTGAACTGTAAGTGCCACCAGTCTGCCCTGTTTGTGTTACCGCAACAGCTCCTGCAGCACAGAAAGGAGAGCCATTGTAAACAATACTTGCTATCGGCAAAGGATTGATCACAACTATGACCGGTTTAATATCTGTACAACCACCTGCGGAAGTTCCTTTAATATAATAAGTGCCGCTTCCTGAGATCGCAGAAGGATTGGATAAAACAGTTGTACCTGAAGCATCGGTAAAATAAGTGAATGTTAAACCAGGAGTACTTCCTGCAGTGATACCGGCTTGAGTGATATCAACTGTTGCGGGCGAACAAACCGGTGCAGGATTGGTAATAGTCAATACAGGCAAGCCTGTTTTACCACCGGCATAATTAAATGCAGTAGTGTTCTGTGTTCCTGCAACCAGTTCTGTAACAGGGCAGGCGACACCTGTTTGAGAACAAACACCACCATAATGTATCACAGCCTGTTCTGTAACAGCCGTACTGTTGCCTGTTGGATATGATGCAGCGGCCGCTGCCGGAACACGCACAGTTGCAGTGAACACTACAGAATCCCCTACATTCACACCAACGCCCATCAGGAAATTATAATTACCACCGCTGGCACCTGTATAGCTGGCACCACCCGGATCATGCGTGAAGCTGATAGAACCGGCATCCAGTTGCCAGGGCGAAGGCAGGTTTACTCTGAAACCATCTGCAATAGTAGTAGGTAATGGCCCCTGGTTAATGATCTTGAATTTATAGGTCGCTACGATATCACCGGTGGTGCAATCCATCATACCTGTAGTTGTTGTAGAGCTCATGCTATACAGGTTGGTGTATTGAGGAATGCCGTTAATAGATATCTTTTGTCCCTGTTGTTGCGTTGAGCTTACAGGAGTGCCGCAAAAAGCTGAGCCTGCTGAGGCAAAACGAAGACTTCCGCCGCTTGAAAATCCGCAGGCTGTTTGCAAACCAAATTTAACCCTGAATCCGGAAGTAGAAAGTAATGCCGGGATTTCGGATGCAGGTATGGTAAATACAATACTGTTCGATCCTGTTGCCACCTGTGCATCTGCAACAGGAATATAAGAACCGCTGCCGGCAGGATATTCCAACTGGAATGTTCCGGGTACATACGTAACACCTGGAGCCGGAAGGTAAGCTGTTACAGTAAGATCTTTTACTCCGGAAGAGCCTGTATTGACCGTTTCTATCTCATAAGTCAATACATCACAAAGATCATGTGCAGGAGTGGAAGCCGGCTCTGAAACAATTGAAGTCTGCAAAGCGGGTTGCAGCGGGATCACCGCCAGCTTAATTTCTTTTTTATACGCTGCAGCTCCAACATTGGCAGGATAAGTGCCTGTATTGGCACAATCATACCAGTAAGCCAGTTGCATACTGTCTTTAATACAACTTGTGTAAGTAGCATTGATGCGGTAATAATTACTGCTTTGTCCCAATGTTCCCAATTGGTAAATACCAGCACCAGTCGGAGTAACAGAGGATATTACAAAACCACCCGGACCGCTCAGGCGTTGAACACTATTGATGGTAACGCCCGCCCCACTTGCTTTGCCCATCCATACTCTTAGAGCCGTAGCAATGGTCGGATTGCTGATCTGTATCTCCCAACTGATATTAGCATCAGTAGAAGTTGGCGTGGCATTGGCTGTGCTCGCGATAATTTCAGGAGCAGTTAAATAAATACTATCCTTCTCAGTAATTGAAGCGTTTGCAAAACCTGTATTATAGCCTGGAGTAGCCACCTGGCTCATATAGAAGAGTGCTTCTGAACCTGGCACAGCCTCACATTGAGGCTTAACCGTCACCATTGCCTTAAGGCTATGGCCCTGATCGCCGGCAGGTAAAGTACCATCTTGGAATAAGCTGGCAATATCAAATACCAATGGATTAGCAGCAGCGTTCACAGGAGTTACTGCAACCGTTTTTGAGGCAGTAGTGCCTACTCCGGTTGTGTAGGTATAAGTAACCGATGCAGATACATAGGCATAGTTTGCAGGAACAGTGTAACGGAATTCATCATGAATGCTGATAGGCCGGTATTCATTTACAAAAGGCTTGCTGCCCGCAGCAGTTCCACCCAGTGATAAGAAATGGTCCATTTCAGTTACCAGGTTACCATTGCCAACAAGTGAATAAGTTCTTGTACCGGTAGTGCCTGTTCCATAACCTACCAGGCTAAAACTGCCTTGTGGACTGTTGCCACAGGTAAATTGCTGCGCCGGATCTGAAGGATCGGAAATATCACTTAAATAAAAACTGTTCTTTACCTGCACTGGCACGAAAACAGGGCCGGGATTTCCGGTTACTTTATAATATATATACACTGCTATGGAATCGCCATTCAGGTATTCGGTGTAACCAGGAGGAAGTGGTGTAATGCTATTGAGCGTACTGATGCTTACATCCACCTTCCGGGTGTTGCCATTGCCACCCTGCACCGGAACATTGTTGCAAGTATAAAATGGGGTAGTGCTGCCGAGGGGGTATATTTCTACCCGGGCATACAGGCTGGTGAGATGACTGGCTCCGGTAGAAAAAGTATCCACTGCATAAGCATACCGGAAGCTGGGAGAAGCCGTTCCCCTAACAAATCTTCCGTTGAATAAAGCCATTATGGTATCTCCCGGCATTGCAAGATCCTGTCTTACTTTGGAGAGGTCAGGAGTGCCCGAAGCATCTGCCACTCCATTGTTATCATTGTCTGCAAAACCAAAATTGGTCCGTTGAATGCCGAATCCGGCAAACTCCATTCCTCCAAGCACATCACAGGGAGGTTGAGGACAGGCAAGTGTAACAGGGGTTGCTTCCGAGAATAACCATTCCTCTGCAGCACAGGCATTACTGCTTTTCAGGTAGCTGTTGAGGGTAACAGTATTTCCTGTTGAAGGTATGTTGCAATCGAGTGTAAGATTATTGAAAGCAAGCACAGCATTCTGCAATGTGCTCACAGAAAATCCGGGCGTAATAGTATAGGCAGCAGTGATCGTATTCGTAACTGCATTAAAATTGAATGAAGAAGGGCTGGCCAGAACTGCTCCTGAAACCGGGTGCTTTAAGCTGAGATCTGATGCATTGCCACTAAAATTGATGCTATTGGGCAATATCAATTCAAATCTAATAGAGGAGGCATTAGCACCGGTGTTCACATATATGCCGGATAAGGCAGTGGGAAAACGATATTTGAAAACATAAGGCTGGCCCGGTACAAGCGTTGCGGGCAGTGAAGCCTGTGGCACCAATTGGGTTTGCAGGGGATTGCGCAGCAGGGATGATACTGGTGTGGTCCTCCCTCCGCAAGGAGCTTCATAATCATACCGCAATAATGTACCTGCAGTAAATAAAGTATTATTAACAGGTGCTGTTACCTGGCAATTCTTTTCTGTATAAGTTATAAAAAGAGTATCTCCCGGGTTAATGACTGGTATCTTAAAAAACACATTGCTGCCGGCGCTGCCAAAACAGGAAGCAGGCGTATTAAAGTTATTTGAAAGGGTAGGGGTCAGCGGAACCCAGGTGCCATTCAGTCCGAGTTTATACTGGAAGCCTGAATAAGCAGCTTGTGCAGATGCAGTTGTATTTGCATCAAATGCCTGCATGGCTGCGGCTGCAGAGGAAGAAGTGGAGAAGAGGTTCAGTGAAAGATCATTCAACCTCACACTGCCGGCATTTGTCAACCGGATGGTTTGTGTATAATTTTCACCGCGGCAGCTCAGGTTTTGCAGATCGGGAATGATCTTGAGCAAAGGCACATACGAATTATTCACAGTTGCGCCTGCTGTAGCCACACCGCCTACATTATTGGTAGTACACGGGCTCCCATCACAGCCAAACCAGGTAGCGAATTTTGATTGAAGGTTACAATTGCTCACCATCGTCACGTTTTCAATCAGCGTGATGCTCTGACCTTGCGTAAGTTCACCGCCTGAAAGCGTAAAAGTGGTGACTGTATCAGCCCCCACAATAGTTTTATCTGTGATAAAGGTCCATCCGCCACTCACGGATATTCCTTTAATATATAGCCCACTTCCGCTGGTATCTGCAAGATGTATTTTTGATACGGTCCCCCATCCATTATTAGTGATCGTGACAGTCCGTGTATAGTTATCACCTGCTGCGCCGAAATAATTGCTGTTGGTAATATTGGTGATAGTAAGGGAAGCGCTTTGCGTATTGAAACTGTTGCTGGTAACGGATGATGCCGGAAAACAGGAAGAATTGAATGAATAATTGGCCTGGTTATTAACGGATGTTCCCGCATTTAAGGCAGCACAAGTGGCATAAGCTTCATAACTTATCTCAGTGAAGCCTGGTGCAGCAGGAATGGTTTGAACATCGAGCGTGGCAGTATTAGCAGAAAAAGAAGTTTCACTTACAGTACCGGTACCACTTGAAAGGGCAGCCGAGCCACTTACATACACATAACCAACAGGCAGGCTGATATTCAGCGTGCCTTGCGAACATGCAGTAGTACCGCCTATGATTTTTACCTTGAACACAGCATTGCCATTGCATACGTTCACAGGTGCAGATGGGGCACCATAATCAGGCTGCAGCGTTTGTGCAACTGAGGGGTTAAGGTTTAATAAAAGGAGGCCCAGCAGTAGAATGGGCAGGAATCTTTTCATGGTTCGGTAGAGTTGGGTAATGGCGTCAGTGGGGTCAGCGGGATGAAGAGTCCTGCTCATACCAAGATGCCTTTGATACTACCAGCTTTTACTGTGATCATTTGCCGGACTTACCGGGAATAGCGTTGAGAGACGGGGGCGCCTGGTGAGGCGATATGACGGGGCAGACAGTGTAGTTTTGTTTCATGTTTTTCTGGATTTTGGATGGATTGCTTGAAGCAACTGATTATTAAAATAAATCAATTGCACAGTATTAAACAACAGTTAAAGCCTGATTATTGCGTGTTCGGCCTTTATCGTAGAAAAAACTACATGGAAATACTCGTTTTAAAGAGGACAAACTCTTAAAAACCCGCTTTTTTACCTCTATCTATAAGGATATTAAATCGTATGTTCCCCGGTGATTTATACGTATTTAGTGCAGATTTTACCGGTTTTGCGCCTGAAAACGGAAATGGATGAAATGACTTACAGGCAAGCGTTTCAGGCTATAGCAACTGGTATTTGTACGCATCCTTACTATAGCTTAAGACTGGATAAGTTCCTCTGGGTCATTCTTACTATAAGAGTATTTACCACGCAATAATGAAAATATACTATACGCATACCGTATTGCTACGTTCACTAATCAATCAAAAAAAGGTTTTCCACATATTTTTCACATGGAACATCTCCATCGGCTGAAACCTTTAACTGGCAAGGGTTTCAGGCTTATCCGCTGAAAATGAAAAAATTATTCCACAGGTTTTTCAGAAGTCCGTGCCGGATTGAAACGAAAAAAGTTCTGACGGAAGGTCTTCGGATTTATACTCTTCTTCTTTAAGAAAACGCGGTTGAAATAGGCCAGATTCTCAAACCCGCAACTGTAAGCAATAGCTCCAACAGGTTGGTCAGACCCTGTCAGCAAAGCACAGGCCCGGCTGATCCGGACATCGTTCACATAGTCTGAGAAGGTCTTTCCCGTAGCCCGGCGGAAAAATTTGCAGAAAGCAGCTTCCGACAGGTTGACCAAACCAGCCACTTCATCCAGGCCGATCTTCCGGTCTATATTTCGTTGAACATAGCGGCAAACCTTATTGATCCGGGTTTCGTTCTCTCCTCCCGTGACTGGTATAAAATTTTGAGAAGCAAGAATTAACGGCTGTTGTTGCGACAATTGCTCCAATATAGACAGAAGTTGAACGATCTTCTCAGGACCGGTCAATGCCGGCAAACGGCAAAGCTCTTTCCAGAGTGCAGGTTTCCCGGGAAAACAAAGCCCTCTGGCCGAAAGATCAAGCAGGTCCGCCAGCTTTTTAAACTCCGGGAAACTTAGAAAAGCATTAATAAAGGTGATGGGAAATTGGATTACGATCGCTGAGCAATCCTTTTCTAACGGGTCGCTTACCCAGGTATGCGGCATAGAGGGACCTATAAGTACCAGATCGCCTGGTCCAAAACTCTCATGGCTATCGCCGACAAGCCTTTTACCGCTACCCTCAATGATCAGGGTCAGCTCATACTCCGGATGATAATGCCATTTAAACTCAAACGAAGGCACATCCAGCTGGTAAGCCAGAAAAGATTGATTCCCTTTTTTGCTGCCAATATCTTCATAGAAAGGCCTCATACATACTTTTACAAACTTAAATTTAGATAAAATATTTAAAAATTGTCAATATAGTATCGGTTATTTACAGTTCAGTACGCTTTTAGGAGGGAATTGCTGGGTAGGTTTGTTTAAAATTATTTGCTATGCCAGTTTTGAACGACTCAATCCTCAGGGACCTTAACTCTCCTTATATATTTACTCCCGAGCAGATCCGTTTCTACCAAACCAATCGCTTTATCAAACTCAAACAGGTGCTGGAGCCTGAGACTATCCGCTTTTTTAACGAAGTCATTTCTGACCGGGTGGCAAAGATGAACACTACCACCACAAGCCTGAAGGAACGCGATACCTATGGGAAGGCTTTTTTGCAATTATTCAATCTCTGGAGAGAGGATGAATTGGTGAAAACCCTGGTATTCAGTAAAAAACTGGCTAATATAGCTGCAGCGCTCATGCAGGTGAAAGGCGTCAGACTGTATCATGACCAGGCTCTTTTTAAAGAAAGCGGGGGAGGCATTACCCCCTGGCACGCCGACCAGTATTACTGGCCGCTGGAAACAGACAAGACCGTTACCGCCTGGATCCCTTTACAAGAGACTCCCCTCGAAATGGGACCATTGGAGTTCAGTGCAGGCAGTCATCAAATAGTCGAAGGTCGTGAACTTGCTATTGGTGATGAAAGCGAGACCATCATACAACAAAAGCTTCGCGTCACCGATTTCAAACATGTAATCGAAGCTTTTGACATCGGAGAAGTGAGCTATCATTCAGGTTGGGTCTTCCATAGAGCCGGGGCTAATACAACCAACAGCATGAGGAAAGTGATGACCATTATTTATATGGACAAAGACATGCGATTGAAAAAACCGGAAAATTCCAACCAGATACACGACTGGGAAACCTGGTGCCCGGGTGCTGTTCCAGGCGAAATCATTAATTCTCCGATCAATCCGGCCTTAAGTTAAACCAGGGCCTCATTTAAAGTAAAATTTGAATAAACTAAAAATATCAATTACATTATATTTTATTAATCAGCAAAATATAATGTTTATTTAAATAATTATGTCAGGTAAAAACATTCATCTTAAATCCATCACTGCCTGGATTTTCTCCTGTTTAACCATCTCATCCATGTACGCTCAAACCGCTGACCCATTCCGGATTCATCAACGCATTCCTGAGAAAATGCAATTACTTCCTTTCGGAAGTATCCGGCCTGAAGGCTGGCTCAAAACACAATTGCAGCAGGACCTGAACGGATTTTTAGGCCACCTCGACAGTCTTGTGCCAGACCTAATCCTGAAAGACGATATCTATGGCAAAGACAGGCTGACTAAAAAAGTCAAGTCAAAGGAGCTGGGAGCTCTTGGTGAAGGAGGGGATTGGCAGGTGCAATTCCTCTGGTGGAACAGCGAAACCCAGGGCAATTGGTGGGACGGATATATTCGAAGCACCATTCTTACCCAGGATCCCCATCATCTTAAGCGGGTAAAGTCGCATATAGACCGGATACTTGCTACCCAGGACGCTGACGGTTACCTTGGTATTTATGATAAAGAACTCCGGTATAAGTTTGACAATGAAAATGGGGAGCTCTGGTCCAAAGCGACCCTGCTCAGGGGATTGCTTGCCTGGTATGAGTATTCACACGACGTGGCTGTGCTTAAAGCAGTGGAGAAAGCGGTCAAAAATGTAATGGACAATTATCCCATCAACCGATCCCATCCTTTTTATTCCATAAAGCCGAATGTCGGAGGCCTTTCTCATGGTTTGGCATTTACCGATGTGCTGGAGTCGCTTTATCGGATCAATGGAAATAAGTCGCTCTTAGAGTATGCACTGTTCTGCTATAAAGATTTCTCCAATCAGACTCTCAATGAAGATGCCCAGTACAACAAACTTCTGCAAAAAGACCTGCCGCTGAAAGGGCATGGTGTGCATACTTATGAGCATCTCCGCTCATTAGCTGCAGCCTGTTATGCCTCCGGGAGCCCTGAACTGGCAAAAGCCATGGATAATTTCCTGTATAAGATCAGTCAGACAACCACGGCTACCGGCGGACCTGTAGGAGATGAATGGATAGGAGGTAGCAAAGCCGATGCCACCAACCGGGGTTATGAGTATTGCTCCCTGCACGAATTAATGCATAGTTATACTGAACTCTATCTGAAATCAGGGCAAAACTCCTTTGCTGATAAAGCAGAACGCCTTTTTCTCAATGCAGCCCAGGGAGCCCGCCACCCTGAAAAAAGCTGTATCGCCTATCTGAAAACAGATAATTCCTACTTCATGACAGGAGGTTTGAACGGAGATACTTCAGTGAAAACACAGACCCGCTACAAATATTCACCGGTCCACCAGGATGCAGCCGTTTGCTGCGTTCCCAATGCCGGCAGGATCACTCCTTATTATATACAGAACATGTGGTTGAAAGAAAAAGATGCATTGGTAGCATCCCTGTTCGGCCCCAACGAACTAAAGACTACCATAAATGGCAAGCCCGTTTCCATCCGTGAAGAAACAGATTTTCCTAATAATCAGACTATCCGGTTCATTGTAAACGGAGGGGATGCCAGTTTCACTTTAAAGATCAGAAAACCCTCCTGGGCAAAAACCATAACAGTTGATCAGCCAGCCTTGCAGGCTGATGATTTTATCATTATCCGGAAAAAATGGAAGGGGCAACAGGTGGTAACAGTTGAGTTCAAAAGTGAACTTGAAACAGAAAAAGATCTCAACGGTGAATACTTTTTTACTTATGGCCCACTGGTGCTGGCACATCCGCTGGCAGGCATCAGCAAGCAAACAAAAACCTTCCCTTTACCGGGATATGCCGATCTTGCTTATCAGCCTGAAAACCTGGTGATCTACCGTTACCAACCTGGTCAACCGGTTCAATCCACTGCCCAACCAGGCCAATTCACTGTTACACTGATCAACAGCAAAACCGGCCAGCCTGAGACTGTAAGCCTGGAGCCGGTCGGTAAAACGATCCTCCGTCAGGTTACCTTTAAAGACCAAGAAAAATAGCTATGAAAAAATTACTCCTTATATTTTTGTTTGCTTCCCGTTTTTCTACCGGCTATGCTCAGCCAGAAGTGATCTATCATGTGTTCCAGCGCAGTTTTTTTGACAGCAATGGAGACGGACAGGGCGATCTTGCCGGTATGCGTCAAAAACTGGATTACCTGCAAAACCTGGGAGTGACTTCCATTTTGCTGACTCCTTTATATGTGTCAGATTTCTATCACAACTATTTTGCTACAGACTTTGAGAAAATTGACCCGGCTTATGGTACCATGCAGGACTACCTTCTCCTGGTAAAAGAAGTACACCGCCGGAAAATGAAGATCTACCAGGATGTGGAAATGCAATACGTAACTGGCAAACACCACTGGTTCACCGATTCGTTTAAAAACCCCGCTTCGCCTTTCGGCAAATACATCTATTATGAGGATTCACAGAACCAGCAGCCTTACTGGTTTTACGGAGTATCCGAGTTCACCACTTACAATAATTCCAAACAACAGATCGCAGTGGTGAATATGAAGAATCCCGCTGTTAAACAATACACGTTAGACGTACTGAGTCGCTGGGTAGATCCCAACGGGGATGGCCGTTTTGACGATGGGGTAGATGGTTTCCGTCTCGACCACATGATGGATGATCTCGATTATTCAGGAAAACTCACTCATCTGTTCTCTGAATTCTGGGCTCCGCTGCTCACCGAGTTGCGTAAGAAAAACCCTGCCTTGCAGATCGTAGCAGAACAGGCCAACTGGGGTTCCTTTGGTTACGATTATATTTCTGAAGGAAAAGTTGATCGTGTTTTTGCCTTCCGTTTGAAATTTGCTATCGAGTCATTTGATAAAAAAAGGATCATGCTTGAGGCAGACAGCACATTCGGTGCCGGCAAACAGCAAGTCGTTTTCATAGAAAACCACGACACCAAACGTTTCGCCACAACAGTAAGCCAGGAACCCGGCAAACTAAGAGCCGGTGCTGCCATGAATATCCTTATAGGCGGTATTCCCTCCATTTATTATGGCCAGGAATTAGGTATGACCGGCGCTCAATTAAAAGGCATGACCGATGGAAATGATATCCCCATCCGTGAAGCATTTGAATGGTACCGCGCAGATACAGGCAAAGGCATGGCCTTCTGGTACAAGAACACCGGCCCCTGGTGGGACAGTTCACAGGTAAAACCCAATGACGGCATCTCCGTAGAAGAACAACAAAGACAACCTAATTCCCTTCTTAATTATTACAAAGAACTGCTCCATTTAAGAAAAGCATACCCTGCTCTCAACAAAGGCCGCTATCAATCCATTCCCAATAACAACGATCAGGTCTATTCCTTCCTCCGCTACACACCTAATCAAAAAATCCTTATACTGATCAATCTTTCCCCGACTGATCAACCTGCCGAAATAAACATGGCCGAGCCCTTTAAGCAAATCAAAAAACTATCCGGCGCCTCTGCGCCCACTAAAACCCAACAACAAATAAAAACCCGGCTCTCCCCCTACGAATGCACGGTGCTGCTTCTACGCTGATCAGCCTGCCCATTCGCGCCATTCGTGGTAGAACCAGTATGGCAGCTGTATTTAATATATCATTCGCGTTCATTCGTACCTTATTTTTGTGTCCATGTCCCTCTTCATTTCCTCCCTCAACTCCGGCTCCAACGGCAATTGCTATTATATCGGCAATGACCAGGAAGCGGTGCTGATAGATGCAGGCATTTCCTGCAGGGAAACAGAGAAAAGAATGAAGAGACTGGGGCTGGAGATAGATAAGGTAAAAGCCATTTTTGTTTCTCATGAACATGGCGATCATATCACCGGCGTGCCGGGGCTTTCAAAAAAATATAAATTACCGGTCTATATCACTCCTGCCACTTTGCACGACAGTCAGCTGCCGCTGGAGCCATCACTGGTCAATTCATTTGAACCTGACAAACCGGTAATCATTGGCCAATTGTCAGTTATTCCATTCCGTAAATATCATGATGCAGTTGATCCACACAGTTTTGTTATCAGCCAGGACGAAGTGAGGATCGGCGTATTCACTGATATCGGCAGGTGTTGTGATGAAGTAAAAAAATATTTCAGGGAATGTGATGCCGTATTTCTTGAGAGCAATTACTGTCATGATATGCTGGAAAAAGGAAGATACCCTTATCATCTTAAAAGAAGGATCAGCGGAGGCAAGGGGCATCTATCCAATATGGAAGCACTTGAGTTGTTTTCCAGATTCCGTGGGCAGCAACTGAGATACCTTATTCTTTCCCATCTGTCAAACAACAATAACGATGCGGAGCTTGTCAACCGTTTATTTACTGCACAGGCAGGCAGCACCCATATTGTTGTTGCATCCAGGTATAAAGAAACAGACGTTTATCATATCAGCAAAACATCGCACACGATACAGGATAAAGGAATAACACAGGTACAACTTTCACTCTTTTGATCTGAAGAGATTATATATCAACACCACTAAGTGTAAACTACTAAAAAAGATTTATCAGTAAAATACAATGATCGGTGTTTTACGAAGTAAATATTCTTATGAAGATATATTACATGCATAATGTCTTTCAATATCATTATATACAAATAGAAGCACCAACACGCATATAAATATCCTTCTATAGATTTTCGACTACACCACAATCATAATCTGTTCTATTTTCTACAGCATTTCATTATCGTTTCTTTGTATCAGCAAACAGGTTAACCGTCCAATGCATACCTGTTAAATACAAGGCTCTAATTAGTTCTTTTTAAATTAATGTCCATACCTTTGAAACCAAATGTCCAATCTCTTTTGAAGAGTTTATCCAATCCTTTCGAAAAGCATTCTTCAGGTATGAAGGAAATTACAAAGCCCTGGCACAAGCCAGGGCTTATTGTTTACAGAAAGAGATGAATGTATCTATAGAATTTTAACTACACATCAATCATAATCTGTTCTATTTTCTACAGGATGTTTCCGATGTTTCTTTGTATTACAAAATTGATGCTAATCGTTGGTTAATGGCAATCCGTACTCTTTTAACAGCATCGTGAGCAAGAAAATTTAAATCCATTCCTTTGAAAATGCTAATCCATCGCCGATTGATAACCGATTCCTCAGTTGGTATGAAGGAAAATTACAGCCCTGGCTTTTGCCGGGGCTTTTTTATGATAGTAATTAAAACAGAAGCGGGTAGTGGAAACTACCCGCGGGATCACATGAGAAAACTGTTACTGGTAAGTAACAAATCATTCTTCCCTTATATAAAGAAATAAGCTGGCTTCCGGCACATATACAAAGCAAAACTAATCGCATTAAGTATGCTGGCAAGTCATTTCCATCTCATTCAACATATTCTTCTGCTGAAATGAATAAAAACAATGCTTAAGTGGGAGAGAGGGCATTTCTTTTATTGGAGAGAGTTTTTGCACTTCAGTTGCCCATTTCCTCATTTCAAGCATCTTCCTGCAAGGGCTGATATTTATTTACCAATTTTTGTTACTCCATTAATAACGAACTTTATTATTTATGAAGGCAAAAAAGCTGATCATATTACCTGCTGTTTTTCTTGTCAACTTCACTTTTGCCCAATCCGGGCAGGAAGTGGCATCTGCCGAGCTTGCATTTGCCAATACAGCCAAAACCAAATCCACTAAAGCAGCTTTCCTGCAATATATGGACAGCACGGCAGTGGTGTTTGACAGGGGAAATATCTACAACGGTATTCAACACTGGAAGAAACAGGAAGAAACAAGCGGCAAGCTTTTATGGCATCCTTCCTTCTTTGCCATGTCAGCTTCTGGTGATCTTGGTTTTACTACAGGGCCCTGGGAATACCGGGCTTCTATGCAGGACAGTATAACAGGCAGTGGCCAGTATACCACTATCTGGATAAAAAACAAAAATGATGAGTGGAAATTCCTGGTCGATATGGGTATTTATTATAAACCATCCCTGTTTAATCAACAATCCCGGCAGGAGTTCAAGACATTAATGCCTTCTAAAGAGCCGGTAGACATATTATCTATTGAGCAAAAATTCATCAGGGAGTTCGATGAAAAGGGCCCTGCTGCTTACAAAGGCCTGCTCACAGAGAACGCCTGGTTAAATACTGACAGGAAACAACCCTTGCAAACAGCAACTGCTGTTTTTACTGCTCTGGCGGCGCTCCCTGCAAAAATGATCTTTACTCCTGTTGCAGGAGGCGTGTCTGCTGCCAGAGATATGGCTTATGTATACGGTACTATTCTGTATGAAGGAAAAAAAGAGAATTATTTAAGGATCTGGGTAAATACAGCAACAGGATGGAAGATATTGCTGCAGGTGATCAAGAATTAAGTACAGGGCAAGCATGATCTATTTGGTTCCCCATTCCCAGATGCCGAACAATACTTTTTTGTCAAGGTGATGCCCTGATTGCTTCAGTGAAAGAATGATCTGCCCCCGGTGATGCGCTTCATGAGCAATAAGATAACCCAGGAAAGCCTGTGCATGTGGTTTAAATCCCTTGATCTTTCCTTCAGCCAATCCTTTTTCCAGCAATTGAGCAATGGCTTTAGCACTTTTCTTATACTGATCGATAAGCAGTTTTTTGGTGATAGCATCTTTTTCGATCTTGCTTACAGTTGCCATCAGTTGTGGCATGGAAGCCTGTAGCCACATCAGGCGCACATTATGGATATGGGCGAGTTGCTCACCTACAGTGCGGCCTTTTGATGCAGAAATATCTTTGAAATGTTCTTCCGGAATGGCATCGATCAGATAAAGGTTGATGCGGTTGCTGATCTCCCAGGTGTCAATTGGATCGTTCATGGTAAGGCAGGTTTCTTCTTGTGATGAATTCCCGAAAAAGATACAGCTTTTTAATATAAAACCCTTTCCGTTCCGGAAAGGGTTAAGCTAACGTAATTCTCAGAGAAAAAACCGGGTGGATTTATTCCGTAAGTAATTTCTTCCTTAGCGATCCCGGAGAGGAGCTATAGTGTTTCTTGAACACCCGGATGAAATTGCTTGGCTTTTCATAGCCCAGGCGGAATGCGATCTCCTTTACAGAAGTGTTTTGCTCAGTCAGTAGCTGACGCGCCTGGTGCATTTTTTTCTGAAGATAAAAATGATAGATGCTGGTCCCGAATACACGCTTAAAATTTCTTTTAAGGGTTGATTCACTTAATGCCAGGTCTTTCGCAATGCTCCGGATGGATGGGAGATCTTTTTCAAGATACACATCCAGCATTTTTTCTACAGACAGCATTTTTGAGTGCACCTGACTTCGGGACTCTTTGGGTTGAATTGATTTTAACATACAGATCCGGTTTAAGATTAATGGAAAGAGAAACTTTTTAAGGGAGGATGGTTATTCGTGGGACAAAGGATTCTCCTATCTGGCCATATTTCCTGCGGGGCAAACAAAAAGGGTGGGAGGCAGTTTGCTTTAGCTCCAGGGGAAAGGCTTTACCGTTCAGTATCTGGTTATTACTAAAGTTAAGACTTCTTCAGATTACCGCCAATAGGTGTTATGCCTTAAATGGAGTATTCTGTAAATGATCGGATCGGAGTACTTACTTGTTTTTTATCCCGACCGATTCTTTGATCCCTGTATATAACGACTTCCAGGAAAGATGGAAAATGGAACGATGCCTGTCACGTTTAAAATTGACATGTGCTGCCCTTACTTCATCTTTCTTCCCCGAAGGATTGGAATTCTTTATAGCGATATTGGCAGCAAAGCTGGCCAGCTTTTTCTTCTCCAGTTTACGGGTTTCCTCATCCTTTTGAAGAAGGGATATTTTCAGGTCTTTATACAGCAGCTTTACTTCGCCTTTCATATTGGAGCTATTACCAGCCAGGTTGAAAGAAAGATCATCGATCCTTCCGTTCTCAATCCGGGCAGGCGCCATTGGAACAGACAGGGCATTCACCAGGGTGGCATCCATTGCACCGAGATTGCCGGTAATATCAAAGCGCCCGTCAGGGTTGAACAGGTAGAATTTCCATGTCACCCGCAATGGCGCTTTATTGAGAAAACGCGTACGGATATCAACCGTCAGCATATTATTAACGGCAGCGGCATCCTGCCTGTTGGTCAGATTAGTGATCACAGCATTCGTCTGATAAAACTGCACTCTGCCAGCCTGCCTCGAAATAACAGCCCTTTCTTTATACTCAATAAATGTATTGGCCAGAACAAGCTTTTTAAAACGGAATGGTACAGGTACTTTTAAGAGTGCCTGATGTGGGAATATTTTTACAGGTCCTCTTATTCCTCTCTTATAACCCAGATCACGATAGATCTTAAAAGAAGCTGTTTGTACTTTGATGCTGTCTGCAAAAATTTCCTCGTTGAACAGTGCAGGAAAATCCATGTTGCTGATGATGATCCCTTTTATAGAAAAATCAAACCGGTCTTCCTGCCTTGGAAGGCTCCTGATAAATGCGTCTTCCGGCAATAGCGGATCAATATGAAAGCGTCCGATACGGACCTGTTTACTTCTTGAATTTAGATGCACACTGTCAAACCCCAACAAATAAGGTTTTTCCCTGGATTTCCAGGAAATGCCTGAAGCCCGGATATCTGCCTGTTTTGAAAAGAACAGCCGGGTAGTGTCTGCCCAGGCAGTGCTGTCGACCACCACATCCTGCAATTCAACCGATGTGTGTTTCAGCTCAACCCTGGCTTCTCCGGTTTTGATATCACGGGTGGTAATGCTTGCATTACTGATCAGCAGCGTATCGATCTTTATCAGGTTGAGATCGCCGAGTATTTCTTCGTACACTTCTTTGGTAGGCACATTACGGGCCGAATCCCTGCCGGCATAAGTATAAATGATATCAATGGCAGGATTGATTATCTGCAAGTTTTTCCCCACTATCTCTTTATTCAATAAAGCCCGGGGTGTTTTTACCCCTGATACAATAATGGAAGGGATATGGATCTTTAAAAGGGCAGGGGGAGTGTTGCCTGCTTCCTGCATGGCCTTGTATTTTACCGGATCATATTGTATGGAAAAATTGGTAACAACGAGATCACCGGCCATTTCATCCATGGCCAGTTTATCATAATGCACCTTGTAAAGTCCTTTACTTTTTTTGCGGACAGCATCTTCCAGCCTGGTGCGGACGATTTGTTTGCGGTAAATGCTCCAGTAGACTACTGCACCGGCGCTTATCGCCAACAAACCAATAACAATACCAAAAAAGATGATCTTTCCTTTTGGTGTAGAAGTTGCCTTATTTATTTTTTTTGTTATGGCCCGCATATCCCTGTAAAACAATTTCTGTTCCAGTGTTAGGGGAAGCCGGATTGAAAAAATCAATATCTTAGTATTACTATAGTATCATTATGCCTACATTCAACGACCGGATCAGACAGGTACTTCTTTTATCCATCATTATTTTACTGGCCTATCTTGTTATTATCGAATTGCAGGTTTTTCTTCCCGGGTTGCTGGGAGCTCTTACCTTATACATCCTTAGCCGGGCCAATTATTTCCAGTTGATCTATAACCGCAAATGGAAAAAAGGATGGGCAGCCGGTTTATTTATCATATACTATTTATTCCTGCTTGGCCTGCCCATTTACCTGGCTATTACATTGATCAGCCCCAAGATCAATGCATTCCTTGCCGATCCCAACTCGATGGTCAATGCCGCCAAACATTCGCTTGAAACAATACAGGAAAAAATGGGCGTTACGATAGTTTCAGAAGCTACACTGACCAATTCATTAAGCAAACTGACCACTTTTATTCCCGGTGTACTGAACAGCACGGCCAACCTGATCAGCAACCTGGCCATCATGCTTTTTATTTTATACAATATGCTGGTCAATGGGAGAGAGATTGAAAGGCTGCTTAACCAGGTTATCCCGTTAAAGCAGGAGAACATCAATATGCTGGCTGCGGAAACAAAAAAAATGGTGAGGGCAAACGCTTTGGGCATACCGTTGATCTCCATTATCCAGGGACTGGTGGCCACACTTGGTTATTTTATTTTTGGTGTAAGCGAATGGGGATTGTGGGGGTTTCTTACCGGCGCTTTTGCTTTTTTTCCAGTGGTGGGAACGATGATAGTATGGGTGCCGCTGGTGATATATATGTTTGCCGTTGGTGACACCTGGAATGCTACCTGGCTTACATTGTACAGCGCTGTTGTAACCGGGAATGTGGATTATATAGCACGGATCACTTTATTGAAAAGAATGGGAAATGTTCATCCCGTGATCACTATTCTGGGAGTGATCGTGGGACTTGGGTTATTCGGGTTTATCGGTTTGATATTCGGACCCTTACTGATCAGTTACATTATTGTTTTATTCAGGATATACATGAACGAGTTTGTAAACAAGAGCACTGTTGTTGAGGTGGTGGAGAACAAAAAGGGAACAGAAGAAGGAAGAGAAGGACAACAATAGTACATCCTTACCGCCTTACCGGTAAGTTTTTTACCGGTAAGGCGGTAAGACGGGAAGGGGGCGTTTTGGGTACAAACTGTTCTGATAAATAAGAGAGCCTATCTATTTGTGTAGATAGGCTCTCTTATTTATCAGAGTGTATTGAGTTGTTAGTTCCTGTTCAGTTTAGACAGCAAACGCAATATTTCCAGGTACAACCAGACCAATGTTACCAGTAAGCCAAATGCGCTGTACCACTCCATGTATTTGGCTGCTTTCATTTCCACGCCTTTTTCGATTGTATCGAAGTTGAGCAGTAGGTTAAGTGAAGCAAGGCCAACCACTAGAACGGAAAAGCCGATTCCGAGTGGGGTAGCGGCATTGGTGAAAGAGCCTATCGGAGATCCCATGGCGAGATAAGTGATCCATTGAACAAGATAGAACAGGCCCAGTGCAGCAGTGGCGATCACTACGATCATACGGAACCTGCCGGTCACTTTAATAATGCGGTAGCGATAGATCAGGAACATTACCAGTGTTACCAGTAATGTAAGCGCTACAGCCTGCATTGGCAATCCGGGTAACTTATAATCATATATCGCGGAAACGGTACCTACAAAAAAGCCTTCCATGATAGCATAAGCAGGGGCGATATAAGGAGACCATTGTTTTTTGAAAACCATTACAAGAGCCAGGGCCAATCCGCCGAATACGCCGATCAGCAGCATTGGCATGGGGTCGCTTCCCTTATTGAATTGGCTCCAGGAGAAAATAGTGGAACCAGACATCATTAATAACAGGAAACCCAGCTTATTCAGGGTCCCTTTGATCGTCATTTCCTGTCCGGTGCCAATACCCTGAAAAATAGTGCCTTCGTACGATTTTTCCTGTAGGGTTGGATTACTTGATTTAAATAAAGCCATAGTGGTGTATTTTCAGCCAAATTATATAAAAAAACCGATTTCTCTGAGTGCCTTGACTATCGACTTCAGACTAAAGGCTCCCGACTAGTACAGACACCTCACAAAAGCTTCCATTGCTGCATAGTGCGTCAATCCAAGATCAGCATAGATTTTTGCAGTAGCCGCATTTCTCGCTTCGGCACGCTGCCAGAATTCGCGTGAATCGCTTCCCTGGAAGGGCACCATATCCTTTTGGGATTGATGGATAAAAATGCCAAAACGCTTGCTTACCACCTGGTCGGGGCTCATCGGGATCGCCATTTCGATCTCTTCAATGTTCCATTCCTGCCATGCGCCCTTATACAACCATAGCCAGCAGTCTTTTATCCATTCATCTCCCGCCGCTTTGATCCGCTTCAGGGATTCCAGCACAATATTGAAGCAAACCAGGTGGGTGCCATGAGGATCAGCAAAATCACCGGCACAATATACCTGGTGTGGCTTTACCTTCCGGAGCAATTCCATGGTGATAGCAATATCTTCCTCGCTCATTGGATTTTTTTCTATGGTACCTGTTTCATAGAACGGCAGGTTCATAAAGTGAATATTCTCATCCGGTATGCCTACATAACGGCAGGTGGCTTTTGCCTCGCAGCGGCGGATCAGGCCTTTGATGCTGCGGATGGTTGGTGTATCCACCTGGTTGGATTTCTTGGTAGCAATAAATTTGCGGGCATCACTCAGGATCTGTCCGGAAGTACGGGTATCAATGCCAACGATCTCTTCAAACCCTACTGCAAAATCGAGGAAGCGGGTCACAAATTCATCTGTCACCGCAATATTGCCGGAAGTCTGATAACCTACATGCACATCATGACCCTGGTCGTGCAGGCGCTGGAAAGTGCCGCCCATACTGATAATATCATCATCAGGGTGGGGAGAAAAAATGATCACTCTCTTAGGATAGGGTTTAGATCGCTCAGGGTGTGCAGGGATCACGGCATCGGGTTTACCACCAGGCCAGCCCGTAATAGAATCCCGTAACATATAATATACCTGGAGATTGATCTCATAAGCGTCTCCTTTTTCGACCAGGAGGTCACTTAGACCAAATTCATTATAATCACTGTTGGTAAGACTTAAAACCGGTTTTTTCAGTTTCAGCGCCATATTGGTCACCGCCTTTTTGATCATAAGAGGTGTCCATTCGCAGTCGCCCGTAAGCCAGGGGGTCTTCTTCCTGGTCAATTCAGCTGCCGCAGCCTCATCCACATAAAAAGTGACATCATCATGATTCTGCAGGAGGGAAGCAGGTACATGTTCTGTATCATCCTCTTCAACCGCTTTTTTGATCACAGGAGCTTTGGCTGCTCCCCAGGCCAGGAGAATGATCTTTTTCGCTTTTAGTATAGTGCCAATACCCATGGTAATGGCCAATCTTGGAACCTGTGAGATATTCGCGAACTCATAAGAATTGGCTATCCGGGTAGAATTGTCCAGTGTGATCAGCCTCGTACGCGAATAAATACCCGACCCGGGTTCATTGAATCCTATATGGCCATTATTTCCTATGCCGAGTATCTGCAGATCGATCCCGCCGGCAGCTTCAATTTTTTTCTCATATTGAAGGCAATGAGCTTTGATCTCTTCTTTTCTGATCTCACCATTTGGAATATGAATGTTCTCAGGCTTAATATCCACATGATCAAACAGGTTGGTCTTCATAAAGCGGTTATAGCTTTGCAAAGCATCTGTTTCAATAGGATAATATTCGTCGAGGTTGAACGTGATCACGTTTTTAAAACTCAATCCTTCCTCCTTATGCATTCTTACCAGTTCTGCATAAAGTGTTTTTGGAGTGGAACCAGTTGCCAACCCCAATACGCAGGATTGCTTCTGCTCCTGCTTTGCCCTGATCAATGCAGCAATTTCCCTGGCCACTGCCAATGAGCCCTGCTTGGGGTCCGGGAATATTTTAACGGGTATTTTTTCGAAACTATCAGAAAGATCTATCGCAGCTATTTTTTTTGCCATAAGGGTAATTTTCCTGTCTAAAATGAGTGCTCAAAGATATTAAAATGTAACTATTCATTCCCTGTATTGAAGCTCAGTTTGAATATTTTCCCACCGAGACGACAAAGATCACAAAGAAATATTTTATAGCCTCCTATTAATTTAACCTTAAGCTATTGAGTAAGGAATACATTAAGTCAGTAATTCTTTGTGATCTTTGTCGTCTCGGTGGGAAAATATAATTGCGGGAACAGAGGGCACCGGCATAAACCCGCAAACGATTACGTAAGCTACCACTGGTCTACAGTATCCATCCTACAAAGCTTAACAAAGATTTTTTGAGCGTTTTAACCGCCTGGCTCATCAGGTTTCTGGCTACCTGGTAATTAATGTTCATGATCTCACTGATCTCTTCATAAGAAAGCTCCTGGTACACTTTCAGGTAAATGATTTCCCGCTGGCGGTTGGAAAGCCCTTGCAGGGCATCGATGATGCGTTGTTTTTTAGCAAGATCTTCCTGTTGTTCTATCATGAAGTTATCATGACTTACTTCAAAAAGCATTTCATCAGGTTGATCGCTGGAGATTTGTTTGGTGACAGGAATACGTTGCTTCTTATATATCTTATACTTCAGTGCTTTTAATAAATAAGCCTGCACTGATTGTATATCCGGCTTTGATCTGCTTTGCCATATTTCAGCAAAAAGGTCCTGTATGCAATCTTCAAGCAGCCCCCTGTCTCTGCAAATCTTACTTCCGTATCTTAGTAGCAAAGGGTGGTATGCTGAAAAAAGCTCACCAAGGGCATCGCGATCGCCATTCTTCAGCAAATGCCAAAGTATAATATGCGGGTGTTCAGTTCGCAATCGTGCTTAGGTAGATTTTCTGCAAAATAGGTTTAAATATCATTTATAAGGTAGTTGTTTTTTCAGGTCAGGGGTAAAAAAAAATTAAAAAGCATCATTACAAATCTAATTACCCGGGCACCCGGGCATTAATGAATACAAAACCCAACATAATGATCAAGAATTTTCAACAGGTGGAAGAAGTGATCGGAGACGAGGATTTTCAGGCATGGTTTGCGGGGCAGCCTGATACAGGCTGGGAAAAGTGGCTGGCCGCAAACCCGGAACAGGCGCCACTTGTGCAACAGGCTATTGCTTTGATGAATGATATTAAAGCAATAGAGCTGTCAGTGACCAAAGAAGAAACCGCCAAAGCATACCAGCGATTAACGGAAAGGCTTGAAAAAGAAGAACAGGGTTCAACACCAGTAATATCAATTAAACGTCAGCGCCTCAAGCGCTGGATAAGCGTTGCTGCCGCAGTGTTATTACTGGCAGCAGGTTTCTCCATCTGGAAGTATACCCAACGTGATCCATCATTAGGAACTGCTTATGGGCAGATATCCACCCATCAGTTGCCGGATGGCTCCATCATGATGCTGAATGCAAACAGTTGCGCTACCCTGGGAAAAAACTGGAAAGAAGGCGATGACCGTGAAGTATGGCTGAAGAGTGGTGAAGCATTTTTTCATGTAAAGAAAACACCACAAAAAAACCGCTTCGTGGTACACACCAATGAACTCGATGTAATTGTTACAGGTACACAGTTCAATGTATGGACAAGAGACAACAAGACCAGTGTATTGCTGACCGAAGGAAGCGTTACCATCCGCACAGCTTCAGGAGAAGAGACCAAAATGGTGCCCGGTGATTTTGTACAGATCGATCATAATAGCCTCGAAAAGAAAAAGGCCAATGAAGAAAGCATACTGGCCTGGAAAGATAACAGGATCATCTTTGACAATACACCGATTACAGAAGCTGCACGAATGATCCAGGAACATTACGGAGTGAAAGTGATTATTACAGACACTTTACTGAATGGAAAAACACTGAATGGAATGATGCCGAACGATAACCTTGACATATTACTACGTTCCATAGAAGCAACCAATGAGTTCAAGATCGCCCGGAAGGACACCGAGATTTTGATTTCAATGCCCTGATACGATCATCGGTCAGCTAATGGCGCGGATTAGCTGGCTTCAGATCAAGGGAAACGATTGCAAGTATTGCTAATATTAAAACTGCAACAATGAGACATTCAAAACCCTTTTATAGACTCCTGGGGTGTTTGATGAGCGCCCAATTATTGTCCTGCCTGGACGGTTCTGCGCAACAAAACGGGATCATTTATGCTGCCAACAGCAGAAAAACCCT
>DATAJQ010000043.1:0-7403 GCA_036262095.1 Chitinophagaceae bacterium | reverse complement strand
TAGCAACACTGGCGGTTTCTTTACTGGGATTGACCGTGTTCAAGGATGCAAAATATCTTTTCCATGAATGTGAATGGATGCAGGGATTGGGCAGCAGCTTTGCGGTAGGTCTTGATGGAATGGGCCAGGTGCTTTGTCTTTTAACAGCAGTAGCTTACCCTATCATCTTCCTGTCTACCTGGAACTCTTCTTATAAAAGAGCGCATAATTTCTTTGCACTGATGTTGCTGGCGCAGGCAGGATTGATGGGTGTGTTCCTGGCAATGGATGCCCTGCTGTTTTATTTCTTCTGGGAACTGGCTTTGATCCCCGTTTACTTCCTTTGCTCTCAATGGGGTGGGGAAAGAAGGATCCAGGTTACGTTCAAATTCTTTGTCTATACATTTCTGGGCTCTGTGCTGATGCTGATCGGGATTCTGTATGTGTATTCACATACTGCCGACCAGTCATTTGCCATCAGCTCTTTTTATAAAGCAGACCTGCCTTATAATTCGCAGAGCTGGTTGTTCTGGTTATTCTTTATCGCTTTCGCGATCAAGATGCCGATCTTCCCTTTCCATACCTGGCAGCCTGATACTTATGAGCAATCGCCTACTGCCACTACAATGGTGCTGAGCGGCATCATGGTGAAAATGGGTGTGCTGGGATTACTTCGCTGGTTGCTGCCCGTGTTGCCGATCGCGTCTTATTCTTATGGCGACACTGTTTCCAGGTTGGCTATCATCGGGATGATCTATGCATCGCTGATCGCCATCCGCCAGGATGATATGAAGAGGCTGATCGCTTATTCATCTATTGCGCATATCGGTTTAATGTGCCTGACTATTTTTTCAGAAAATAAAATAGGTTTCCAGGGTGTGATGATCCAGATGTTCAACCACGGTGTGAACATTATCGGATTGTGGATCATGGTTGAACTGATAGAGCGCCAGTTTGGTACCCGCAAATTGTCTGAACTGGGCGGGCTTGCACAGAAAGCGCCAACGATGGCTATTTTCTTCGTGATCATTGCACTGGCTAATATCGCATTGCCGCTTACCAACGCTTTTGTTGGAGAGTTCCTGATGTTTACAGGTGTATTCACTTCTACTGTTACCAAGTACAATATCCTGTTTACCGTACTGGCGGCTACCTGTATCATTTTTGCAGCAGTGTATACGCTGAACATGGTGCGCAAGATATTTTATGGTGAGGCGAATGCTTTAACGGCAAACGCAAAAGATATCAGCCTGAATGAAAAACTGGCGCTGGGTGCGATAGTGATACTGATCTGCTGGATGGGTGTGTACCCTAAGCCAATGCTTGACTTAACAAACGACATTAGCGATTCGATTTTAAAAATATCAGATGTACATCATCTGTTAAAGAAGTAAGAGAAAGGTATGAACGCATTAATATTATCGGCAGTTTTAGGAGTGGTCATGATGTTCAGCAGCGTTTTGCTAAAGCAAAAAAGCGCTGTGCGTGGCATAGCCATCACCGGCCTGGCCGTTTTGCTGCTTGTTAACATCCTTGAATCACGCGGCATTTCATTTTTTAAAATTGATGTATCGGGCATGATGCATTTCGATCGTTTTGCCCTGCTGTCGATATCTATTGCTTTGTTTGCTACCCTGGTCTTTTTTATCCTGTCTGCCAAAGACATGGAAAAGATAGGTGCTGACTATGGAGAATATTTTGCATTGATCTTTTTTATCACTTGCGGCATCATCCTGGTTGCTTCATTCAAATCATTGCTGATATTGTTCCTGGGCATCGAGATCATTTCCATTCCGCTTTATATCCTTACAGGTGCTGATAAAAGAAACCTTAAAAGCAATGAGGCTTCACTGAAATATTTCCTGATGGGTGCTTTCTCCACCGGCCTTATGCTGATGGGTATCGCTTTGCTCTATGGAGCTTCCGGCACTTTTGATGTGGAGCGCATGAGAGGGTTGATCGCTGCCCCCGGTGTTTTATCCGTAGCCGGCATCCTGCTGTTGCTTTTCTCTATGTCGTTCAAAGTTTCTGCAGCCCCGTTCCATTTCTGGACCCCTGATGTATATGATGGGGCTCCCACTGCGTTCACTTCTTTTATGGCCACTATTGTGAAAGCGGCAGTGTTCATAGGTTTCATCCGTTTGTTCGACGAAACCTTTGGTGTGTCACAGGAAAAATGGCAGATCTGGTTTGCAGTTATCGCGGCTGCTACTTTATTTATTGGCAATATCACGGCCGTGTTCCAGCAGAGTGTAAAGAGGATGCTGGCTTATTCCAGTATTTCCCAGGCAGGTTTTATGCTGCTGGGCCTTTATGCCATGAACGTTTCTGCCAAGGAAGGTATCTTATTATATGCAGCAGCCTATAGCCTTGCTACGATCGGCATATTTGCCGTATTAAATAAACTTAATGATTATACGTTCGAGGGCTTTAATGGCCTGGCCAGACAGCAACCGGTGATCGCTGCTGCAATGGTGATCTTCCTCTTGTCACTGGCAGGTATTCCGCTGACAGCGGGTTTTCTTGGAAAATTCTTTATGCTGAAAGCTGTGATCGCTACGGGCAGCGGCCTCTGGCTGGTGATCTTTGCCGTGGTGATGGCTGCTGTGAGCGTATATTACTATTTCCGGGTTATCCAGGCTATGTACTTCAAGGAAGGTAATGCTACAATCGCTGCTTCCGGCGGCTTTAAATGGTCGCTGGTAGGGCTGGCAGCCCTGATCATTTTACTCGGAATTTTCCCTAACTTATTGATTTACTGGCTGTATTTTTAAGCTGAGGCAGGAAGAAGCCGTTGGCAGGGTTTTGTTGGCCGATACGCAAGTCGGAGCCAGTAGTTCCTTTTCCATTGTCACCCCGGCCCTGGTTCAGTAAGCATTCAGGTTTAAAGAATATAAGAGCCGGGGTCTCCCCGCGCTGCACTTGCTTCAAACCTGTAAGGCATTATTGCTTAGAAGATATTGCAGATGGGGAGACCCCGGATCTTAGCGAACTACAGCAGTTAATGTACTAAACCAGGTCCGGGGTGACAATGGAAAAGGAACTACTGGCTCCGACTTGCGTATTGACAGCCATTGGTTATCGACCAGTTGACCATCGACCACTCGGTCATTTGATCATCGGCCATTCGGTCAATACCCTGCCCCAGGCTCCCCCCGGAAATTGTTCACCGCCTGATCGGTTTTCTTCATTAATTTCGGGCAAGCCCTTTACATGAACTTCTACGACGTTTTTTCGCTGGCATTCCGCACTGTCCGTAATAACCGGTTACGGACCGGATTGACTGTTGCCATCATTGCTTTTGGAATCATGGCATTGATCGGTATCATTACTGCCATTAAGGCCATGAACCAAAAATTCTCCGAAAGCTTTTCCACGATGGGGGCGAATGCTTTCACGGTACGTTTTAAAGAAAGAAATATCCGTTTCGGTGGGGGTGGCAATGATGTTAAGTTGTCAAAGAAAACAAACCGGAAAGAAAAGAAATCAAATCTGGGGAAGAAGATCGATAAGAAGGAGGCAGAGCTTTTTGTAAATACCTATCATTTTCCGGCGATCACGAGCATTTCCATTTTTGGGAACAGGAATACTATTGCTTCTTATGAAGAAAAGAAAACAAGCCCTAATCTTACGTTGATGGGAGGGGATGAGAATTATTTGTTGCTGAATGGCTTTACAATGGCTGCGGGAAGGAATATCAATCATGCTGAAGTGGAATCTGGGGCCAACGTTTGTATGCTTGGATATGATGTGGCAAAAAAATTATTTGGTGAAGAAAGGATTGAAACTGCTCCTAATGCTACGATCCGCGTGAATAATATTCCCTACCGGGTGTTAGGTGTAATGGCCAGCCGTGGTGCTTCCATGGGATTTAGCCGGGATAATGTAATAATTACGAGCTATACCAACATGGATAGAGTATTTCCGTCGTCTAACTCCTATGTTATGGCGGTGATGACCAATGATATCCGCCAGGTAAACATAGCGATGGGGGAGGCTGAGGCCGCGTTCCGTCCCATCAGGAAGCTGACCACTACAGAGGAGAACAATTTTGTGTTGGAGAGAAGCGACAGCGTAGCCGAAACGGCGATGAACAGTCTGGGTTTTTTGACCATCTCTGCTACTGTGATCGGTTTTATAACCCTGATCGGTGCAGCTATCGGGTTGATGAATATAATGCTGGTATCTGTTTCTGAAAGGACTAAAGAAGTGGGGTTGGTGAAAGCGATCGGAGGGAAGAGTAAGATGGTAAGACGGCAATTTTTGCTGGAAGCAATTATTATCAGTGTAATGGGAGCCCTGTTCGGCATCGTATTAGGGGTGATCGTAGGTAATTTGTTTTCATTGGTATTAAATACTGGTTTTGTGGTTCCCTGGGATTGGGTATTCATGGGCATTCTCATCTGTAGCCTTGTTGGATTGGTGGCGGGATTGTACCCGGCACTGAAGGCAGGAAGATTGAATCCTATTGAGGCATTGCGGTATGAATAAACAAATGTCTGTTCTGTATTATAAGAATGTTATGGCATTAATTTCTTCACAGGAACTTGTTATTCAGTTAAAAAATTTCTTACCTTGACCCCCCTGCTTTGAAAAAATCATTGTCGGGTAGATTTTTGTATAAACTTTTTCAGTAGAATTGTAGCCTTAAACTAAGGCTCATTTAACATTTAAAAACACTAAAAATTAAGATCATGGCTGAGACTAAACCAACTGCCTCCGCATCGGTTAAGGCTACTTCTGTTCAACCTAAAAAGAGCGGCAATGCTATTTCCTGGATTGCACCTATCGTTTGTATTGTGGCCGGTTATTTAATCTGGCGTTTTGTTCTCGGCGCTGCAAGCGGATTTAATAATCCAGCTACAGATGGATGGTTCTGGCCCGAGCATAAACATCCTAAAGATGCATTGCACAGGATCTATGAAGGTGGTATCATCGTTCCCCTGCTGATCGGTATGTTGTTGATGGTAATCGTGTTCTCTATTGAGAGGTTCCTGACTATCAGCAAAGCGCTGGGCAATGGTTCTATTTCTGATTTCGTTCGTAAAGTACAGTACCACCTGGCTAACCGCAATGTGGATGCTGCGCTGGCAGAATGCGACAAACAACGTGGTTCAGTAGCTAACGTAATGAAAGCTGGTCTGCGCCGTTACAAAGAAATGATCAATGAAACTGGTCTTGACACAGAACAAAAAGTATTATCTATCCAGAAAGAAGTAGAAGAAGCGACAGCACTGGAACTGCCTATGTTGCAGAAAAACCTGGTATTCCTGTCTACTATTACTTCAGTAGGTACCCTCGTAGCCCTGCTCGGTACGGTAATCGGTATGATCAAATCATTTGCTGCACTGGGTGATACCGGTGGTGGTGGTGATTCAAGTGCACTGGCGGTAGGTATCTCTGAAGCCCTGTATAATACAGCATTAGGTATCGGTACTTCTGCCCTGGCACTGATCATGTACAACATTTTTACTACTAAGATTGACTCTATCACATACGGTATTGATGAATCTGGTTTCACACTCACACAAAGCTTCGCTTCCCTGTACAAATAATCAGGAGCAGTTTTGTGGATTTTCACCAATCGTTCATCTAATACTAAAATGTAAGAAATGCCAAGTGTTAAAATACCCCGGAAAAGCACGGATACGGATATGACGCCCTTCGTGGACATCGCCTTCCTGATCCTGTCCTTTTTCATCATGGCAACGAAGTTCAAACCAGAGGAACCTGTAAAAGTTGAAACTCCTAATTCCGTTTCTTCAGATATATTGAAAGAAGAAAACGCATTATTGATCACCATCGATAAAGACAGCAAGGTTTATCTTAATATTTCTTCAGTGAAAGATGAGAACAAATCAAAACTGGGAGAAATCATCGACGGGATCAATACTTCCAGGAACCTCGGATTGACTGACGCTGAAAAGCAGAGTTTCCGGAATGCACCCATTATTGGTGTGCCTTTCGCAAGCCTGAAAGGTTTTCTTGACCTTCCGAAAGAGCAACAAGGGAAAGTAACACAACCCGGTATCCCTGTATTGGATTCATTGAATAATGAACTGGTATGGTGGATAGCAGAAGCGAAAAAGACTTTTGCGGGCGGTAAGCTGCTTTACCTGATCAAAGGAGACAACAATTCGAAATACCCCACTTTTGAGGCGGTAATCAATGCACTGCGCCGTAATGAGGAGTTTAAATACAACCTTATCACAGCACAGGAAGGAGCTCCTGAAGGTACTGAATTGTTCTTCGACAGGCTTAGGAATAAATAATTTAACAACCTGTAAATTAAATAATTATGGCAAGTATTGATACTGGAGGCGGAGATAGTGGCCACAAGAAAGGCCCGGGAGTGAAGAAAGCCAAAAAATTGTCTACCCGCGTGGATATGACACCGATGGTGGACCTGGGATTCCTGCTGATCACTTTCTTTATCTTCACGGCTACCATGAGCTCTCCTACAACAATGGACCTCAACATGCCAAAGGATACAGAGAAGAAGGAAGAGGAAACCAAGGTAAAACAGTCTGGTGCCCTGACGGTTATGCTGGGCAAAGGCGACCAGGTATACTATTATGAAGGGGAATTGGAGCCAACCGGCGCTAATTTTAAGCAAACGACCTTCAAAGGTATCCGCGATGAAATCATCAGGAAAAAGAAAGAGGTGATTTCTTCTTACGTCACTGACCCTGCCTGCGAGCAGAAAGCAAGGGATAAAGGTAAAAAAGACCCCCGCGCAGAATGCCAGGACCAGGACTTCGTAGTAGTGATCAAACCCATGGAGGAAGCTACCTATAAAAATACGGTGGATATCCTGGACGAGATGACTATCAACGCAGTAAAACGTTTTGCCATGGTAAAGATCTCCGACACGGAAAGAGACCTGGTGAAAGCGACTGAGGCTAGTTCAGGCGTAAAATAATCCTGTTTTTTTCTATGGAAAAGAGTAGGCCAAGCATCTAATTTTAAACAAACCCAAAAATGGAAGCCAACAAAATATTATCATCCGATCTTCTTGACCTCGTTTTCGAGGGCAGGAATAAGGATTATGGCGCTTATGAGTTACGCAAGCGTTATAATAAGCGGATCACGATGGCTTTGATCATCACTGCTTCTGTTGCTCTCCTTGCCCTGATTGGTTCAATTGTAGCCAGTGAATTCAAGGGTAATAGCAATGAAAAGCTGGAAATCAAGGAAGTTACTATCCAGGACCTGAAGCAGGAAGAGGAACCAAAGGAGTTGCCTCCCCCTCCTCCGCCCAAGCCACCAGATCCCCCGAAAATTGAAATGAAACAGTTCACGCCTCCCAAAATCGTAAAAGATGAGGAAGTGCAGGAACCACCACCCGCCCAGGAAGAGCTGAAAGAAGCTAAAATTGACGTGGTGAACCAGGAAGGTATCAAAGACGAAGGTATCGTAGCCCC
>DATAJQ010000042.1:0-5591 GCA_036262095.1 Chitinophagaceae bacterium | reverse complement strand
TTTTTAGTCCAAGATTCCAATTGGCGTCCCTTCGAAAACAACTAGAACCAGAATCCACCGTACTTCTTTCTGCTTAAACATAGGATAATCCATTTCCCTTGAAGCAAACCCTGAAAAACACACATTGAGGCCTGATGAGTTGATCGTCTTGATGTAACTAGTCAAAAAGCATCCGCAGAAAGCGAAAGCAGGAAGAGGGTGCTTTTTTTCATTTGCCCTATTGCATTGTTCGAAGTAGCGTAATAGCTTGTACCGCCGCCTTTACGTCATGTACCCGCAAAATGTTTGCTCCCTTCATTATAGCCACAGTATTTAAAACAGTAGTTCCGTTAAGGGATTCCTCTGCTGTAATATTCAATGTTTTATAAATTGTTCCCTTCCGGGATAGCCCTGCCAGTAAAGGCTTTCCCAGCATACTGAAAACCGGCAATTCACGGAGCAGTTGAAAATTGTGGGCATGCGTTTTCCCGAATCCAAAACCAGGGTCGATGATGATGTCTGCAATACCCGCTTGCCGGAGTGCCGGCAGTTTATTGCTGAAGAAATCCAGCACTTCGCGGGTCACATTGTCATAGTGTGGCGATTGCTGCATGGTTTGAGGGGTACCTTGTATATGCATAAGCACATAGGGCACGTGGAGGGATGCCACAGTTTGTATCATGCCTGGATCAAGTGTGCCGGCACTGATATCATTTACCATGGAAGCACCGGCCCCTACTGCTTCTTTTGCCACGCGGGCATAATAGGTATCTACAGAAATGATGCACTCAGGAAAACGCCGGTGAATGACTTCAATGCCGCTGATCACACGGCTGAGCTCTTCTTCTTCGCTTACCGGTAAGCTGCCGGGGCGTGTGCTCTGCCCGCCGATATCGATTATTGCAGCGCCTTCTTCCAACATTGCCGCTGCCTGTTTGACAACAGCATCTGCAGAAACCTTCCGGCTGTCCGCAAAAAAAGAATCGGGTGTGGTATTGATGATCCCCATCACGATCGGTTTATCAATTACCAGCAACCTTCCTTTGCAATTCAACGTAAACATTAATGACTGATTCGTTATTTTTGAAGCTAAAGATAAACAGAACTCAGTTCCCGGAATTATTCATTATGGCATCAACGAACGAACAATACGATAAAGTGATCGCTTCCTGCAAGGAGATCTTCATTAAAAAGACGAAAGATTACGGAACAGCCTGGAGGGTATTACGCACTATTTCGATCGCCGACCAGATTTTCATCAAGGCTCAGCGCATCCGGACCATACAGGAAAAAGGATATCAGAAAATAGCAGATGATATTAAAGGGGAATTCCGCGGTATCATTAATTATGCTGTTATTGGATTGATCCAACTGGAGTTGAGGGCAGATATGCCGGAAGAGCTGGAAGTTTCAGAAGTGTCTGCTTTATATGACAAACACGTGTCGGCCACCAAAGCATTGATGCAGGATAAAAACCACGATTATGGCGAAGCCTGGCGCAGCATGAGCCAGGAAAGTTTTGTGGACCTTATCCTGATGAAGCTGCTGCGCATACGCCAGATCCTTTCGAATGAAGGCAAAACCCTGATCAGTGAAGGTATTGATGCCAACTATCATGATATCATCAATTATGGAGTGTTCGCATTAATACTGGCAGATGAAGGTTGATCCCTTTATTATTCTTTCATGAAAGCAATCTCATTATGAAGATCCTTATTACTACAGCCCGTATCCTTGTTGGCCTGCTTTTTATTTTTTCCGGATTGGTCAAAGCTATCGATCCATTGGGTTTAAGTTATAAAATGCAGGAGTTTTTCGAACTGTGGGGAATGACACAGTTCAATAATCACACCCTGTGGCTTTCAGTAGTAATGATCGCATTTGAAATCATTGCAGGCGTGGCATTGCTGTTGGGATGGCGGATGAAATTGTTCATGTGGTTGCTGCTGCTGCTGATCCTGTTCTTTACTTTCCTTACAGGATATGCTTATTTATCAGGCAAGTTTAAAAACTGCGGCTGCTTTGGGGACTGCATTCCTATCACGCCGCTGACATCTTTCCTGAAAGATGTAGTGCTTACCTTACTGATCCTGGTCTTATTTAAACATAAGGATAAAATAAAGCCGGTGTTCAGCAGCAAGCTGAGCATGGGCCTGATCTTGCTATGTGCTTTATTCAGTTTCGGCATTCAATGGTACATGCTCAATTACCTGCCCTTGTTTGATTGCCTTGCTTATAAAAAAGGCAATAATATCAAAGAAAAAATGCAAATGCCTGTGGGTTCAGTGCCGGACAGTTTTGCCATCCGTTTTGTGTATGAAAAGGAAGGAAAGGATTATGAGTTTGCTGCTGAAGAATTACCGGCTGATCTAGCCAGCTATAAATATAAAAGCAGGGTAGATAAGCTGATCAGGAAAGGGAATGCAGAGCCTCCCATTAAAGGGTTTACCTTGTCCGGTATTACTGATGCAGATTCTACCGATGTGGTGCTTTCCCAGCCGCAGGCCATTTTGCTTTTCTGCGAAGATTTCTCCCAACCGGTTACCGGCTGGAAAGATGATTTTGCACGTTTATATGCCAGCGCCAAAGCAAAGAATATTCCAGTATATGTTATTACCGGCAGGATGGACGAAGCAAAGCAGCAGTTTGCTTCCACACCCTTCAGCGATATACAGATATTTACCTGTGATAACACGGCCATCCGCACGGCAGCCCGCACCAATCCCTGTGTGTACCTGCTGAAAGAAGGAACTATCGTAGACAAGCAGAGTTATCGCCGGATAAGCAGGATAGAGAATCTTATTAAATAGAGCAGGCCAACCTTAAACTATAAACTACCGCCAATGCTTCGCTATATCACCAAAAAACTGATCTATGGTTTGCTGGTATTGGTGGGTGTGATAGTGTTGGTATTCTTCCTGTTTCAGGGTTTTGGCGATCCCAGCCGTTTGGTAATGGGACAATCAGGTGATGCCGCCACACAGGCCAATATCCGTAAGGAGCTTTATCTTGATCAACCTAAATGGAAACAGTTTGTTTTTTATCTGAATGATGTTTCTCCGCTTTGCATCCACAGCAAAGAAGATATAGCGCAGAAAAAGCTGAAAGGGTTCTTTGTGGGAGGGAATTATAAACTGGGCATCAAGCTTCCTTATCTCCGCAAATCGTATCAAACCAAACGTGATGTGGGTTCCATGCTGATGCAGGCTTTGCCGGGCACATTAATCCTTGCGGTAGCAGCAATGCTGATTGCTGTGATGATCGGCATTCCTTTGGGTGTGCTGGCTGCTGTGAAGCAAAACACCTGGTTGGATACTTCCGCTATTTTTTCCAGTATCGTTGGCATATCGGCCCCTTCTTTTTTTATGGGTATTATCCTGGCTTATGTGTTTGGTTTTGTGTTGACAGACTGGACCGGCCTTCATATCTCCGGCAGTTGGTTTGATGTGGATGAAATAACAGGGGAGAAGCGGCTTACGCTGACCAATCTTGTGTTGCCTGCTATTACGCTTGGCATAAGGCCGCTGGCGATCATCACGCAACTGACCCGAAGTTCCATGCTGGACGTGCTTGACCAGGATTATATCCGGACGGCTTATGCAAAAGGACTGGGTAAGCAAAAAGTAATCTGGAAGCATGCGCTTCGCAATGCGCTCAACCCCGTGATCACCGCTATTACAGGCTGGTTTGCAGAATTGCTGGCCGGAGCGTTTTTCGTGGAATATATTTTCGGCTGGCAGGGCATTGGGAAGATGACAGTGGATGCGCTTGAAAAACTGGATTATCCTGTAGTGATGGGTTCTGTATTGATTGCTGCAACCTTTTTTATCCTCGTTAATATTCTCGCAGATGTGTTGTATGGAGTAGTTGATCCGCGGGTGCGGAGAAGCTGAGTTATTGAATGATCACTTCTTTGATCACTCTTTGCCCCAATGCTTCGTTTACTCGTTGCACGATCTTTTCTTTTTGATATAATAATTCCTGCTTAAGTGGCGCCACATGCGTAGTGATCACGAGTTTGTCTCCGAAGATCTGAAGTTTGTCGGTATAGCGGGAGATCGTTTTCCCCATGATCTTTTCCCATACTTCCTCGATCTGCATGGCCTGTATATCACCCTTGATCCTGCTTTGGTTCAGGAATTGCTGCATGGCATCTTTGAAAGAAAACTCACCCATGAAGCAAAAGTAAGAAGAAGTTGATGGTTTGCATTAAAGCAGTATCATCCCGAAATCAACGTCCAGTTTTTCGAGCTGCTTTCTTAATCTTTCTTCGTTTGTATCGGTAATAAAGATCTGCCCTTCGTTGCGGATACACACTTTTTCCAACAGGTTGCCAATGCGGTCCTCATCCAGTTTTTCAAACACATCATCGAGCAGCAGGAGGGGAGGGAAATGTTTTTCCTGTTGCAGCACATCCATTTCTGCCAGCTTCAGCGCGAACAATAAACTTTTCCGCTGGCCTTGCGATGCAATATTCTTGAATGACAGGTTGCCCATATTGATCTCGATATCGTCGCGGTGAGGGCCTGTGGCAGTGCGTTGGGATAAAAGATCTTTTTGCCTTGTTGCCTGCATCAGTTCGCGAAAGCTGCCTTGCAGCAATTCGCTTTCATAAAAGAGGCTGATATCTTCCGGTTGCCGGGCAATGTCCTGGTAAGCGTGTTTAACAGCAGGCAGAAAGGAGACGAGAAATTCTTTCCGTTTATTAAAAACAAATTCCCCGGGAGCCAGTAGCTGTTCATCCAGCACATCAAGAAGCGATAGATTTCGCTGCCCTGTTTCCGCAAATGATTTCAATAACGAATTCCGCTGCTGCAGCACTTTGGTGTATACGATCAACTGCTGCAGATAACCGGCATCCAGTTGAGAGAGGAGAGCGTCCAGGAATTTCCTTCTTTCCTCGCTGCTGCCGGTAATGAGTGAAGCGTCATCCGGGGCAATCACCACGCAGGGGTAGCGGCCGATATGTTGTGAAAACTTATCATAGGGCTGGCCGTTGATCAGAAATTCCTTTTTGCCGTTTTCGCGCAGGAGGCATACGGCTTTTTCAGGTTTATCGTTCAACATAAATTGTCCCTCTATCCTGAACCCGGCCTTGCCCTGTTGCACGCTGGTGGCATCCTGGCGGCTGAAATAGCTTTTGGTGAAACAGAGATAATGGATCGCGTCCAGCAGGTTGGTTTTACCCATGCCATTTTTTCCGCATATACCCATGACCCTTGCCGGCACAGGAAAAACCCGGTCGGTGTAGTTCTTGAACTGGAGCAGGGATATTGAGTTGAGGAATAGCATTCTGCAAATATAGCTTGGGGACGGGGATCGTTGGCCGTTGACCGAATGGCCGTGTAAATATCACCAGCGTGCAATGGACAAGGGTCAACGGCCAACGATCCCCGTTCCCTGCTTTTCAACCTAAAATTTGCGCTGATTTTCATCAACTTTTCCCTTATTTTTGCCTCCCGTAAAAAGGGAATAAAACACAAATCTGTAACCGGTGGCATCAAAATTTTCCAAAGAGACATACCTGTACTGGTACGAGCTGATGCAGCTTATCCGCCAGTTTGAATTAATGGCCGAAGAGAAATACAAGATGGAAGGCAAGATCCGTGGCT
>DATAJQ010000041.1:0-19915 GCA_036262095.1 Chitinophagaceae bacterium | reverse complement strand
TAATCCCTTGAAATGCTTTTGCCTATCAGCACCTGCTTACCTTTTGAATGAGTATGCTCTCCACGCAACCCTGTTTGAAAACCCCATTTCTTGATCTGCTTGCTGAAATTGACATATACAGCACTGATCTGTTCATCATAGGCGAAATGATCTTTCCGTTTATCATCAACCCATTTATCCTGGTTCTCATCCCAGGTTTCATAAGGGGCATTATTATCGGTTTTTACCAGGCTTGCTTTAACACCTGTTTCAAACTTGGCATCATTTCCCAAAGGATGCACATAATCTACTTTTCCTGTATAGATCTTGATATCGGTAGGCAGGATGGCGCGTAAAAGATATTGCGTCATAGGGGCATTACTGTAAAGCACCCTGTTGTCTGTATACTGATTCAGTTTCAAGTTGTACTGGATATAATCAAGATCCGCAGTAAGTTCCCTCCCGTTAGCATTCAACTGGCGACGGAAATTAACATTGGTGCTCAAACTCTTCCAGGTTCTGCGGGTGAAATTATCAGCAGTTATACTTGAATCGATCACATTGCTTCCCAGTTTATAGAAATCACCGTTACTGGTGTTCATCCCTTTATTGCGGTTCGATACGCCATTCACCGTAAAGCCAAGGCTTGTTTTGGCATTCATGGCATAATCCATCCCTACACGCAGGTTAAAATTGTTGTTGGTATTTTTTTGCCAGCCATCCTGGGCAAATACAGAAGTAGTGCCCGTGCTATGGAACTTACGGTTAAGGACCTGCGTATTGTCGCCCTGCCAGAAAGTATAGCCGCCACTTGAAAAGAAATTGACTTTTCCTTTGCGGTAGTTAAAGCTGAAGCTGTTGGGTGATTTGGGATAATTGCCCTGGACAAAGGAAGTGGTTATACTTCCGTTCATCCCCATTGTTTTGCTCTTTTTTGTTCTGAGGTTGATAATACCTGAATTGCCGGCTGCATCAAATTTTGCAGAAGGCTGTGTCATGATCTCTATCTGGTCAAGCTGATTGGCCGGCATACTTTTTAAAAGATTCGCCAGGTCTTCTCCGCTCAGATAGGTTTGCTTTCCATCAATGTATACCATCACACCCTGCTTTCCCTTGAGACTGATATTCCCGTCACGGTCAACTGAAATACCGGGAGATTTTTCCAGTACTTCCAATACGTTGCTGGCCGCATTGGAAGGAGAAGCATCCACGTTCACCACCATTTTATCCAGTTTGGCTTCAACGAGTGGTCTTTTCGCCTGCACAGTTACACCGGTCAGGGATTTAGCTTGTGGCTGCAGTGTGATCACTGGCAGTTCTTTACTGCTTTGCAGATTTACCGGATCGGAATATTGATTACCGTACCCGACAAAACTGGTCATGATGCGATAAACCCCTGCAGGCACACCCTGGAACTCATAGTGGCCCGCAGCATCCGTTAAAGCGATCTTAACCAGTGAAGAGTCAGCAGCTTTCAGCAAAGACACTGTCACTGCAGCAAGCGCTTTATCATTGTCCCTCACAATACCTTTTATTGAAAGAGAGTCTTGTGCCATTGCCAGGTACATGCTGAATAAACAGAGGAAAAGGGTAAATATCTTTTTCATACGCGCAAATATTGTATAGGAGTACTGATTTTACACGTACAAATGTGATGAACTGTTGTTTCTGACGATAAATGGTACGTAACAATTCGTACTTCACATGTCCATACCGGTATTTGTCGAATAACAACTACAAATGCCTGCTCCTTTTTAATGACAGCAGAATAGCAACCTGTTCTATTTTTTCCGGTTTGATGTCTTTGTTCCTTTGTATCGCAATCAACAACCCAATCCCATGAGACAGTTGAAAATTTCCGCTTCCATTACCAGCAGGGAGTATTTAAGTGTGAATAAGTACCTGCAGGAAATTAACAAGATGGAACTCATTTCAGGTGATGAAGAAGCCCGCCTGGCAGGCCTGATCGCCAAAGGAGATAAAAAAGCGAAGGACGATTTGGTCAAAGCCAACCTCCGTTTTGTGGTTTCCGTGGCCAAGCAATTGCAGGGACAGGGGCTTTCCCTTCCCGATCTGATCAATGAAGGCAATATCGGCCTGGTAAGGGCAGCGGAACGTTTTGATGCAACCAAGGGATTCAAATTTGTATCTTTTGCAGTGTGGCATGTTCGCCAGCAGATGTTGCAGGCGATCAATGAACAAGCCCGCCTGGTGCGCCTGCCGCAGAACAAGACCATCATGACGCGAAGCATCCGCAACGCACAAAACAAACTGGAGCAGGAACTGGGCCGCAGCGCATCTACTGAAGAAATTGCCGACCACCTCGGCATTGATGCTGCCGAAGTAGATGAAGCCATGGGCTGGCACAATGAGCACGTTAGTTTAGACGCCCCTTTTACAAGCGACAGCGAAGACAGTTTACTCGACACCATGGCTAATGAGAACGCCGAACTGTCTGACAAAAAAATGGACCATTCCGAATCACTGAGCAAAGAGCTCCGCCGCTCTATGCAGGCATTGGACAAAAGACAAAAACAAATGCTTTGCTATTTCTTCGGCATCGGGGTCGACCACCCCCTGAGCCTGGATGAAATTGCCCGCCGTTACGATCTGACCACCGAAAGGGTACGCCAGATCAAGGAAAAAGCGATCACCAAGCTCCGGGCAAACAAAAACGCAAAGCTGCTCAAGCTTTTCCTCAATGCCTGACAACCACCCAAACCACCATTCCCTTCCACACCTAAGATATATTGTGTAAAAACTAAACGCCTCAGTGATGTTTGCATTAATCCTACCCTTCATCTACGTTATATACAGTGTTTATATCCCCCTCCTCTTTCAATCAACCATTAACCTCCTGCCTGCCATAACAAAGAAGCTCCCCATCTCCTGACTCCCCGCTCAAGACTCCCGCCCCCCAACTTTCCCCCATCCCCATTTCAAGAACTCCGGCATCGCTTTCCCCCATGTTGGAATATCATGTTTTCCTTCCGGCATTTCGAGGTAGTGGATATCCTTTTCCCGGTCGTATCCTTTTGCAACAAGCTCTTTCACCAGGTCCAGCGTATCGTCGATAGAATCGATAATGCCATTATTGTTGCGGTCATTTGTTTCATCCATATTACCGCTCTGGAAAAAAAAGCACAGGCCGGGATGGTAAGTGCCTTTTCTTATCTCCTGGTGCATGATGCGGTGCAGGTCATCATCATACTCCTTTTCGTCCTGGTCAATGCTTCTCCACCAGAGCGAACCGGAAAAGATGCCGGCTTTGCTGAATTCCGTGGAATGGTTCCAGGCAATATCAAGCGCCGTCAATCCTCCCAGTGAAAAACCGGCAATGGCTTTTTCAGCAAAAGAAGGAACAGCATAAGTGGTATGAATAAAAGGAAGCAGTTCTTCCAATATGAAAGAGGTATACTCACCGGCTTTGGCGCCACGGCCCAGGTAATCGGGCGTTGAAGCAATACCATATTCCATTTTCCTTTCCGTGCCTGCATGTACGGCAGCGCAAAGCAAGGGCCGTATCTGCCCACCGGCGTACAGACCGGCAAGAATTTCCTGGAAACCCATTTCCTCCATGTTCTGCCCGTCATTCAATATCAGCAGGCTCATTGCAGAAGGATCAGCCACATTGGCCGGCAGGTAAAAATCAACCAATACCTCCCTGCCGAGGTATCGGGATAAGATCGTTTTATTCTCAAGCAATATTCCGGGCACGTTAAGCAGTTGCATGGTGCCAAAAATAAGGAATTAGCTTTTGTTTGGCGTGGTCCGATGTCCGTTGACCGATGGCCGATGGCCGATATTGTAGTCATATACCCATTATCCATGATCGGCCGCTCGGCCATCCGTCAACGATTCTTATTTGTTTATATCCCCCTGAAAAAATAAATTTGGAAAGAGCTACTTAATCCTTGAACGAAAACAACAGTTATGAAGAAAATCGGAATCCTGCATGGTAAAGAACGGTCTTTTCCCGAAGCCTTTGTGGCAAGAGTGAACAGCAAGAACATTCCCGGCATTACTGCCGAACCTGTACGTATTGATAAAGCCATGCAGGGAGTGCCCAGTGGTTATGCGGTTATTATCGACCGTATATCACAGGATGTTCCGTTTTACCGCACCTGGCTTAAGAATGCAGCGCTGACCGGCACTGCCGTTATCAATAATCCTTTCTGGTGGAGCGCAGACGATAAATATTTCAACAACTGCCTGATGACAAAGCTGAATGTGCCTGTTCCCAAAACAGCCATTCTCCCTTCCCGGGATCTGCCGGATGATACCACAGATGATTCATTCAGCAATCTTGTTTTTCCAATGGATTGGGATTCCATTTTCCAGTATGTCGGTTTTCCTGCGTATATGAAACCATTTGCCGGCGGCGGATGGAAGCATGTATATAAACTCAACAGCGCCGAAGAGTTTTTCCAAAAGCATAATGAGACCGGACAACTGGTAATGCTGTTGCAGGAAGAGATCGTATTTGAAGAATATTACCGTTGTTATTGCATCGGTGGCAAATACGTACGCATTATGCCGTATGAGCCACGCAATCCACACCACCTGCGTTATGTGGCCGATTTCTCTCCATCACCTGCACGCTTGCAGGAGATGACCGATATCGTGCTTCGCATAAATAAATACCTGGGGTACGATTTCAATACAGTAGAGCTGGCTGTAAGGAACAATATCCCTTATGCAATTGATTTTTGCAATCCTGCGCCTGATGCTGAAAGGACCAGTGTTGGCGAAGAAAATTTTGAATGGGTAGTTGAAACCTCTGCTAAATATGCCATTGAAAAAGCAATGGAAAATGACGGGCATGGAGATCATCTTACCTGGGGAGAGTATGTGAAAAGAAGCAGCACGAAGATGCCGCTGATTTAAATTCGCATACTGCCTAAAATCTGATATACTAACTAATTGCTATGGCATTAAACTACAAGAGCTTTACCCTCGGCGTGGAAGAGGAATACATGGTGCTGGACCCGGTTACCCGTGAGCTGAAAAGCCATGAACAGAAAATCGTGCAGGAAGGGCAAAAAGTAATAAAAGATAAAGTAAAAGCAGAAATGCACCAGGCCGTGGTGGAAGTGGGGACCGATATCTGCGCTGATGTGGATGAAGCTTATACAGACGTGGCCACGCTCCGCAAAACGATTTCAGGAATTGCTACCGACCTGGGCTTTGCAATGGGTGCGGCCGGCACGCATCCTTTCAGCCATTGGGAAAGCCAGTTGATCACCGACCATGTGCGCTACAATGAGATTGTAAATGAATTGCAGGAAGCCGCACGCAGTAATCTCATCTTTGGATTACACGTGCATGTAGGCATGGAAAGCCGGGAAATGGCCAACCATATCGCTAATTCCACCCGTTATTTTCTTCCCCACATTTATGCACTAAGCACCAATTCTCCTTTTTGGGAAGGAAGAAAGACCGGTTATAAATCGTACCGTACGAAGGTATTTGACAAATTCCCCCGCACAGGAATTCCTGAAGCGTTTGACAGCATAGAAGCTTATGATAATTATGTAAAGCTGCTGATCAAGACCAATTGTATTGACAATGCAAAAAAGATCTGGTGGGACCTCCGCGTACACCCCTTTTTCAATACCGTGGAGTTCCGTATCTGCGATGTGCCGATGACAGTTGATGAAACCATTGCTATTGCAGCACTTTTCCAGGCTATCTGCGCCAGGATCTATATGCTGCGTTCCAAAAACCTCAACTTTATCCAGTATTCACGCGCTTTGCTGAATGAAAACAAATGGAGGGCCAGCCGCTATGGAGTGGATGGCTACCTGATCGATTTCGGAAAGGAGGAAGAAGTGAATACCCGCGCCCTGATCTATGAACTGCTCGATTTCGTGGACCCCGTGCTGGATCACCTGGGAAGCAGGCACCGCCTTGCACATGTTCAGAAAATACTGGATGGGGGTACCGGAGCAGACCGGCAACTGGCCGTGTTTGAACAAACCAGGAACCTGGCATCAGTGGTGGAATACATCCAATCCCAGTACCTCGCGGGAGTATAATTTTGAACAGGATTAAAAGATTTCAGCCTTTGCTTGATGGTACCGGACAGCAGATAAATATATCCTGATGCAAAAGCGGGGAAATTCTCAATTCTTTGATCTTTTTTAAAAATCAGGAGAAAAAAACAGGAAAATCATTTTTGAAACCCGGATTTCTGTATCTTGACCGAAAGAAATTAAAAAGCAGGCCGGCTAGACAACCACCTGCGTAGGTCTTTACGACCGTTCACATGAGAAAACTTTTATTTAAAGGGGCCTTACGGCCCTTTTTATTTAGCGCCACAAATTACTATAAGCAAATTCATGTTTCAGATCAATTTTACTGAAACATGAATAAAAGGAACTGAATTAACATTATCTGTTCTATTTTGTTTGAAACAAGTAGTGCAATCGTTACGAACCAGTATTTCCCGGATAATTATTACCACTTGTAATGAAATTTGTCCAATAAGGAAATTTTCGTACTTACTTAACATTCTGTACGAATAGTTTTAGCACCTGTTTACGTTTTATACTGGTATTACCACACACATGAGAAAGCGTCGGACTAACGCAGATTAGTTGAAACCATAACCACCGCGCTTTTTATGATCAAGGACCTGCTTCTGAAAGTTATTTTTATTCCAGTGCTCGGAATATGCCTGCCACTTATTGCCGGCATAGTTTCTTATGACCGTTATTCTCCCTTACTGATCATTCTGATCAATCTTTTCTTTATCCTTACTTCTTTTACTATCTGGATGGGATGTAATTGGATACATGGCAAGCTCCGTCCTTTATACCGCCCTATCTCCAACCCGTTTTCCAAGATAGCAGCGGTATGCTCTGTTTCTGCTTTATATGGCGCCTGCACCGGCGGGCTTTCTGTGATGGCCTGGCAGAAAATGTCGAAAGAGCCATTCGGAGATGTAGGACTCTACAGGTTTATTGCTGCCTGCATTGCATCAATAATACTTTTTACACTCGTTTATGAAATACTTTTCCTGAGTAAAGAAAGAGAACTTGATACGCAGATCGTTGATCAACTCGACAAGGAACGCTCGCAGGCAGAATTGCAGGCACTCACCAATGAAATGGACCCGCATTTTATTTTCAATTCGCTTAACACACTGAATCATCTTATCCTGCATCAGCCATTGGAAGCTCATTCATTCAACAACAGGCTGGCACAGGTGTATAAATATTTTCTGATCAATAAGAACAAGGAACTGATCCCTTTGAAAGACGAACTGGAATTTATTGAAAGCTATTTTTACCTGCTCCAGATCCGCCATGATGATAAGTTGCAATTACAAACAGTATTGAACGGCAGCAGCCAGGAAGTGCTGATACCGCCCTGTTCATTGCAGATACTGGTGGAAAATGCCATTAAGCACAATGAATTCACTGAAGATGATCCTTTGCAGATAAAAGTGATGGCCAATGATAAGTATCTCTATGTAAGCAATAATATCAAACCCAAACCCTATGCGGTCCATTCAACCGGTATCGGTCTGAAAAACCTGAGCTCACGCTACAGGATACTCCTTCAGAAAGATATCCATATTGAAAGCACCCGTGAAAACTTTACTGTAAAACTGCCATTAATCAATTGATCTGCTGCCTGCACTGAGCTGCAGGCAGAATAAAACCATTTACCATGTTGAACACAATTATTATTGAAGACGAAAAGCCGGCATTTGAAAGTCTTGTCAGTACCTTATCAGATGTAGCAACAGATGTAAATGTCATTGCCCGTTTATCAAGCGTAAAAGAAAGCATCAGCTACCTTTCACGGCAACCATCGCTCGATCTTATCTTCAGCGATGTGCAGTTGGGCGATGGGCTTTCATTTGACATTTTCAGTCATGTCAATATCCGCACACCGGTCATCTTCATTACCGGCTACGATAATTTCATGATGAACGCTTTTGAATACAACGGTATTGATTACCTGCTGAAACCGGTGGACAGGAATGATCTGATCAAAGCCCTGGTCAAATACCGGATGCTTGAAAGGCATTTTTCCGATCATCAGCCTTTCAATAACCTGGTGCAATATGTAAACGATCATAAAAAGAAACGGTTGATCGTAAGAAAAGGATTGGAAAATATTGCCCTAAGGCTGGATGAAGTGGTTTTGTTCTTTACAGAAAACAAGATCGTATATGCAATGGACCGTTTGGGTAAAAAATACCTGGCAGATCATACGCTTGCCGAACTGGAAGAGACCCTTGACCAGGAAAGTTTTTTCAGGGCCAACCGGCAGTATATCATTAACATCAATTATATCCGCGGCTTTAAAGCATTTGAAAAAGTGAAGCTGCAGGTTGAGTTAACCCTGCCAGAACTGAATCATTCAATTATTATAAGCCAGGAAATGGCTCCGCAATTCAGAGACTGGATGCACAAAGCATAGATCATACTGCCATCAAACTGCATCCCCTGATATCGCTGTTGTCCAATCTTCCCAATACCTCAAAACTTCCATCAGGGTAAACTTTTGCCGCATCATCGGTGGCAATAAAACTGCAGGAGTAGACATTGGCGAGATCGATGATATTCACAGCGCCTGTGACAGGGTGGTCGCCTCCGGACTGCAAAATACTGAGCGGATCGGCTTCATCCCTTACCAGCACCTGCATCCAGGGAGGGCAGGCGAAAAGGCCGTTCCCTTTGGAATAGGCTTGCGATAAAAGTTCCGTCATACCATACTCAGAGTGGATGTGCTGTATCTTAAAAGCTTCTGATAAAAGATCATGCACTTCCTGGCGCACCAGTTCTCTTCGCCGGCCTTTCATGCCACCGGTCTCCATTACCGTGGTATGCCGGAGGGCAGGGAGTTTCCGGCTTTCTGCAAAATCAAGCAACCCGAAAGTGACCCCGATCAGCAGGGTGGGCTTAGCTTTTTCCTCCAGGCCCGACAACACATCGGCCAGCTTCTCATATTCATTCAGGTAAAAACCGCTTTGAGGATGAGCGCTCTGCCTGATCAGTTCATTTACCATATAGACCAGTGAGGAATTCTGCCTTTCCAGGTAGGAAGGCAGCAGGCCGATAACACACCAGTTGGAAGCAGGGCCATAAAAGCGTTCAAATCCAAGGGTAAAACTTTCTTCATACAGTCCGGCATCCTTGATCAGGTGGCGGCTGTTGATACTGCCCGTGGTGCCGCTGCTTTCGAATATGAGCGCGGGCTCAAAAACCCCGGCCTGAACGGCATGGGATTTAAAGAACCGGATGGGTAAAAAGGGAATCTTGCTTATTCTGTTCACCAAATGGGGGTCGATTCCCAGGGCATCCACATATTGCCGGTAGATGGTCGTATACTTGTATTGAAACCGGAATATTTCCAGGGCCAGCCCTTCCCGGTCTTGTTCATTGACCCTGAAAATTTTATCGTTCCATTCGCTTTTCATCAACTGTTCAATCCTCTAAAAAGGTTTATATTTGTTTAAATCAATGGTACATAATGAAAGCCATCCCAGCTATAGTTGCTTCTTCTGTCATGGTGCTGCTGCTTGCCTGCGGCAAAGATAAGTTTGAAACAAAACCCCGACTGGAAATTAAAGATTATAACAGCCGTGAGATCACGCAGGGCCAAACGCTTGAGGTACGCATCAACTATTTTGACAAAGAAGGGGATTTAAGCCAGGCGCCATTTGTAGCCATCCGGGTAAGGGAGAATATTTTCCCGCTTCCGCCTGCACAGGAGAAAGCAGACACACTCCGCTCCACATTGCCGGAATTTCCTGACAAGGATAATGGAGAGATCACTTTCAGGCTTGGTTATGATTTCCTTAAAGAAAGCCTGACAGAAAATGATACGTTGGTATTCCGTTTTGCCGTAACCGATAAGGCGGGCAATAAAAGTGATACAGTCACCAGTGAACGCATTGTGGTGCACCTGCCGTAATAATGAAGATATTCCGGGACATCTTCCGCTTTTTTGTTTATAGCAATCTCTTTATTGCTGTTTGTGCCATACTGATGCTGGTCCAGACCTGTTACCTGCTGCTGTATGTCCCCCCTTCTTTCGATCTGATGGCCTTTGTGTTTTTTGCCACCATCTGCAGCTACAGTTTCCATTGGTATCTCACACCGGCTGTAGGACAATCAGACCGCGTCCCCTGGCTGGCCCGTCATAAGAAAACACATCTTTTCCTGTTCATTGCCGGCATTGTTGGGGCTGTTATATATGGTATAATGCTGATCAGCCATTGGCACTGGCTGGTATTTGCTGCTTTTATCACTTTTCTTTACTCGGCTCCGAAAGTGCCGCATCCCTGGTTTAAGCTCCTGAGAAAAATTGCTATTGGGAAAACCATTTTCCTGGCAGGGGTATGGATGTTTGTAACCACGATCCTGCCGCTGGAGATAAGTGACCAGCCCTGGCAGACTGACTATACCCTTTTTGCTGTCAGCCGCTTTTTCCTGATCTATGCAATCTGCATCCTGTTTGATTACAGGGATAAAGAATATGATATTTCTGTCGGCATCCGAAGCCTGATCACCTGGCTCAACGAAAAAAGCATTGATATGCTTTTCTATTTTTCGATTATCATTTATGCAGTAGCCTCGTTATGGATGTATTATTGTGGCCATTCGGTCACTGTCATTATTACGCTTCTGATCCCGGGTGTCATTACGACACTCCTTTATTCCCATGCAAAAAAGAGCAGGTCTGACATGCTGTACTATTTTGTTCTGGATGGATTGATGGCTTTGTCTGCGGTGTTGTATGTGCTGCCCGGTATCCGTTGACCGTTGTCCGATGGTCGATGGTCAACGTACTTCACGCTCATCGCTTTTGTTAACAACTTTTTATTTCCTTTCTGCACTCCTAGCATAATAATTGTTGTTATCAGATTCCTTAATGATAGATTATGCAGATACATTTCACCAAAGTAGTTCATTTCACGAGGTTGATTAAGGCTGGTGGCCGTCTCCGGGAGTTTAACTTCAGAAAATTGAGACAAATGGAAGAGGATATATTTTCCGTTGATACGGTGGATGACAGAGGTAACCGCATCCTCTTTTATATGCATAAAAGCAATAACGCACACTGGACTATCAATCAGCAGGTATTACCTACCTGGATCACTGAGAATGAAGCCAAACTGGCCGAACAGATTGAAGACGAGCTCCAACAGCATCAATAGAACATCCTGAGCAGCTTTCCTTATCTTGCACTTACCTAGCTCGCATGATTATGAGAAAGTATTCATTCTTTTTTGCATTCATTATTTTACTGGCAGCGTGTAAAGGCACACAAAAAATAAGCGGACAAGCTTCTTCCAGCCATTTGATCGCTGATGGAAAGCTATGGTCATCCTTATTCCAGCAAAGAGCAGCCGAATACCAGGCACTTTGTCTGCAGGCTTTTAATATTGCGCGGCTAAGAACTGACCAGTCATTGCAGCAGCCATCTGCCAGACCCAGGGCGATCATTACAGATATTGATGAAACTTTCCTGGACAATAGCCCTTATGCCGTTCACCAGGCACTGGCCGGTAAGGACTATGACGCCGCTTCCTGGTATGAATGGACAGGTAAAGGCATTGCAGATACATTAACAGGAGGACTGGCTTTTTTCACTTATGCTGCTTCCAAAGGCGTAGAAGTTTTTTATGTTACCAACCGCGAGGAGCAGGAAAGAGCAGGAACCCTCGCCAATCTCCGCCGCTTCAATTTCCCCTTTGCTGATAATCAGCACCTGATACTGAGAAAAGATATTTCCAGTAAAGAACCCCGCCGCCAGGAGATAGCCCGAAACTATGAGATCATTCTCCTTCTTGGTGATAACCTCGCCGACTTCAGTCCACTTTTTGACAAAAAGACCGAAGCTGAAAGAGCACAGAACGTACAAGCCCTGTCCGCAGAATTCGGAAAAAAGTTTATTGTTTTGCCCAACGCCAACTATGGAGGTTGGGAAGATGCGATCTATCTGAATAAAAGAGACTGGACTCCCACACAAAAAGATTCTTTGATAAAAGCTGCATTGAAAGGATACTAAGTTCTGACGGATAGTATCGCAAAGAACGCAGGTGCGCAAAGAACGCAAAGGAAAGTATAGGTCAAACGTCACGTTCTTTGCGCACCCTTTGCGTCCTTTGCGATCCCACCTCCTATTACAAATATTTTTTTTATACCCCGGAAAATAAAACCTTTGCCTCGCTTAAGGATTTTAGGGATTCCAGACTCCCGACTAAAGACTCACGACTATGATCTCCGCCTATAATTTTCTCGCTTCCTGGCAACTATTCCCTGAAAAATGCAGCTATGAACTGGGCGACAGACCCAAGAGCGGTATTTATAAAATAGAATCCATGGAAGATAAAAAAGCACTGATGGTTTCCCACAACTGTGTATCGCTGGAAAACCAGGCTTTCGCTTCCCAATATACCGTAGTCGCCGATGGTGGGCTGAATGAGTTCAGTCAGCATGAACTGGCCGACCAGGCCCAGGTTTCTTTTATCGACAGCATCAGTTTTGAAATTCATTTCTATAAAAAAGGGGAAGTGGCCCTGCACATCGTGCATGAGATCATGCCTAACGGATATCTCAAAATAACCCAGCAGGGATTCCGGGATGATGGCACAGGATATACCAATACAGAGATCTATCATAAACAACTCAGCGTACTCCCCTACTCTGCCTCAGTAGCTGGTGCCGTGATCAAAGCCAATGAAGAAGGCCTGATCAAACACAAAGCACTTACCGCTATGGAAGAGCAGACCAATATGCAATTGCAGCAGATCCGCAAACAGATAGAACTATTGGCACTGCAGGCACAGGAGATACAAAAAAGGAAAGAGCTCTCCCTGATGATCTATGATGCCAAATTATCTTTCAAACCCAATATCGGCCAAACCTATTATCTCTATCAGAGAAAAGACGGCAGTCACCTGCTCTCCCTCGTATCTCCCCGTGAATGGGGAAGCAGCGGGCCTTTCCAGAAATTCATTGCGGCTGTGAAACTGCTGGCCGATCATACATGGATGGAACTGTAAGCATCCGGTGCCGATCCTTTATATTTGTTTTTATGGACAAAAATTTACGATATCCACTCATCACCGGCAAAAGCCGTATAGCAGGCAAGGGAGCATTTGCAGGCCAATCCATTGCTGCCAAAAAGAAACTGGGGAATATGGGCGGAGAGATCATTTCTTATAAAGAGGCGCAGAAAAGGGTAAAGAAACAACCGGGCAATGTACTGTTCATGGTAGAATTTGACAATGAAGATATCGCTCTCGATGCAAGCATGAACAGCAATGCCCTCCGTTATATCAATCATTCCTGCGACCCCAACACTTATATGCGAAGGGCTTACCGGAAAGTGGAGTTCTATACCTTGCGGCCTGTCCGCAAAGGAGAAGAACTGACCTGCGATTATGGTGAAACCCACCACGATGGCAAACTGCCCTGCCGCTGCGGTGCAAAGAACTGCCGGGGATTTATTTAAGCACACCAGCTTTTGCTCACATATTTCTTCGTGGTCTTCATGTCTTCGTGGGAGTTACTCCCACGAAGACATGAAGACCACAAAGAATACTAAAATGTTGTGGGGACAGTAAAAAAAGTTTGGGATAACTTTGCATCATGACCAAGCTCTCCGTTAATATCAACAAGATCGCCACCCTCCGCAATTCGAGAGGCGGCAACAATCCTGATGTTGTAAAATCAGCTATTGACATACAACGTTTCGGTGCAGATGGCATCACTGTTCATCCACGCCCTGATGAACGCCATATCCGCTACAATGATGTAAGAGAGATAAAGAAAATCATCACCACAGAGTTTAACATCGAAGGCAATTGCAGGGAACAAAAATTCATTGACCTTGTACTGGAAACCCAACCCGACCAGGTGACGCTGGTGCCCGATGTGCTGGGCCAGCTTACTTCAGACCATGGATGGGATACCATTAAGCATAAAGATTATCTCAAGGAAATGATCGGCATTTTCCGGGAAGCCGGTATCCGCGTATCCATCTTTGTCGATCCCGTGCCTGCCATGGTGGAAGGCGCTGCCGCTACGGGTACTGACCGCATTGAGTTATATACTGAAGCTTATGCGCGTCATTACGCCACTGGTAATAAGCTCTCAGCGATCAAAGGCTATGTGGAAGCAGCTCAAAAAGCAAAAGAACTTGGTTTAGGACTGAATGCCGGTCACGATCTCGACCTTCACAACCTGCAGTTCTTCAAACAACATATTCCCTGGCTTGATGAAGTAAGCATTGGTCATGCCCTGATCAGTGATGCTTTGTATTTCGGGTTGGAGAATACCGTGCAGATGTATAAAAGACAGCTGCTTTAACAAAACACGGCAGTTGATTATTAAAGTTCCCATTCAGGCAGTGCATTGATCATTTGCAACCGCCCTTCCCTTTTCTCCCAGGCATAGCTGTATTCGCCATTAGTGATCACCAGCAATCCTGCCGGTACTGAAATATGATAACGCAGCAACTGGTGCAATACAGCATCATCCAGGCTTACGGATGGCGATTTGCATTCGACCATCATCCAGGGGCGGTGGTGCTGATCGTATACCAGTATATCAAACCGCTTTTTCAACTCTCCCAGCAAGATCATTTTTTCCAGGGACACCAGCGACACCGGGTATTTCTTCACCTGCACCAGGTATTGGACAAAATTCTGGCGGACCCATTCCTCAGGAGTGAGCAATAACCATTTTTTGCGGATAGCATCAAAAATAAAATCCTTATCGTCCTGCTTTTTTATCCGGAAAGAAGGCTCCGGATAGTCAATGATCAACATACTTCAAAAGTAAATGATTAAATTCGCATGAAAGCTGTTTGAAAATATGAAGACAAAAGAAGACATCGTCAACAATTGGCTGCCGAGATATACCGGCGAAAAACTGGAAAACTTCGGGGAGTATATCCTGCTTACCAATTTCAGCAATTATGTGTACATGTTCGCCTCCTGGAACAACGTGCCGGTGGTAGGTGAAGGCCGGCCGATGCAATGCGCCACCGCAGAAGATATCACCATCATCAATTTTGGAATGGGCAGCCCCACCGCTGCCACTATCATGGACCTGCTCAGCGCCATCAGTCCCAAAGCCGTTCTCTTCCTGGGTAAATGCGGCGGATTGAAAAAGAGAAATAAGCTTGGCGACCTGATCCTTCCTATTGCTGCGATCCGCGGCGAAGGTACTTCCAACGACTACTTCCCCGCCGAAGTGCCGGCCCTGCCTGCATTCGCCCTCCAAAAAGCTGTTTCCACCACCATCCGTGACTACGCAGTAGATTACTGGACCGGCACCGTGTATACCACCAACCGCCGCGTGTGGGAGCATGACGAACATTTTAAAGAATACCTGCAAAAAGTAAGGGCTTATGCCATTGATATGGAAACAGCCACTATTTTTACTGTAGGCTTTTTCAATAAGATACCGACAGGTGCTCTTTTACTGGTAAGCGATCAGCCCATGATACCGGAAGGAGTGAAAACAGAAGAAAGCGACAAAAGCATTACCGCCCAATATGTGGAAAGGCATTTGAAGATCGGCGTGGATTCGCTGAAGCAACTGATCAATGATGGATTGACTGTACGTCACCTGAAATTTTAATCGCATCACTGTTCAATAACCTTAAACTACTCCTCATGAAACAATTATTATTATTGCCGGGACTTCTCCTGCTCACTGCAACCGCTAACAACTGCAACAACAAAAAAGCCAGCAGCAACAGGTACAAAGCCAAACTGGAAACAAAAGGGCTTTGCATGAACTATACTCTCCGGCTGGTAGAAGGGAATATTGATACATCGCTGGTAGACGCAAGCTGGACAGATGAAATAAAAGGCAAAACATTCAATAATGTTTTTGGCCTTGCCAACCCCTGCGATTTCCCTACCACGATCAATGAAGGAGATGAATTTTATTTTACTATCGATACAGCAAAACCGAAAGATTGTGCTGTTTGCATGGCCTACTATCCTACACCGGCACACAAACTTTCGATAAAAGTGGTGCCTAAATAATGCATCCGCTGCTTCGTATACAGGACCTCTCCATTGATTTCATCTCATCTGCAGGGAATACACGTGCTTTAAAAAGTATTTCATTCACTGTTCAAAAAGGAGAGATCGTGGCATTGGTGGGTGAATCAGGATCTGGGAAATCGGTCACATCACTGGCCGTGCTCCAACTCCTGCCTTCGCCACCTGCTGTATATGCAGGCGGCAGCATCTTCTTCAGCGAAGACGGAGCTGAGCCGGTAAATATGCTGAAAGCCGGCCGCCAGGCCCTGCAGGATATCCGCGGCAATAAGATCGCCATGATATTCCAGGAGCCCATGACCTCTTTAAACCCGGTGATCACCTGTGGTGAGCAGATCATGGAAGCGATCCTTTCGCATAAAAAAATATCCGCCGCACAGGCCCGGCAACAGGCATTGGAATGGATGGAGAAAGTAAAACTGCCTGACCCTGTTGCATTGTTCAAACGCTATCCCCATCAATTAAGCGGTGGGCAAAAACAACGCGTGATGATCGCCATGGCCATGTGCTGCGAACCATCATTGCTGATCTGTGATGAACCTACCACGGCGCTTGACGTGACAGTGCAAAAAACAATCCTCCAGCTTATCAAAGAGCTGCAGCAGCAATCGGGCATGGGCGTTATTTTTATTACTCACGATCTCGGTGTGGTAGCTGAGATAGCCGATCGCACGCTCGTGATGTACAAGGGAGAGATTGTGGAAGAGAATCCCGTACGCCAGCTCTTTACTCATCCGCAGCATGCTTACACAAAAGGGCTCCTCGCCTGCCGCCCTGTTCTTCATCGTAAAGGAGAAAGATTGCCGGTGGTAAGCGATTTCCTCAACAGCCAGGAAAAGATATCCATTCCTGTTGCAGAAGAAAACGCAAATATTTCTCGACCTCCAAAACAGGAAGTGTTGCTGCGTGCAGACCACCTCTCCGTATGGTTTCCTTCCGAAAAAACTTTTTTGGGTAAAACGATCCGCTTCACCAAAGCAGTGAATGATGTAAGCTTTGATGTGTATAAAGGAGAAACGCTGGGGCTGGTAGGAGAAAGTGGTTGTGGCAAGACCACGCTTGGCAGAACACTGCTCCGGCTTATTGCACCTACTTCCGGCTCTATTTATTATGAAGGGAAAGATTTTACATCGATCAGCAGGCAGGATATGCGTTCCCTGCGCAAAGAGTTGCAGATCGTGTTCCAGGACCCCTATTCTTCTTTGAACCCGCGCCTCACTATTGGTTCAGCTATTGCAGAGCCATTGAAAGTACACCGCTTGCTTGCTTCTGAAAAAAGCCGGCGGGAACGGGTAACAGCACTGCTCGAAAAAGTAGGCCTGCAACCGGAGCATTTCAACCGCTACCCGCATGAGTTTTCCGGCGGACAAAGGCAAAGGATCGTCATCGCAAGGGCGCTGGCGCTTAATCCTTCCTTTATTGTTTGTGACGAATCCGTTTCTGCGCTGGATGTAAGCGTGCAGGCACAGGTACTTAACCTGCTGAATGATCTTAAAAAAGAATTCGGGTTTACCGTGGTCTTTATCTCACATGATCTTTCAGTGGTGCGTTATATCAGCGACAGGATCATGGTCATGAACAAAGGGCAGATTGAGGAGACCGGGGACGCAGAGGAAATATATAATCAGCCAAAATCAGCCTATACACAAAGATTGATCGCTGCGATCCCCCGCGGGTTCTGAGCTTTTCTAATTATCCGCTTCATCAGCACTGATCGAAATATCATCTTCCATGGCTCCGCTCCGGTCATAAAATGATCGCGCACTTTTTCTCTTTGAATACAACATCCGTTTCAATTCCTTTTGCAATTGAGGAAGCAAAGGCTCATCTTCCTTGATACGAACATTGGAAAAGCTGGTAAAATCATATTTGCTCCGGTAAGCATCCTCTTCTTCGTCGGCAGATGAATCAACCTCATCATTATCTTTCCATTCAAACTTCGCTGGATCAAGCGGCACAAGACCTGACGCAGCCAGTTTCCAGCCGGCATCATCCTTGCGGCTTTTATATTTAAAGAAGTAGATCCATCCTTCGCGGCCTTTTACCTCAGCTTTCAGCTTATCAACGAACAGTAATGAATCGGGTTTGCCATACCTGCTTTCCATCAGCAGTTTACTATGTGCGAGCAATAATTGCTGATTAGCTTTTGCAGGAAACGCTGAAAGCTTATCCATGTCCGACAGGTCTTCATACAATTCATACCGGTATTCATCCAGGCCTGCAAAATAATTCAACATAGTATCGGGATACGGCTTACCTGCACGTATCAGCGATGTAAGAGTAGAATATTTCAACCGTTTATCAGAAGAAGACAACATCTGGTTGAGCAAAACCGGCACCTGCGGGTCATTCCAGTAAGGGATCAGCAGTGTAGCATACAACTCCAGGTTATCGTTACCTCCATCTTCCTCCGCTTCATCCTGATAAGACATATAGTTTTGTGTTTTCCCTTTCTTTTCCTGTTCTGCCTTATAGATCGCTTTTTGCTTTTCAACGATCACCTGTTTTTTCAGTTCCTGTTTTGCTTCCAGCAAAAACTTGGAGAAATAGGTCTTATAATCATCCGGCTTTACCAGGCCACTGTCCACCATCTGCCCCAGCAAGGTCATTATGGGATATTTATAATCGTCCAGGTTGATCAGCGGCAGGATGTCTGTCATGATCGTGCGTGTTAACCGAAGAGAATCATCCAACCCATTCAATATATTATTTGCTCCGGAGCGATCATCATACGTATATATTATCGTCTTCCAGTTGCGTGTATTAACATTCAGTACAGGGGGCTCCGCCACGATAATATCGCGGAGCGTTTTATATGCATAAGATGTTTTTTGTTTGATCAGAGTGCCCAACACGGTATATTGCAGCTCAAGGGTATCTCCTGCTGCCTGGTAAAGTTCTTTCAGGTAATTGGTAGCATTGTTGGCAGGGATACTGCTCATTTTCCGGATCAGTGTTTTCTTCGTATCCAGGTAATTCTTTTCGGCCCATCCCGTAGAAGCAATGGCTTTCTTGAGGTCCGGAATATCCGTTGAATCAAACTTGATCACATACAATCCTTTCACTGCCCGCTTATGCACGAGGCTGTCACTGCTCATGAAATCTTCAAAGAAGAGTTTTGCCTTCTTTGCAAACATATCATTGCCGCGTAAGGTATCAGCAGGACGAAAGCTGTCGAAAAAGGATTTCACAAATGCGCTCGGAGCACTCAATGTATCGCTCTCTGTTATCAAAGAAAAACCAATACCATCTTTGTAAAAGACCTTGCTCCACAATATGCGGCTGCTGCCCGTATCTGACATAACCGTTTCCCAGACCTTCATCTTATTGGGCAGTTCCGTTTTTATTTTTTTCCGAACGATCCAGTTTGTGTCGCCAAAAATAGAGGTGGAGCTTTCTTTATCCATCACAGTGCTGTCTTCCAGGTAAGCATAGCGTGGCGATTTGAAGAAGTTGACAAAGATCCTTTCACCGGTCGTATCATTCCGGACCACCTTGCTGCGGAACATTCCGGCTTCCATATCATTGTCATCATCCTCATCATCCTGGTAAAGATTACCACGCGGGATATCCAGTTTTTCCTTTTCTGATACTGGAAACACTGGTGTGTTCACGGTGTAATAAAGCGCCGTATCCGTTCTGAGTGTAGGTGAAGGATACACAAGGGATCTTACAGAAAAAGAGTTCAGGAAATTTTTCATAACCGGCATTTCCTGTTTGCCATGTGCCACAAGTGTATAATAATGCGGCCCCTGGATAATAAACCTCACCAGGTAAACGCCTCCGTTCTTGTCTTTATAACGGCAATCAAGTGCAGGATAACCATTTGCTGTTGTGTGCTGGCGGCTGATCTCCTTATCAATAAATTCAGAAGCGGCAAAGCTTTCA
>DATAJQ010000040.1:0-4112 GCA_036262095.1 Chitinophagaceae bacterium | reverse complement strand
GGGAAAAATTAACTTTCTTGTTATCTTCGCCGCCCCCAACCATTGCAACCGGCTGGCAATTTAGATTATGGAAAAGAAGAAAGAAATAGTTATGAGCGGGATAAGGCCCACGGGTTTTTTACACCTGGGGAATTATTTCGGAGCCCTCCGCAATTATGTGCGCATGCAGGAAGAATATGAATGTTATTTCATGGTGGCCGACCTGCATTCCCTTACCACCCATCCAGATACAAAAGAATTGAAGGATAATGTGCATCGTGTGCTGTCTGAAAACATTGCCTGCGGACTGGACCCTGATAAAGTAGCCCTGTTTTGCCAAAGCCATGTATACGAAACATCGGAGCTGTATCTCTACCTGAATATGCTGGCCTATAAAGGAGAACTGGAAAAAACCGTGACCTTCAAGGATAAAGTGCGCCAGCACCCCGACAACGTGAATGCAGGCCTGCTTACCTACCCGGTATTACAGGCAGCGGATATCCTCTTGCACCGCGCTTTGCTGGTGCCTGTAGGCAAAGACCAGGAGCAGCATCTTGAAATGGCACGCAATTTTGCCAACCGCTTCAATCACCGCTATGGAGATATATTTCCTGAGCCACAGGCTTTCAATTATGGTAGCGAACTGGTGAAAGTGCCCAGCCTTGACGGAGGCGGTAAGATGAGCAAGAGCGAGAACCAGAATGCCACTCTTTACTTATCAGATGATGATGATCTCATCCGCAAAAAGATCATGAAAACAAAAACGGATGCAGGCCCAACAGCACCCAATTCACCCAAGCCTGATTATATCGAGAATATCTTCCTGCTGATGAAACTTGTAAGCAGTGGAGAGGTGATAAAGAGCTTTGAGCAGGCCTATAATGATTGCACGATCCGTTACGGCGATATGAAGAAACAGCTTGCTGAAGATATGGTCAGCTTTATAGCACCTATCCGGGCAAAAGCAGAAGCTATCAGAGCAGATAAAACCTATCTGAAAGAGGTAATGGAAAAAGGAGCTGAAAAGGCCCGCCAGAGTGCCCGGGCCACGATGGGAAAAGTACGTGAGGCGATGGGGCTCAACTATTATTGATTATTTTCAATATTTTTATTAGCCACTCATTTTTTAATCTCAAAAGTTGCCGCTGTAGCGGTCAGGCATGGCAAAAGCAAAGAAACCAAAGCATATAGCAGTAGCAGGAAATATTGGTGCTGGAAAAACTACCCTTACGGAAATGCTGAGCAAGCATTATAAATGGATACCCAATTTTGAAGACGTGGACCACAATCCTTACCTCATGGATTTTTATGAGGATATGCCCCGCTGGAGCTTCAACCTGCAGATCTATTTTCTGAACAGCCGCCTGCAGCAACTGGTAGATATACACAAAGGCACGGAAACAGTGATCCAGGACAGGACCATTTATGAAGATGCCAACATCTTTGCACCCAACCTGCATGAAATGGGCCTGATGAGCAAAAGGGATTTTGATAACTATTTCAATTTCTTTCAGACATTAAAAACATTGGTGCAGCCGCCAGACCTGCTTATCTATCTCAATGCTTCTGTGCCTACCCTGGTGGGTCAGATACAAAAAAGAGGCCGTGAATACGAAGAAAACATCCGCCTCGATTATCTCAAACGCCTCAACGAGTATTATAATAAATGGATCGGCAGCTACACCGAAGGCCCATTGCTGGTCATTGATGTAGATAAAAACAAATTTGCCGAAAAGGAAGAAGATTTCGGTGAGATCATCAGTAAAGTGGACGGACAGTTATACGGGTTGTTCTAATACAACTTATGGCTGTATAATGGAGAAAGTGGTGGAGTAGCCATCAGCCCTGTTATCACCGAATATCAGTTTCCCTTCCGCATTACCCAACAAGATATAATACTCATCGTCAAGCATTGGCAACTGCGGATCGAATACAAACCTTTGTTTTGCTCCATAAATAGAGGAGAAATTAGAAACAGTGAAGGTTCCATTCACTATCATTCCTGTTTGCGTATTGGTGCAAACATATTTTCCATTTAATTCTAAGGTGAGTATATTATTCTGCTGATCGGTTGTAAGCGGTACAGACGTGCCGGAAACACCACCTGTGCGGCTGGTAATCTTCCATTTGGTCGGTGAATCGGGAAGGTTCACACAGTCACAATTATCGTCTGTTTTATTACAACTGGAAATACTAAGGGCACTTAAAGCGACACACAAAAACAAAAGATAAGGTCTCATAATCATCCTATTTCTAAAGCTGACAAACACAGAATAAGAAACGTTGCTTTCCACCGGTAAAAGAGAACGTTTGAACTTCCCTCTATAAACCATCCTTCCCGTTCTTCCCGCCTTACCGGTAAATATTTACCGGTAAGGCGGGAAGAACGGGAAGGATGTACTAAAACAGATATTGTTTTATGAATTTGAAGACTGTACCTTATTATCCTGTAAAAGAACGGTTAATAACCAGCGAAGGCCTGCAGGCCTCTTTAATTCCCTGTTGATCTTTTCCAGCCATTCAGCCTGTTTTTCTTTATTGATGGAATGATTGGTTTCCAGGTCATACTGGTTTTGCATAGCTTCTTTGGCCTCTGTAATGTCCTCATAAATCTTCCGCAGATCTGTTTGATAATTCTGTTTATCAAAATTGTATTCCTTCAACTTCCTGTAAAGCCGCCGCGCAAAAATTTCCGCTATATCAAAATGCCCCTGTTCATGCGCAAGGATGTAATCGTTCTTATGCAATCCCCATGATTTTGATTTGGAAAAACTACAGGTGATGATATAACCAAGATTACCATTTTTAAAATTGTATTCTACTCCGAGAAATGTGGCAGTTGAAGCCGCTGCATCTGCATTGGGATCAGGCTTACCCTGGTAATCGGCCCAACTGAGTTTTTGCCTTTCCTTCCAATGAATAAGATCATCGTTCCTGCTTTGCGCCAGCAAAAACACCGGGATTAAAAAAATAAGGATTGATAAAAATTTTTTCATCAATTCCTAAACGGTAAAGTTTGTAAACAAGTTGCAAAAGAATGGCTAAAAAAATCCCCCTGCCCGAACAAAAGGCCACAGGGGGATACTACAGCAAGCAATCGCAGAGTTTCTCACGGTTTTGGCGCTGCTGCCAAAACTTCTGCCGACACACCGTCCTTATATTTTTCAAAATTCTTTATGAACAGGTTTGCCAGGAACTTCGCCTTCTCATCATAGGCAGTTTTATCTTCCCAAGTGCTGCGTGGGTTGAGGATTTCTGCCGGCACGCCAGGGCATTCCTGGGGAATTTCCACGCCAAAAACCGGATGTGGTTTAAAATCAACCTTATTGAGCTTGCCTTCCAGCGCTGCTGTGATCATGGCGCGGGTATAGGAAAGTTTCATCCTGTTGCCGGTGCCATAGGCACCTCCTGTCCAGCCGGTGTTGACCATCCATACATTCACTTTATGTTCCTGCATTTTGCTGCCCAGCATCTGTGCATATTTACCGGGGTGCAGCGGCAGGAATGGAGCGCCAAAGCAGGCGCTGAAAGTGGATTTAGGCTCTGTTACGCCTGCTTCTGTTCCCGCAACTTTCGCGGTGTAACCGGAAATGAACTGGTACATAGCCTGTCCGGGAGTAAGCCTGGAAATAGGAGGCAGTACGCCAAACGCATCGCAGGTGAGGAAGAATATATTTTTAGGAAGGCCGCCGATGGATGGTTCAAGGGAATTGCTGATAAAATCGAGCGGATAAGATACACGAGTATTTTCTGTAATACCGGCATCGTCAAAATTGATGCGGTTGGTACCGGGGAAGAACTTCACATTTTCCACCAGCGCTCCGGGACGGATAGCGCGGAATATTTCCGGTTCTTTTTCTTCTGTCAGGTTGATGGTCTTGGCATAGCAGCCGCCTTCGAAATTGAAGATATTGTCTTTGGTCCAGCCATGTTCATCATCACCGATCAGTTTACGGGAAGGGTCAGCGCTAAGCGTTGTTTTTCCGGTGCCGCTCAGTCCAAAGAAAATAGCGGTGTCCCCATCCTTTCCCATGTTGGCGCTGCAATGCATGCTGAGCACATCTTTTTCGAAGGGAAGGATATAATTGAGAATGGTGAAAATGCCTTTCTTGGTTTCGCCGGTATAACCGGTG
>DATAJQ010000039.1:0-4728 GCA_036262095.1 Chitinophagaceae bacterium | reverse complement strand
GTATCGGGGAGTGAAATGTTTTCAGCCGGGTTGCCCATGATATTTGCCATCAGGCTGTAAGCCCTGTCGGTGATCAGCTTTTTTCCCTGTGGCGTCAGCCAGTCATAATCTTTTTGAGCAAAATATTTTTCAAACAGGTGAACGAATACTGCATCTTCCCACATGTATTTCATGTTGAGATAGCGGGTCACAAAGCGTACCAGCAACACACGGGTCACTTCCTTGCTGGGGCTGGCAAAAGCCAGCATGCGGTCAATCTCTTTATTAACAGAATCAGGAGCAGGATAAACCAGGGTATTGAAATATTTATCCAGCCGCTCTTCAAACAGGGACGCTGGTGTGCGCGTGATGCGGTCGTCCCAGAAATTGATCCCGTCCCAGTAGTGATCTTTGAAATAATGATAGGCAAAAGTGGAATCATATTTCCCGCCGGGTTGCTTATCTGCAGGCGGGATCCTGGGTTCTTCCATCAATTGCATCAGCAGGCTCAGCAGGGTATTGGGATTTTTAGCTATTACCTGCTTGCGAAAGGCTGAGATATCGTCGGTTGATTTTTTTAATTGAGCGCTCCAGTATGTTGAATCTTTCGCATCAGTGGATTTTTTCAATTGGGTACTGAATGAATCGATGATCTTCCCCTTACCCATCATTTCCTGCTGGTAAAGAGTGAAAGCATCGTTTTCAGGTGAGTTGATGAATTTTCTATGACGGATGGGGTCGGTAGTGTCGGCAATGATGGAAAAACGCTGTTGTTTGTCTACCAGCAATTCGAGGAACCTGTCTTTTCTGGGATAGGCAATAATATAAATTCCCCCTCCCAATGCCTTATTTCCGCGGAATACTCCCTCACTTTTTTCATTGAGTTTAATAGAATCAATAACCGGGAACTGCTTACCGGAATAATGGCCCAGGTAAATATATTGGTTGGTAATGGGCTTGAGCGTTACTTTTATTTCATACCCCTGCTGTGCGGAAACCAGGGCTGTAATGCCTAGTAAAGGAATGAGGATCAAATTTTTCATAAGACTGAATAGGTAGTAAAGTTATTCAAAAAACGCATTTTCAATAAGTAAAAGATGTAAAGAGGGGGTTAAGGGTTGTTTCAGAGCCGGCAGCCTGATCGTTCATCGAGTCAGCACAAGCTTTACGATGTCGGAATAGGTATGTAAATCCTTTTGAGCCTCAGACTGCCGACTAAAGACTCCTGGCTCTGAAAAGCCTTCTCTTCGTAATTTCGCGCCCGTGAGTAGAAAAAAGAAAAACATTGTTCTTCAGAATATTCTGGTGGAGGACTACGCTGCGGAGGGTAAATCCCTCGCGAAAGTGGATGGTAAAGTCATTTTTATTGAAAATGTGGTACCAGGCGATGTGGTGGATGTTCGCCTTGGAAGAAATAAAAAAGACTGGGCTGAAGGGGTGCCGTTGAAATTCCACTCCTATTCGCCGGAAAGGGCAACGCCTTTTTGCCAGCATTTTGGGGTTTGTGGCGGCTGCCAATGGCAGATGCTGCCATATCAAAAGCAATTGCAATACAAGGAAAAGCAGGTAAGGGATAACCTGCAGCGTATCGGCAAAGTGAATTTGCCGCCGATAGCACCTATCCTGGGGGCTGCCGATACCCGCTATTACCGCAATAAGATGGAATATACCTTTGGCAACAAGCGGTATCTGAGAAGGGAAGAGCTGAATGACCCCACTGTCAATGGCATGCAGGATGTGGTAGGCTTTCATGCCCGTGGCATGTTTGACAAGATCGTGGACATAGAAACCTGTTACCTGCAGGCAGAGCCCACTAATGCTATCCGGTTGACTATTAAAGAGTTTGCCCGGACGCATGAGTATTCTTTCTATGATATACGGAATCATGAAGGGCTTTTGCGGACCATGATGGTGCGACTTTGTACTACTGGCGAACTGATGGTGAATATTGTTTTTGGAGAAGACGATGAATCAAAGCGTAAGGCCCTGCTTGAGTATGTCCTGGAAAAATTTCCTTCAATTACCACACTGCTGTATACGATCAATACCAAGAAAAACGACAGCCTGCACGATCTGGAGCCGGTGACCTATCATGGCAAGGGATATGTGATGGAAAAGCTGGCTGCCGCGGAAGGTGGCCAGGAGTTTTTTTTCAAGATCGGGCCGAAATCTTTTTTCCAGACCAATACCCGCCAGGGCGAACAGCTTTACCGCGTGACCCGTGATTTTGCTGAGCTTACGGGAAAAGAAACGGTGTATGACCTGTATTGTGGTACCGGCAGTATTGGCATTTTTGTTAGTCCAGGGGCTAAAAAAATAGTGGGAGTGGAAGTGATCGAAGCGGCTATTGAAGATGCCAAAGAGAATGCGGCCCTGAATCAATTGAAAGAGGCGGAATTCTATGCCGGTGATGTGATCGATATCTGTGATGACGATTTTTTTGCCGCCCATGGCAAGCCGGACGTGATTATTACTGACCCGCCCCGTGCCGGCATGCACGAGAAACTGGTCAGAAAGATACTGGATATGGCTGCGCCAATAGTCGTGTATGTAAGCTGCAATCCTGCTACCCAGGCCCGCGACCTTAACTGGCTGGATGAAAAGTATGAGGTGACCAGGATCCAGCCGGTGGATATGTTCCCGCATACCCTGCATATTGAGAATGTGGTACAACTTAAACTTAAAACAAAAGGCTAAAAAGGGGATAACGAACCTGTTTTTCCTTTTCCTCTTGTGCTCTTAGCTTAAATTTGTGGGATATGAATGATTTTAGATATTACAGGCCAAGCGCATTTCCTCCGGTTGTAAAGAACCTGATAATAATTAATGTACTGATTTTTATCGCCCAGGAGACTATTTGGAGCAATTCATATACGTTCGTGAATTTGTTTGCCCTGCACGATATTCATTCTGTTTTTTTCAAGCCACATCAGATCCTTACCTATATGTTCCTGCACGGCGGTATAGATCACCTGCTGTTTAATATGTTGGCTCTTTGGATGTTTGGAAGTCAATTGGAAAACTATTGGGGGGCAAAAAGATTTTTGCAATACTATATTATCTGCGGTTTGGGCGCAGCTGTGTTGCATCTGGTGGTTTTGTATTTTGAAATGGAGCCGCTTATGGCTTACTTCAAAACTCTTCCCGCAGATTATCAACTTCAGTTGGTAAATGCGCCTGATTTCAAGGTAAATATTCCCACAGTGGGGGCTTCAGGTGCTATCTTCGGTTGTTTGGCTGCATTTGGTTATCTGTTTCCCAATACACTTATCTACGTATATTTTCTCATTCCGATCAAAGCAAAATGGTTTGTTTTCATATATGGTGCGATAGAATTAATGCTGGCCATCCGCAATTCTGCCGGTGACACCGTCGCCCATTTCGCCCACCTCGGAGGCGCAATAACCGGCCTTATAATTGTATTTATTTGGAACAAAACCAACCGCCGGACGTTTTATTAGTAAGAAAAACGGGAAAGAAGAAGGCAGCATTTTTTCTGCTTTACTCTTCTAATTAATTAACTCGCAGTATGGCATATCACGAACACGAACAGGAATACCAAAAACGCCTATCCTTTGCACAGGCAAAAAATGCGCTGATCACCCTGGTCGCCATTAACCTGGTATTGTTTGTGATCCTGGCCTTTATCCAGGCCATTTATTACCTCCAATATGGTGAACCCGGCGTCGATCCTGTAGCTCTTTTCAACGCCCGTGTACTGAAATGGTTTGCATTGCCGGCAAATATGCATGAACTTATTGCCCGGCCCTGGACCATCATTACCCACATGTTTGTACATACCGGAGTATGGCATATCGTGGGCAACATGCTTTGGTTATGGGTCTTCGGTTATATTCTCCAGGACCTGACGGGCAACCGGAAAATATTCCCGATCTATATATACGGAGCACTCGGCGGTGCACTCGCATTTATCCTTGCCTATAATTTTCTTCCCGCATTGAAACCAATGATGCCTGTAGCATCTGCCATTGGCGCTTCTGCGGGTGTAATGGCCATCGCAGCAGCCGTTACCACCATCGCTCCCGGCTACCGCATTTTTCCCATGCTGAATGGCGGCATACCCATCTGGATCATTACCATTTTTTACCTGGTGATCGATCTTGCTACCATTCCGCTCAATAATCCTGGCGGACATATCGCCCACCTGGCCGGCGCACTCACCGGCTTCCTCTTTGTTTATTCATTCCGCCGTGGTCACGACTGGGGAGGATGGATGAACCGCACCTACGATTGGGTAAATGACCTGTTCAATCCTGACAGGCCCAGGAAAGGAAAAAGCATCAAGCAGGAACTTTTCTATAAATCATCTGCCCACCCTTATAAAAGAACACCCAATGTTACCGCTCAGCGGATTGATGAGATACTCGATAAGATCAATCTCCGCGGTTACAACTCCCTTACGGAGGAAGAAAAAGAATTACTGAAAAGAGCCAGCAAGGAAGATATTTAAGATCCACTTATTAACTTCCAGGATATATCTGGACTACAGAACTCTTCCATTATCACGCCGCAGCGGCCTCAGAAAAATGGCGTTAAGAAAATTACTGTGTATGCCGTTCCTGGGCAGCAGGAAAGCGCGCGGGGTTGTTTGAGCCCGTGGCGTCTTCAACCTAAACGTAAGCTCGGAGCGAGTTCCCTGCGCGCTCGGCTTACACAGTAATTTTTAGCCATTTTTCTGCAGCCTTGATCTTTTTTGTTACTTTTTTGCATCAAGGCAAAAAAGTAAAT
>DATAJQ010000038.1:0-5023 GCA_036262095.1 Chitinophagaceae bacterium | reverse complement strand
CATTGTCACCCCGGCCCTGGTTCAGTAAGCATTCAGGTTTAAAGAATATAAGAGCCGGGGTCTCCCCGCGCTGCACTTGCTTCAAACCTGTAAGATATTATTGCCTGGAAAATACTGCAGATGAGGGGAGACCCCGGATCTTAGCGAACTATAGTAGCGAGTGTATTAAACCTGGTCCGGGGTGACAATGGAAAAGGAACTACTGGCTCAGACTTGCGTGTTAACAGCCATTGGCCATTCGGTCAACGGACAACCGTCAACGGTCAACGAATTCTTATCTTTGCAGTTATGAAAATTTTAATGGTCTGCCTCGGTAATATCTGCCGCAGCCCGCTGGCTGAAGGCATTTTACAGCAGAAGGCATTCGCGGCAGGGCTCAACTGGAGTGTGGAAAGCGCCGGCACCAACGGCTATCATAATGGAGAAGCCCCGCATCACCTTTCCCAGAAAGTAGCCCGCCTCAATGGCATCGATATCGCCCATCAGCGTTCCAGGAAATTCATTGCTGCTGATTTTGAGGTCTATGACAGGATCTATGCGCTCGCAGGCGACGTACTGAACGAGATCAGGCATATTGCCAAAAGCAAGTATGATCCCGACAAAACAGACCTGCTGATGAATGAATTATACCCTGGAAAAGACATGGACGTGCCCGATCCCTGGTATGGACCCGAACCAGGCTACCATGATGTGTACAAAATGATCGCCGAAGCCTGCGATGCGATCATCGAAAAATATACAACCAGTCAGCTGCCAGCCGACACAACTCTTCAATATAAATAATGGCAAAACCAACTGTTAGCTTACCACAGGGTACCCGTGATTTTGGACCTGATATTGTCCGCAAACGGCAATATATCTTTAACACTATCCGTACTGTATTTGAACTATATGGCTTTCAACCGCTGGAAACCCCTGCTATGGAAAATCTGGAAACCCTGATGGGCAAATACGGGGAAGAAGGCGACAAGCTTATTTTCAAAATATTGAATAATGGCCTTGATAAAAAAGAGCAACTGGCCAGGGAGGAATTTGAAAAAATATTGCACGGCCGCAACACAAAAGCCATCACTGAAAGAGCGCTCAAATACGATCTTACCATTCCGTTCGCACGCTATGTGGCCATGAATCAGGGCCAGCTCAGCTTCCCTTTTAAAAGATACCAGATACAACCGGTGTGGCGGGCAGACAAGCCGCAAAAAGGCCGCTACCGCGAGTTTTATCAATGTGATGCCGATGTGGTAGGCAGCACTTCCCTGCTCAATGAAGTGGAACTGGCAACACTTTATGCAGAAGTGTTCAACCAGCTGGGCATACCTGTTGACATCAAGATCAATAACCGCAAAATACTGGCCGCCCTGGCAGAAGTGTGCGGCGGGCCGGATAAGATGATCGCCATCACCGTGGCTATCGACAAACTGGACAAGATAGGACTGGCGAAAGTAGAAGCCGAGCTTTCCGAAAAAGGGCTTGATCAGCAACAGGTCAGCATTATCCGCCAGTACCTCGAAATAACAGGAACGAACAGGGAAAAACTGGCCTGCATAAAAGAATTACTGGGCAAAACCGAAACCGGCGAAGCCGGAATCCGGGAATTGGAGACCGTACTCGACTATTTCGATCCCTCCATGCAAGCTCCCCCACTGCTGATCGATTTTACCCTGGCACGGGGGCTCAATTACTACACCGGCATCATCTTCGAAGTAAAGGCCCGCGGCGTGCAAATGGGCAGTATCGGCGGAGGCGGCCGCTATGATGATCTTACCGGCCTTTTTGGCGTACCCGGCATACCAGGAGTGGGTATTTCATTTGGCGTAGACAGGATATATGACGTAATGGATGAACTGCAGCTTTTCCCGGCAGATGTGCAGATGGGCAGCCAGGTGCTGTTTTTCAACCTGGGAGAGCAGGAAAGCAAGACGGCTTTTAGCCTGATGCAACAGCTACGCGCAGGGAATACCAGGGCAGAACTGTACCATGAAAACAGCAAATTTGACAAGCAATTCAAATACGCCGAGAAAAAGAATATTCCCTATATCGTCATTATCGGAACAAAGGAACTGGCCGAAAAAGCCTGTGTGGTCAAGGATCTGAGGAATGGGAAACAAATACACCTTCCGCTAGAAGAACTGCTGAATTTTTCTTTTCTTTAGGCTCCTAAATAATGATTCAAACCATCAATCTATGAAACGTAATCCACTATTACTTGCCATTGCAGTGACAGTGACACTTTTTGCCGTATCCTGTAAAAAGGGTGGCAAAACCGGCTTGCTTGTTCCGAAAGAAGCCGCTGTAGTATTTTATTTCAACAGTGGTTCCTTATCCTCCAAACTCAGTTGGGAAGAGATCAAGAAAAGCCAGTGGTTCCAGGAAGCGAGCCGCGAAGCTTCAGATTCCTTTGCCCGTAAGATGTTGCAGGACCCTTCACTGTCCGGCGTAAATACAGAAAAAGGGTTTTGTTTCTTTCTTGCAGGAAGAGGCCGTGGAGGCTATGCTTCTTTTCAGGGTGATATAAAAGATCAGGCAGCTTTTGAGGAAATGGTAAAACATTCAGAAAAAAGTTCAGCCACTCCTGAAAAATCAGGCGACCTGACCATACTTCGCATGAATGATGCAGTTCTCACGTGGAATAAATCAAAGTTCGTGTTTGTAGCAGATGCTCCTTTCAATACCACCGGCATGGAGTCAAGAAGATTTCCTGAAGACAGCCTCGTGGCTTTTGCCAAAAACATCTATAAGCTGAAAGGAAAAGATCTCCTGGACTCGGATTCCAAATTTGCAGACCTTATCGAAAGCAAAGGTGACATGCATCTCTGGCTCAGCGTAGGCAACCTCTACAGCAATATGCCCATGGGCGTAATGGATATGATGAAACTGAATGTGCTGATGGAAGGGAATGTAAGCACAGGCACCCTGAGCTTTGATGATGGCAAAATAACCCTCAATGGCAAACAATACTATGGTAAAGAGCTGACCAAGCTTATCAATAAATATTCTTCCAAAGGTGCAAGCAGCGAACTCACCAGCAGACTGCCCAATGGCGATGTGCTTGCTGCAGGTGTATACAGCTACCCTATCGGCGCCATCACTGAAATGATCAAACTGATCGGTGCTGACGGCCTGGCCAATGCATTCCTCGGCCAGAAAGGGCTTAGCCTCGATGATATCGGTAAAGCCTTCAAAGGCGACCTGGCATTTGCTGTAACAGATGTTATCAGCAGGGTGGATACAGTAAAGTATGAATATGAAGGAAAAACTTCCAGCTACACCACTAACAAATCAGAACCGCAATACGTTTTTGGGATGGCGATCGATGATCAGAAATCATTCGACAAGATCTACAACGTGTTCAGTGAAGACCTGAACAAAATGCCTTCCGGAATGGCAGACATTAAAACGGAGAAAGGCTGGCTGACTGTTTCCAATACACCGGCACTTACTTCAGGTTTCCTTGCCGGCAACAACAAACCTGCTTACGCAGATAAGATCAGCGGACATACATTTGGTGCGTTTTTCAATCTTCAGAAATTCATGTCGCTGATCGATTCAGAAATGCGCGACAGTACATCATCCAAAGTGTTGCAGCTCTCCAAAGAGACCTGGCAGGATGTAACGTTTTATGCAGATTATAAAGGCGGCACAGGTTCTTATCAGTTTGATGTTAACCTGATCAACAAAGGCACCAACAGCCTTAAACAACTCAATCAGTATGCTGATAAAATAGTAACTCTCCGCAATGCAGAGCGTGCCCGTTATAATGTAGTTGATTCAACTACCGTAACAGAAGCGCCTCCCAAAGCATTTAATTGATATAACACATACACAATAGGCCGCAGACTGGTGTCTGCGGCTTTTTTTATACTTTTAATTCATGCAGCTTACAATAAGCAATCTATTGCCCGTATACTTTGAAAAAAGCCGTACACAAACATCTGAAGTGTGGGGTAAAGAAATAGTATGGCAAAAGGGAGAACTGATCAAGATCGTTGCTCCCTCAGGAAGCGGCAAGTCTTCCCTGATCAATTTCCTGTATGGCATGCGCAAAGATTTTGATGGAGCGATCCGGTATGATCAGCAAGACATCCGGAACATGAGCCCTGAACAACTGGCACCTTTACGCAAAGATCATGTCAGCATCGTGTTCCAGGACCTTCGCCTGTTCCCTCACCAAACCGTTGCAGAAAACCTGGAGATCAAACGCCAGCTCAATCCTTTTCATCCTCCGGAAAAGATCCGTGAAATGGCGGAACGTTTGGGCATCGGTACAAAAATGAATTCACTGGCAAGGACCTGTTCTTATGGAGAACAGCAACGTGTAGCTATCATCAGGGCTTTACTGCAGCCATTCGATTTTCTGCTGCTGGATGAACCGTTCAGCCACCTTGATGACAGGAATTCACAGAATGCCATGCAATTGATACTGGAAGAATCCAAAGCCCGCAATGCATCCGTTGTCCTTGCTGACCTTGAGCGCATTGAGTTTTTTCCTTACACCCGTCTTTTTCATTTATAAATTATTACTGTGGCTGTATCATTCAAACCTATACAACCCTTATTGCAAACAGGTACCAACGCTGCTTCACGCTGGTTCTCCTATATCGGACTTGGGGTGGGTGTGCTCCTGCTGCTTTGTTCCATACAGATGTTCATCAATATCCAGCAATTGCTGAAAGAAGGCAGTATCCGGAAAAATGGGTTCGATTATATTTCTATCACTAAATCCGTTACCAATGAAACAATGGGGCAGCCTGAAAAAAATCTTTTCAGCCAGGCAGAACTGGATGAACTGAAGGCGCAACCATTCATTGAAGACGTTTCTCCACTGTTGCCTAACGATTTCAGGGTAAAGCTCAGTGCAGGAAGCGTACTGGCATTCAGCACAGATATGTTTCTTGAAACACTGGACAATGATTTTATTGATACGCTTCCGCCATCTTTTACCTGGCAGGAAGGCCAGTACAATATTCCGATCATCCTTTCGTCCGATTTTTTTGAGATATACAATGTATTTGCACCAGGTCAG
>DATAJQ010000037.1:0-17130 GCA_036262095.1 Chitinophagaceae bacterium | reverse complement strand
TGAAAGTGGTTCAGTTTATATTGGGAGAATTGAATTACCACACAGCCCGAAGATATTAAAAATTTGACAGCGTGTTAAGTAATTCTACGAACTGATCTAAAACCGGATAGCAAAATCCTGTTTTTCGCGGAATTCCTGGCGAAACAATACGATGCCGATAAAGAACAGATCGATCGTGCAACGGACTGCCGGGTGCGCCTTGATATGGGCCCAGGCCTGTTCCATTTCCCGGCTCCAGTGAATGTCATCAAATATTAAGATCGTGTCATTATGAGCTACTGCGGCAAGTTGTTCAAAATAACGGACCGTTGGCTCTTCCCGGTGATTGCCATCAATAAAAACAAAGTCAGGCCGCTGTTGTGTTTTCAATACTTCCGGTAATAATTCATCAAAATTGCCTTGCAGCAATTGCACATTCCCGATACCTGCTGCTTTTATTTTTTCTTTCGCTACAACAGCAACAGTGGCAGCTCCCTCGATCGTAGTCAGGCTGCCGCCGGGGCGGGCCATTGCCAGGTATTGCGTGGTAATACCAAGCGAAGTGCCCAATTCAAGCATATGCTGCGGCTGGTAATACTTTGCCATCCTGTAAAGCAGTTGCCCGAATTTAGCAGGCTTGGCTGCATGACGCGCAATATCAGCAATGCTTCTGCCGGGGCGGTTATTCTTAGCCGAACCTGCACCCAGGTCGTTCACTTCAAGAACGGTATTATCTGCCAGCAATTGACGGCGCAATGTTTCTACACGGTCATAATCGGCATAATGTGTTTTATCATTCAAAACACTGATGATAAAATCATATACAAACGGAGAATGCATACCATGTCCTTTACCATTGTATGCCTTGCTGTAATAGCGGATATATTTCCAGAGAAGCTGTAGTTTATTGAACACTGAGCAAAAGTAATGACTTCTTTACTGTTCAGATTTAAGAGATGGTGCTCATTTCTCAAGTAATATGGCTTACCTATCAGAAATAACTGCAGCGCTGGAAGCCCCCGGCTTTTAATGTACTATACCGGTTATTCCCTGAAACCAGGGCCGGGGTGACAATGGAAAGGGGATTACTGGCTCTGCCTTGCGTGCAAATTCGGACCATCGGTCACTCGGTCAACAGTCATCGAGCAAAGGACAACGGTCAACGGATATCTTCTTTACCAGAAACTTTAAAGAGGGCGGCGTTCCCAGACCTGGAACGAATAAGCATACTGGTGTTTCTCATCAGCGGGGTGGTCTTCCCTGCTTACCAGTTTCCACAACAGCGGATCTATTTCAGGAAAATACGCATCTCCTTCCAGTTCGGCCTCTACCCTTGTTATGTGTATTCTTCCTGCTTTTGCCATAGCCATTTTATAAATTTCGCCGCCGCCGATCACCATCACCTCTTTTACATCCATTTCTTTAGCCAGGAAAAGCGCATCGTCCAGGTTCTTAACCGTTGTTACTCCCGGCGCTTTCCAACCGGAATTTCGTGTCAGCACAATATTGGTGCGGCCTCCCAGCGGCTTGCCAAGCGATTCAAATGTTTTGCGGCCCATGATCACCGGCATGCCCCAGGTCACATTCTTAAAATAACGGGTATCATTAGGAAGACGCCAGAGCAACTGGTTATCCTTTCCTATCACATTATTTCTGGAAGCCGCGACAACAAGCGTAATGATCATGATGCTGAATATGAATTTCCTTTATACTGCTACAGGAGCTTTAATGGCAGGATGTGATTGATAATTTTCCAGGGTGAAATCTTCAAAATTGAAACTGAAAATATCTTTTACAGCAGGGTTCAGTTTCATCACCGGCAACGGGAATGGCTCCCTTGTAAGCTGCAATTGCACCTGCTCCGTATGATTGCTGTAAATATGCACATCACCAAAAGTGTGGATGAATTCCCCTGGTTGCAGGTCACAGACCTGGGCGATCATCATCGTAAGCAAAGCATAGGAAGCGATATTGAAAGGCACCCCAAGGAATACATCAGCAGAGCGTTGATACAACTGGCAACTCAGTTTCCCATTGGCAACATAAAACTGGAAAAGGGTATGGCAGGGCATCAAAGCCATTTCCGGCAAATCAGCCACATTCCATGCGCTGATAATAAGGCGGCGACTGTCGGGGTTGGCTTTGATCTGTTTGATCAGGTCAGTTACCTGGTCCACAACCTTACCATCCTTTCCTTCCCAACTGCGCCATTGTTTTCCATAAACAGGTCCCAGCTCGCCATTTTCATCGGCCCATTCATCCCAGATCCTTACTCCATGTTCTTTCAGATAGCCGATATTGGTTTCGCCTTTCAGGAACCACAGCAATTCATGAATAATACTTTTCAGATGTACTTTCTTGGTGGTCACCAGGGGAAAGCCTTTTTGGAGATCAAACCGCATCTGGTAACCAAAACAGCTTTGCGTACCGGTCCCGGTACGGTCTGTTTTATGGGCACCGTTGTCAAGGATATGCTGCAGCAGGGTTAAGTATTGTTGCATAAGTGCAAGTTAGCGAAAAGCCCGGTGCTGAAACGGGCTGTGGGGAAGATGTGGATTGGGGGAACCTGTCCCGAGTCGGGAGTCGTTAGTCGGCAGTCAATAGTCCTGCTGACTCGCGGCTGAACTCTTCGTAAAACCGTTGGGTGAGTTGCTTGCAGGCGGTCAGTTTTTTTGCGGTGGCATGCAGGATTTCCTGTTGGGCAGCTAATTGTCCCTGAAGGGTAGTGAGTTCCTGTTGTTTTTCCTGCAGATGTTGCTCTTTTTGTTGGAGCAATTCTTCCCCTTTTGCCAGTTCGGCCTGCAATTGTGATGTTTGATGTTCTGCCGCGTGCTGAAGAACGATTTTTTGCTCCAATTGATTTTGGAGGAAAATGATCTGTGATTTTTTTTCTTCCACTATATCACTCAGGTAATCGTGCTCGGCGAGTTTATCTTTCAGGATACTGTTTTCTTCAGCCCATTTATTTACTATCGATTCTTTTCCCTCATCTGTGGCAGAAGCCAGTTCCAGTTTGGCCTGTAAAAGATTATTTTCCTGTTCCAGGCTGCGGTAGGAATGTGCCAGTTGCTCATTCTTCTCTTTCCATTCCTGCTTTTCTGCTTTATGTTTTTTGATCAGTGAATCAACTTCTTCCTGTATGGCAGGGCTTAGTTGGAGGGCAGAGTTTTCCATTTCTTCTTCTTTAGGGTTATGGGTATGATTCGATGCGTACAGCGCTAAAGCAGTATATTTTGTTTCCAGCCGGGAGAAATCGTGACGCAGGGCTGTATATTTTGCCTGGCTTTGGCAAAGCCTGTTGTGGTATTGATCCACAAGGCCGGAATGATCGAAAAGGATGTAGTCAGCAGGCTTTTTTCCCTGGATAAGCGTTGCCGGCACAGGCAATAACTCCTCAGCAGGCAATGCCTCTGCCGCATTCTTTCTCTTTTTGCGGTAATGCAAAAAAACAGTCAGTAAAATAGCCAGGGCTAAAACAGGAAGAATGATCCAGCAAAGTACCTGGATGAAACTGATGATCTCGGAAACAGCTCCCGCAGCTAAAAGCATCCTCAAAAAATTTTGAGTATATCTATATCATGCAGCTTTAGTTAAGAATTCTCAGTGCAAAATGGTTTACCGGGAAATATTTACTTTATTATCTATATTAATTTTCCGGATCAGGAACAAGCCGCTTACTTCAACAATAGTACCAAAACGAAAGGATAACTGGTAAAGGATAGATAAATAATAGCCTGATGGCCGATAATCAGCTTTAGTTTAGAAGATACTGTATAGACTGTATGGAAGGTGATATCAAGATGAAGCCGGCCAACGGTCATCGGTCAACGGCCAACGAACTATCAGCATTAAATAACTAAATAAAAACAATAAGGGCGGGCCTGCTTAAAAACAACCCGCCCTGCACTAACTGCTGCTAAGTGCTTAACGATTGCCGTATCTATGGCTTCTTTCAACCGTCAACAGACGGTCTGTTAAATAGCTTCGCATCAGGGAATCATTTTATAAAGGCGTACATAATCAACTTCCATACTTGCAGGGAATGCTGTATTATCCACGCCCTGCGCACCACCCCAGTTGCCGCCAACTGCAAGGTTCAATATCAGGTGAAACCGTTTATCAAACGGCCAGGTGGCAGCACCTTTCCCATCATTGGTAAAAGTGAACACCAGTGCATCATCAAAATAACCACGTACGGCATAAGGGGTCCAGTCCACCCGGTAATTATGAAACTCCGTCATCGCCGTCGGAATGGTCTTGGTGCTTGTTTTTTGTGTATTGATAGTATGATTATATGCCTGCGTATGCACACTGAAATGCACTACATTGGGATCATACCCTACATGTTCCATTATATCAATCTCGCCCGACTTGGGCCATTCACCATAAACCCAATCGGTAGGCAGCATCCAGATAGCGGGCCATGTGCCACGGCCTGCCGGCAGTTTTGCTCTTATCTCCGCCCTGCCGTAAAGAAAATCGCCCAGGTTTTTGGAAAGCAGCCGGGCAGAAGTATAGTTCATACCTCCCATTGCTTCACTCCTGGCAGTGATCTTAAGTACGCCACCGGCCACCACTGCATTATCGGTAGTATTAGTGTAATACTGGAGCTCATTATTTCCCCAGCCGCTTCCTCCGATATCATAATACCAGTTCGCTGCATCAGGTGCGCCGGTATAGTTAAACTCTTCGGCCCATACGGGAGTGGTCTCAAATTTCCAGTTTTTGTCTACTGGTGGGCCGGGGGGAGTAATTGTAGAACCTCCCCCTCCACTTTTTGAACAGGATACAAAACCCAGAAGACATGCAACGGATACGATAATAATACGCATACTAATCCTTTATTCAGAACGTAATGTAAATGTCCACCAGCCGGGTGCAGCAAGGGCAACACCAAGTTTGAGGATATCATGTCCGGGACCACCACCATTAGGTGTCATTTCAATGATATCATAGGTAATAGAGTTCCAGGTAGGGCCAGTAGTGGTTTCCCCGCCATTATGCACTTTCTGCAGACCAATATGAGCACCAAGGCCGACCACTTTCAGTTGCCCCAATCCTTTCACACCACCAGGAAGTACCTGGTAAGTGAAATTGCCGGAAGCCCAGGGTTTCTGCGCATTGTTAAGGTTGGCATTGGGTTCGCAACCATTACTGCCTGAGCCGAGATAACCATCTGCATAAAAATCACCTTTATTGTCGTACGTGAAAGTACCGGCACCATCAAACACAAAAGTGTACTCGTCATTGAATTCGCAGGAGCGGCCGGTAACATCACCGGCACCACTGCTCCACCAGTTGCCATTGTCGGCACCTTCACCAACTTTATAAGCACCGGCTGCAGGATTCAGTTTCCATTTTTTGCTGGTGCAGCTTGCGATAAAGCCCAATGGCTTGGTAGGGCTGCAGGCAGTTGGATCATTTTGTGCAATGGTGATGGTTTTGGTAGTGCTGCCTAATCCTCCCTGCCCGGCACCTGTCAGGGTCACTTCATAAGTGCCTGCAAGCACAAAATTGATCTTGGCAGAATCGCCAGTCAGTTTGGCTCCATTGCTCACGGTCCAGTAAGGAATGATGGGCATGGATGATTTATTAATGAGGATAAGGTTATTTGCGTCAGTGCCCTGGATCACTTCAAAATCGGGCGTGGGCAGAGCACCTAATGTAAGGTCCTCTCCTTCTTTTTTACAGGCCTGGAAAAGTGCAACGCCCAAAAGGATGAGCATGACACTGGTCAGTAATCTTGTTTTATTTGTATGTTTCATAAAAAACATTTTTAAGTGGATGGCAATCCTTAATTATAGTTAGGATTTTGTACAAGTTTAGTATTGGTCAGTTCATTCAAAGGAATAGGCAGGATCTCATGCTTGCCTGCAACAAATCCTTTAAAGGCCAATACTGTAGCGGCTTTGCCTGTACGCACAAGGTCGAACCAGCGATGACCTTCGGTAGCAAGCTCCTTGCGGCGCTCCAGTGCCACATTATCTAATGTAGCTGCTACAGGTGTAAGACCAACCCTTGCCCTTACATCATTCAGGTATTTGGCAGCTTTCACTGCATCACCACCCGGAGCACGGAGCAATGCTTCCGCTTCCATGAGATAAGTATCAGCCAGGCGTATTTCAATTACGTTGTTCGGATAGTTCAATTCAACATTACCTCCGCCGGTTGATTTCCATTGTTTGAGCGGAGCAAATTTCTGAACGAAATAACCTGTGTTCTGATAGCTGGCCTCATAGCTTGTAGCAGCACCTGCATCCACCATGCTGTCGATATCCGCAACTGTGTATTGATAACGGGGATCACCATACAACAGATCAGCCAGTTCTTTGCGTACAGGATTGAAGCCCCATCCTGTTTCATAGATCGTACCGGTATAAGCGCGTGGCCCGATCATTTGTGTGTATACATTTCCTTCAACTGCTCCCCATGCATTCCAGTTGCCATTGGCAACAGATGTATGGCCGATCTCGAACACGGATTCGCTGTTGAATTTTTTATCAGGACGGAAGATGTCACCAAAATTGGTCATCAACTTATACCCATAAATATTGTCCTGCTTATTCACGTCCTCAAACAGATTGGCTGCTTCCATCATCCTGCTGTTATCATTCTGGAACAGGATCACTTTACCGAGCAGGGCCTTGGCAGCGCCTTGTGTGGCACGACCGCCTTCTGTAGTAACAGGCACCGTTGGTGGCAGATCAGGAATAGCATCACGCAGATCTTTTTCAATTTGTGCATACACATCAGCAGGAGCTGCCTGCACCTGGTTGTAGATCTCTTCTGTTGCAACAGGAGCAGTGAATAAAGGAACATTTTTGAACAAACGCACCAGATCGAAATAATAATAAGCACGGAGGAATTTCCCTTCAGCGATATATCTCTTTTTGGTGTTTTCATCCAGCCCGGGCACATCACCCAGTTTGGAGAGGATGATATTGGTCCTCGATACGCCGGTAAAATTTCTTGTCCAGTATTCCATTTGCGGGCCTACTGCAGGTGTAAGCGTATAATTATTCCAAACCTGCCAGGTATTCATATCATTACCACCGGAAGCACCACCAGCTACGCAATCATCAGAAGCAGAGTTCAGCGGCCCGAGTTTATTGGCATATGTACCGGCCGTTTCCATCCCAAGCGGATCGTAAGCGGCTACCAGTCCGGCAAATGCTTCAGTGGGATTTGAATAATAGTTCGATTCCAGATTAAGTCCGACCGGATCTACATCCAGAAAACTTTTCTTACAAGCGTGCAATACAGGCAAAGCCAGCAGCACGAGGCATATTTTAGAAAAATAATTGGTTCTCATTGTAATAGTTTTTTAGGATTATAAACCTAGGTTTAAGCCAACCATATAGGAACGGGCCTGAGGATAGATACCTCTGTCAATACCATAGCTGCCTCCACCAATCTCAGGATCAAATCCTGTGTATTTGGTTAAAGTGAGCAGGTTGCCGCTGCCTAAGTATATACGCACTCTTTTAAGACCTGCTTTTTGTGCAATGGAATTAGGAAGAGTGTAACCGATCTGCAAATTCTTGATCCTGAAATAAGCACCATCTGACAAATAGAAAGTGGATGGGTTTTTAAAGTTGCCATTGGCATCGTCTGTTGTGAGGCGGGGGAAAGTATTGGTAGAACCTTCACCGGTCCAGCGGCCAAGTGCAGCAGTGGTCCAGTTGGCATTGGCCACATCAAGGCGGCGGAGTGCATTGAAGATCTCATTACCAGTAACACCCTGTCCAAACAATACCAGATCAAACTGCTTATAAGAAGCATTGATGGTAAAGCCATAGCTCCAGGTCGGTGTAGGATCACCGATGAAAGTACGGTCTTCAGAACCGATCTTGCCATCACCATTCAGATCTGCCCATTTGAAATCACCAGGTTTTGCATTGGGCTGGATGATGGTACCGTTCTTATCCCTGTAGTTATTTACTTCAGCCTGGTTTTGGAAAATACCCAGGGTTTCAAAGCCATAGAAAGAGAATGTAGGATGTCCTACCTGTGCACGGGTAAGGTTGTAAGCACTTGCCTGCCAGCCTGAGCCTTCGAGAAATTCTTTATCAGCACCGAGGTAAGTGACCCTGTTCTTTACATAAGACACATTGCCTTTTACAGACAGGTTGAGGTCGCCGAATTTTTTGTTGTAACCCAATTCCAGCTCCACGCCACTGTTTTGCATACCACCTACGTTGCCTACAGGATTACCGAGACCTACATAAGCAGGAATGGTAACTGACATGAGTATTTCAGAAGTTTTCTTCTTATACCAATCGAATGTAAGGCTGAAGTTCCTGAATAGTGTGGCTTCAAAACCGATGTTCAACTGGCTGGTCTGTTCCCATTGCAGATCGGGATTGGCCGGTGCATTGGGGCTGTAACCGATCAGGTAGTTATCATACCCGAATGGATAGTTGCGGCCGCCACCTACAGTGGAAATATAACGGAAGTCTCCGATCGCATCATTACCCGTGATACCATAAGAACCGCGGATCTTCAGGAAAGAAACGACATTGTTGGTAGGGAAGAAATCTTCTCTTGACACTACCCAGCCGATAGAACCGGAGGGAAAGTATCCATATTTTTTATTCGCTCCGAACCGGGAAGAACCATCACGGCGGATAAGACCCGTGAACAGGTACTTATCATTATAGTCATAAATAACACGGCCGTAGATGGAAGAAATTTTGTGCTTGTAGCTCTCATTTCCCCATGCGAGGATATCAGCAGCAACAGTCGCAAAATTCATGGAAGCTTCTTTGAAGCTATTAACAGGCAGGTTGTAATAAGTTACTCCGTTGCCTACAGAGTTATTGTCCACATAAGCACCTGTACCGGCCATCACAGTCAGGTTGTGATAACCGAAGTTCTTGTTGTATGACACCGTGTTTTCAAATGTCCAGTTGAAACCGCGGTTATTCTCTCTGTAAAACGAATTGTTGGTAGTTTGTGTTGAAGCATTCAGGTACACTACCGGGCTGAAAGAAGTGTTGCCCCAGAATGCCTGTTTGGCACCTATATTGGTCCTGAACTTCAAACCTTTGATCGGCTCTATCTCTACAAAAATATTTCCTACCAGGTTGTGCGACCATCCATAGTTTCCTTCGTGTGCTTTGATATAAGCCAAAGGATTGGTCATCTCCTGCCCTACCAGTTTGGAAATGCCATAAGGATTTCCATTGGCATCCCTTACAACAGGTTGTGTGGAATAAGGCGGAGCATTCACCACAGAGGGGTCAGTTTCTATAAGAGGAGTGATCGGATCAAGATTGATCGCTGAAGCCAGCGGGCCGCCATATTCACCGTTGGTATTACCGATACCCTTGCTGCGGATATAAGAGTAGCCGATATTATTACCGATGGTCAGCCATTTGGTGACTTTATGGGAAGAGTTCAGGCGGGCATTATACCGTTTATAGCTGGAGATATCCGAGCCCACAATCCCTTCCTGGTCAAAATAACCCAATGAAAAATAATACGTGGATTTTTCTGAACCGGCACTGATGCTGATATCATGATTTTGTATACGGGCACTATTATTGAAAATCGCATCCTGCCAGTCAGTACCTTTCCCTAAAGCACTGGGATCAGGATACAGAACAGAACCACCGGCTGCCAGTGCTGCTTCGTTGCTGAGGGTGGCATATTCAGTTGCATTCAGCAGTTTCAGTTTGGAAGCAGGTTCCTGAACACCATAATAGCCATTGTAATTAACAGAAACAGCACCTGCCTTCCCTTTCTTGGTAGTGATCAGGATAACACCTGCTGCGGAACGCGCACCATAGATAGCTGCGGATGCTGCATCTTTCAATACTTCGATTGATTCGATATCATTCTGGTTCAGGTAATCGATACCACCATTGTCAACCACAATACCATCCACTACATATAACACATTGTTCGCTCCATCATTAATGGACGTTGTACCACGCACCCTTATTGTGGAGGAAGAACCTGGCTGACCGGATGCGGCGGCAATGGTAAGACCGGAAACGCGCCCCTGCAAGGCCTGCTCCACGCGCATGATGGGAGCATTTTCCAGGTCGCTCGCTTTTACGCTGGTGATAGCGCCGGTCACATTCCTTCTTTTTTGTGTACCATAACCGATCACTACCACTTCTTCCAGTTTTTTATCTTCTGCCACCAGTTTTACGCTCACTTCAGAGCGGTTGGACAGTGCCAGTTCCTGGGGCACAAAACCGATATAGGTGATCACCAATGTTGCGTCCAGACTGGCAACATTCAATACGAAGCTGCCGTCTGCATTGGTGGTGGTTCCATTATTAGTGCCTTTTTCAACAATGTTTACACCAGGCAGGGGTTCACCCAGTTCATTGGTGATCTTACCGGTAACGGGCACGGCACTTGTCCCGACAATGCCTGTGGTTATAACCACGAGGCTGCTACTCAGTCTTTTGTAACTTAATTCGGTGTTACGCAACACTTTATTCATCACTTCTTCGAGAGAGGCATTTTCAACGGCAATGCTGATACGCTGTTCTCTCGGCAATATTTCATCTTTGTAAACAAACCGGCAGGCACCTTGCTGTTCGATGGCCTTGAACACCTTTTTCAACGTTACTTTCTCCAGGTTAAGGTTGATATTTTCCTGTCCGTAACCATTAGCGAAAGATTGAAGGGAAAAGGCGATAATAAGCAGAATGGTAAACTTCATCATGAGTAAGCATTTGATGAATAGGTAGGGCGTATGGGGGGATACGCCTGATCCATTTTTTTTCATACCTTAGTTTTGAATTTAATGATAGAATTTTTGCTCAAGCCTGAGCAAACTAGCTGTCTTTCAAACGGGGAATGCCGCAAACATTCTCCGTTCTTTATTTAAAGGGGAGTCATGTGTTTTTAACCATATGTGCAGTTTTTTTTAGATGAGCAATCGTTGTTAGCAGTTCAAACAAAAAGATCAAAGGTTCACGATGTGTTAAGGCCAGATCGTTACTTCTTTCTTATTTATCCTGTAGTGGAAATTTCCTGTCAATTGTAATGCTTCCATTAGCTGCTCCAGGTTCTCATTTTCAAATATGCCGCTGTATTCTGTTTTCCGGATACGGCCATCGGGCATGATCACTTTTACATCATACCAGCGTTCTATCTTCAATGCTATATCTTCCATTGCTTCTGCATCGAAAGCCAGCTTGTTTTTGACCCATAAGGTTTCAAGGGCACCGCTCTCAGTATCCTTAAAACTTACCTTCCTCAATGTGAGCAGGGAAGGCCTGTTACTTCTTTGCTTGTCAGGCACAACATCTGCCGAAGCCGTTTCTGCTTTGGCTTCCATATTATCCACGATCAGTTTATCATTGGGTTTGAGAATGATCTTCTTATCAGGGTTATTCCGCAAAGTGATCTCCACTGAGCCGCGGATCAGCGAGGTCTCTGTGTTTTTTTCATCAGCATAAGACCGCACATTGAAAGCTGTGCCCAGCACTTTTACATCTATCACATTGGTGTGTATGATGAAGGGACGGCTCTCATCACGAACCACATCGAAGAATGCCTCACCAGATAATTGCACTTCCCGTAATTTATCCTGGAAGTTCTCATTATAGGTGATCTTGCTGTCTGCATTCAACCAAACCTGTGTTCCATCGGGCAATTGTATTTTGGACTTGGAACCTTTTTTTGTGCTGACTGTATTCTGGGCCTGGGCAATGTTGGCACCCTCATCTGCAAATGGGAAATAGCAATACGCATACCACCCCAGTACGCAGGCGGCTGCTACTGCCGAAACCCAACCTATGACACGATAAACGGCCCTGCGTGTTTTTTTCTCTATCACCGGCTCTTCAGGCGCTTCTTCCGATTCATATTGCAATACCGGTTCTGAAAAATGATTGCTCATCCTTTGCAGATGCTTGTTGAAAGCAGCTTCCTTGTAGTCTTCAGAAAGTGGAGGATTAACAGACCAGATATTTTCAATCATTCCTGTACGCAGGTGGGCATCAGGATTTTCCTGTAAAAAAACTTCCAGTTCAGCAAGTTCCTCCGGTGTGGCTTCACCGGAAAGCCTGGCGCTGAACAATAACCAAAATCTTTCTTCCGTCATAAGTTGGTGTCTGTAATCACTAAAGACACGAAGAACAGACCGGATGTACTAAGCAAAAGCAAAAAATTTTAACAAATGGAGAGGTCGCCCACGAACAAGTCATAACTAATTATAAATAAGCCAGTTAAAATGGGACTATTCCTGCAAAAAAGAAAATCACGTTCCTTTCTTTGTGGTCTTTGTCGTCTTCGTGGGAATTATTATCCCACGAAGACGACAAAGACCACAAAGAAAATCCAGGGATTAACGTTGATAGGATCAACAGGTTTCTGTGAGAAACCCTGGTGAGCCTATGAAGCCGAAAATAATTTAGTAGCGGGAATTAATTTTTGTACAGGAGCCGGCAACGTTTCGCCCAGTTTGCGGATGGCGATTGCCAATTGATTGCGGACCGTAAGCGCAGAAATATTCAACACTTCAGCCGCTTCTTTATACTTTAATCCGTCTTCTTTTACCAGCTGAAATACCAGCCTGCATTGCGGCGGCAATTGCAAAATGGCCTGGCGGATCGTTTGCATGATCTCTGCCGAAATAAATAATTCTTCTGGATTGCGCATTTCAATGATCGGTTCCACTTCCACTTCTTCAATACTGACCGGTGCATTCTTGTAGGTGCGCTGAAGATAATTAAGCGAAAAGTTTTTGGTAATGGTATACACGTATACTTTCAGATTACCTATTTCTCCAAGCCGCGCGCGTATCTGCCATAGTTTGATAAATACATCGGAAACAATTTCTTCGGCTACTTCTTTGGAGCGGACCATAGAATAGGAAAAACGATGGAGGCCATCGAATAACTGGTAGTAAAGCTCTTTGTATGCTTTCATATCTTCATACAAAGCAATTCGTTGTTGCAGTTGTTCTATCGTAGCAGTCTGTGGCAATCCTCATTCAATAGTGATAACAATATTATAACTTTTTTTTAAAAAAAATATTTTCTTTACCCGTTGAAAAAAACTACGTGTAACAAATCACTATTGAAAGTTTGTTGCTGAAGTGCCGTAACCGATTGTAATTATACGCTTCTTCTCTTTAATTCTTTTTTAATAAGCGCCAGTTCTCTTCCTGTTTGTCCTTTCACTGAAGTGTTTTCCTGTGCTCTTCTCATGAGATAAGGAATCACATCTTCAATAGGGCCAAATGGAAGATACTTGCTTACACTGCAACCTGCATGTGCGAGGTTAAAAGTGATATTGTCGCTCATTCCATACAACTGACTGAAGTGAATATGCGGGTGATTGAATGGTAATCCTTTTTGCTGCAGCAAGTCTGCCGTCAGCAGGTTGCTTTGTTCATTATGTGAAGCCACGATAAGTCCGATGCGATCAATATGATCAATGCAAAAACGAATGGCTGTATTATAATCCCTGTCGGTGCTTTCCTTATCAGGCTGGATAGGTGATGGATATTGTTTTTCTTCAGCCCTTTTTCTTTCTTTTTCCATATATGCGCCTCTCACGATCTTCGCACCCAGGATGAATTTTCTTTCTCTTGCAGCATCATAAGAATCTTTCAGGAATTGCAGCCGGTCATGCCGGTACAATTGAACTGTATTATACACTACTACCCTTTCTTTGTTGAGCAGGTCCATTACCAGTATGGTCAGTGCATCAACAGGGTCCTGAATCCAGGTCTCTTCTGCATCCACCAGCACGCCTATCTTTTTTTGCGCTGCAGTTTCACAGATCTGCATCATTCTATGACGGACACGATGCCATTCTTCTTTTTCATCCGGCGGCAATGAATCGACCGCCTGGAGATAACGTTTCATTAGTGTACCTTCTTGCTGATGCATCAATTCATCCAGCTTTTCCAGTAAAGCAAACCGTGCAAAACCGGTGACCTTGATGCTCATGAAAGGGATATTCGGCTGCGTGGCTGCATAATTGATCACCCGGATAAATTCTTCAGTGGCATGATCAAACCCCTGCTCGCCGTCGTCACCACCTTCAACTCCATAATCCAGTATTACCTGAACATGATAATCAGACAGCTTTTTTGCCACCACAGCAGTCTGCTCCAGGGTTTCACCACCCACAAACTGCTCAAAAATAGTGCTCCGGATCAGTCCCTTTACCGGCAGGCCGGATTTTACCGCCCAGGGAGTAAATCTTGTGCCCAGCTTTACCAGCCAGGGCATTCCCATACAACTGAAAAGAAAGCGGGCTTTTTTTAACTGTTTATCCTGCTTGTATTCAAAAGCAAACTCTGTATTATCAAAAGAAATTAAGGGGTGGGGCTCCATATATTATTTATGTGGGGCAAAAATAGCGGTTTGCAGTTTATTATCTTTGCGCAAATTTTTACCAATGATTGAAAAGAAAGCGGCGGAAAGCCTGACCATTATGACGGAGCTTGTTTTGCCCAACGATACCAATGTGTTTGGGAACCTGATGGGGGGCCGCCTGATGTACTGGATGGATATTGCTGCAGCCCTTGCTGCGCAAAAACATTGTAATGCTCCCGTGGTTACTGCCTCTGTTGATAATATCTCTTTTGAAAACCCGATCAAACTGGGAAATGTGGTGCATATACAGGCTAAAGTTACGCGGGCTTTTACCAGTTCCATGGAAGTACACATGAAAGTATGGGGTGAAGACCTGAAAAAACAGCAGAAATACAAAAGCAATGAAGCCTACTATACTTTTGTTGCTTTGGACGACCAGAACCGCCCCCGCCCTGTTCCTTCCCTGGTAGCAGAAACTGATGATGAGAAAAGACTGTTTGATGGGGCTTTGCGCAGAAGGCAGCTCAGGCTGATACTTGGTGGAAAAATGAAGCCGGATGATGCAGTAGAATTGAAAGCGCTGTTTTTTGGAGAATAAGGTTAAAAAGTCAAAAATCAAAAGTAAAAATTAAAAAAACCTGTCTGATCGTTAGACGATAACTATCCTTGATGCGGATTTTTTAATTTTTACTTTTGACTTCCCCCCTATTTCTCATCAATTATTTTTTCTTTCACTACCACCAGGTCTCCCACATCCACCTGCATTGGCAACAGGCCGATCTTAACTACTGCCTTTTTCCCTCTTAATTCCATTACCTGCCCTACCTGGTGATTGCGTTTCATTTTCACTTTATCGCCTACTTTGATCTCTCCTCCTACTTCCGCAAATTTTGAATCGATCTTTTTCTGCATTTTGCTCACCACTTTCTTTTCATCCTTTTTAAAGAGCAAGGCATCCATTTGCTTGATCACTTTGTTCTTATTTTCTTCCTTACGCCATTCGATCAGCATCTGTTTCAGTTTTCGCTCCATGTCTTTGAGATAAGCGATCCGCTCTTCTGAAACACGGTTTTGCTCTTTCAGTATTTCCACCTGCTGGCGATGTTTTTCTTTATCCATCACCTGCTGCATTTCCTTTTTCAGTCTTTCATTTTCTTTCATCAACTGGTTCAGCTCTTTTTCTTTTTTCTCCAGGTCGCGAAGGTCCTGCTCAGTGCGGTTAAGCAGTTTATCGAGGCGGAATTGATCTTCGTCGACCAACTCACGCGCTTTCCTGATCAGCGATTTATCCAGGCCGATCCTTTCAGCAATAGAAAATGTATAGGAGCTGCCGGGCTTGCCGATAAGCAATTTGTATTGTGGTTGAAGGTTCTTTTCATCAAAAGCCATAGCACCATTAATAATGCCCGGCGTTTTGCCTGCCATCACTTTAAGGTTCAGGTAATGCGTTGTCACAATGCCAAAAGCATGTTTTCTTGCCAGCTCCTGCATGATCACTTCGGCAAATGCACCGCCAAGGTTGGGGTCACTCCCGCTGCCCAGTTCATCTATGAAGAACAAGGTTTTGCCATTGGCGTTCTCCATAAAATATTTCATGTGCAGCAGGTGACTGCTATAGGTGCTCAGTTCAAATTCCAGGCTCTGCGTGTCACCGATATGGATCATCAGTTGTTTGAAGATCCCGAACTGTGAAGATGGATGCACGGGCACCAGCAAACCGCTTTGCACCATCATCTGCAAAAGGCCGACCGTTTTCATCGTTACTGTTTTGCCTCCTGCATTAGGACCACTGATCACCAGAATGCGGTGAGCATCATCCAATGTGATGGTTACCGGTATCGTTGGTTTGCTGGTGCGCTGATTATACAGGTACAATAAAGGGTGATAGGCATTCACTAAATGTACATGCGCCTTATCAACCACAGCAGGAAACTCACCTTTATAATCAACAGCCAATTTTGCTTTGGCCCTGATAAAATCGTAATCACCGATGATGGTATGATAGGTATTCAATAAAGCAGCATGTGCCGAAAGCCTGGAAGTAAGCTGCCGGAGAATGCGGTACACTTCCTTTCTTTCATCATTCTCCAGCTCATGCACCTGGTTGTTCAGCTCAATGGTCTCTTCGGGTTCCACAAAAGCCGTTTTCCGGCTATCGCTTTCACCATGCAGAATGCCTTTTACTGTCCTTTTCTGTTCAGCAAATACGGCCACCACCCTCCGGCCGCTCATAAAGCTTTCCTCTATTTCTGCGAGGTATCCCTGTTTGTTCAGTTTGGCTACGATCTTGTCAAATACCCGGCGCAATTCATTCCGTTTGCGGTAAAGGCTGATCCGGATATTTTTCAGTTCTTCGGAGGCATTGTCTTTTACCTGGCCGGAATCGTCCAGCACTTCGTCAATCAATTGGATGATCGCTTTTTCATAATAAGTGTTGGCGATCACGCCGGCCATAGCCGAATAGGCGCTTTTTCTTTCTGCATCAAACCAACGGAAGATCCGCTCCATGCTTTCGGCCAGTTTGCGGATGCCCATAAATTCTTCACCATTCAGCACAGCACCGGGGATGCCCAGGAGTTTAAGCTCCCGGCCAAGGTTCAGGATATAATCGTTGGGAAAATAGATCCCGTTTTGCAAAAGCTGGTGGTATTCATAGCTTTGCCTCAGTTGGGTATCGATAAAATCCTTGCGGGTATGGATCCTTAGATCAAGCGCTTTTTGCCGGGCATGATCTGCCTGGCAATAGTTGGCCAGCAGGGATTTTACTTTATCAAATTCCAGTTGTAAATAAGCCGATTCAGGGAAAAGTTTCATCCGAATATCTTTTATTTTTTTAATTTGGCCGGATGGAACT
>DATAJQ010000036.1:0-1951 GCA_036262095.1 Chitinophagaceae bacterium | reverse complement strand
CCTGCTATTGACCGGCTCCTGGATCCCGGCTAACGACTCCAGTGCCAAACTGGCTCCATACTCGGGCAGAACTCCTATCTTTGCCGTCTTTAAATTTTACCCCCTGATGAAGTTTGATCGTAATACCGTCATTGGCTTTGTAGTATTGGCGGTGCTTTTTTTCGGATACTTTTTTTATACCAATAAAGAACAGTCCGCTTACCGGCAGGAAAAAGCCAGATTGGATTCTATTGCCAATGCCAATAAGCCTAAGCCTGATCCGCTGGTCCAAAAAATGGATTCAGTAAGAGCCGATTCAATGAGAAGGATTACGGCCAGCGGTATTTTCAATGATACGGCCAACGCAAAAGAACAGGTGGTGTATGCAGAGAATAATCTCTTTAAGATAGCTTTTACGACCAAGGGTGGCCAGCCTAAATGGGTGGAACTGAAAAAGTTCAAGAACATGGACAGCGGCCACGTGAAACTGGCCAATACTGCATTTGACCAGATCAGTTACCGGGTGAATACCGGTAGCAGCAGCACGGAAACTTCAGATCTGTACTTCTCCAAAATAGATTCAGTGAAGAATGCGGATGGCAGCACTACGTATTCCTTTACCCGTGGGGCAGCCGACAGTGCAAATACGGCATCTATCACACACCAGTTTACGATCAGGCCCGATCAGTACATGATCGATTTTGATGTGGACCTGAAAGGCGCCAATCACCTGCTTTCTCAGAACACCATGAACCTTACCTGGAGCTATGCCGCAGACCAGCAGGAATCGGATATCAGCTTTGAAAAGCAGAACACGCAGGTAGGTTATATGGAAGACGGAGAATTTGACTACCATACCATCGGCCGCACCAGCAATGTGAATTTTGATAAAAAAGTAAAATGGATCGGTGTACGCCAGCGTTTCTTCAATACTTTCCTGATTGCCAAATCAGATTTTACAGGGGGTAAAATGAACTGGAATATTCCACCTGATGATAAAAGAATGGTGGTGGAAGCAGTGTCCAACATGCAACTGGCTGTGCCGGCAGGAGACAATGCTAAAGTAGGGTTCAGTATTTTCTATGGCCCTTCTGATTTCAAGATCCTGAAAAAAGCAGATCTGAAACTGGAGAAATTGGTAAACCTGGGTCAGGGCCCTTATGCATTTGTTCGCCCGCTGAACCGTTATGTGATCATACCGGTTTGGGACTTCCTGAAAAGCTTTGTGAGCAGCTATGGGTTAGTGATCGCCTTGCTGACACTGATCATCCGTTTGCTGATCTCACCACTTTCCTATAAGAGCTATTTGAGCGGTGCGAAAATGAAAGCACTCCGCCCTGAAATTGCAGCGTTGAAGGAGAAGCATGGTGCAGACCAGCAAGCTATGAGCATGGAGCAAATGAAACTCTTCCGTGAAGCCGGTGTAAATCCTCTCGGAGGATGTATCCCTGCTTTGCTGCAGATCCCGATCTTCTTCTCCCTGTATAGTTTCTTTAGCTCAAGCGTGGACCTTAGAGGAGCTGATTTTCTCTGGGCGAAAGATCTCTCCGCTTTTGATGACTTTATCAAGTTTGGCGTGAACATCCCTTTACTGGGCAACCACCTGAGCTTGTTTACGATCACAGCCGTGATCACCAGCTTGCTTATTTCGCTTTACAGCATGAGCATGTCGCCTGACCAAAGCAATCCCGTGTTGAAGTATATGCCTTATATCTTCCCGGTATTCCTGCTGTTCATCTTCAACAGGCTGCCTTCAGCGTTGACATGGTACTATACTGTATCCAACGTTATTACCCTGATACTGCAGTTTGTGATACAGAACTATATCATTGATCACAATAAGATCCTTGCTCAAATAGCAGAAAACCGCAAAAAGCCTAAATCAAAATCGAAATGGCAGGAGCGGATGGAGCAAATGCAGGAACAGCAGAAGAAGATGAAAGAAATGCAGCAGAAGGGTAAGAATAAATAA
>DATAJQ010000035.1:0-14121 GCA_036262095.1 Chitinophagaceae bacterium | reverse complement strand
CAATAAGGAAGTAAATATCATCAGCCGGTATGAAAGCCTGGCCAGCAGCAATACGGTCGGTGATTTTCAATTCATGGTGATGGAAAAATACCTGAGCCAGGACAATGAATTACCTTTTACCGAGCGGGTGATCATGAAACTACATTTCTGGCTGAAAGAGCATAGCCTTTCCGAAGAAAGAGGTTTTGGCCTGGATGCTGCGAATGTAACCGTGGAAAAATTCCCGCTGATAGTAGCTCCGGTAACGAATCTGCGATTGAAACGGGTGGAGGATTAATTAAAAAGTCAAAAATCAAATTTAAAAAAACGCCGGAAGGCAGGGAAAGCCTGCCCTTTATGGTTATTTTTAATTTTGATTTTTGACTTTTTAATTATTACCATTTGCCTTCCTTTATCTGGTATATTCTGGGTGGCATTGCCCTGCTTTCCATCCTGGCTTATCTGCTGCAGGAAAAATTTATTTTCAAACCGGAGAAGCTGGCGCAGGATTTCCAGTTCAAATATGATATTCCTTTTCGTGAATATTTCTTTGATGTGGAACCGGGTGTGCGGATCAACGGTCTTCATTTTTACCGTGAAGCTCCGGCAGGGCTGATCCTGTATTTTCATGGCAATAGCAGGAGCATTAAAGGGTGGGCAAAATATGCCAGGGATTTTTACCGCTATAATTATGATGTGGTGCTGGTTGATTACCGCGGCTTTGGCAAAAGCACGGGTAAGCGGAGCGAAAAGGAAATGCTGGATGATATGCAGTTTGTGTATGAAACCCTGCTGAAGCAATACGACGAACATCATATAATCGTTTACGGCCGCAGCATTGGCAGCGGTTTTGCCAGCAAGCTGGCTTCAGACAACAAACCCAGGTACCTGATCCTGGATGCACCGTATTACAGTTTCCGGAAAGTGGTGGAGCGGTTTCTTCCTATTTTACCTGTAAAATACGTGCTGCGCTATCACCTGCGCACGGATAAATGGATCAGGAAAGTAAATTGCCATACGTATATTATCCATGGCACACGCGACTGGCTGATCCCTATCCGGCACAGCGAACGGTTACAAAAACTTAACCCGCATAAAATAACTTTGATCAGGATACAGGGCGGAGGACACAATAATCTTCCGAAGTTTGATGAGTACCATAATTTCGTGCGGGATATCCTGAAAGAATGAACGTCGATGCTGTTAAGATTTTTCTAATTGACCATCATCCTGTTAACTATATTCCGGCCCGGCCGTCCAATTAAAAACCATGTGTATGCAAATGAAACTCTACTCTTTCTTTTTTCTTCTTGCCTTTGTTTTTGTTTCCTGTAAGAATGCAGAAAAACTTTACCGGCAGGGCCGCTATGATGAAGCAGTGGAGCAGGCCGCCAAAAAACTGTCCAAGAAACCAGGCGATGCTGCCACACTGGATATCCTGCAAAATGCCTATCGCTTTGCAGTAAGCGATCATGAAAAAAAGATCGAGAACTATACCAACAGCAATTCAGACCTGCGCTGGGAGAATACTTACAGGGAATATATCGGCCTGCAAAACCTGTATGAAGCTATTCGCCGCTCTCCTTCCGTGTATGAAGTGGTACAGCCTACCGACTATTCATCTTTTGTAACAACTTATAAAGAAGAAGCAGGCAATGTTCGTTATGAAAGAGGTTTGGAACTGATGGACCAGAATACAAAGAAGGGTTATCGCGATGCATACAATGAATTTCAAAAAGCGTTGTCATTAAAACCCGGCGATCTGTCCATCAAACAAAAACTGGATGAAGCATTTGCCAATGCGGTTACCAATGTGGTGATATTGCCACCCAGCCGTTTTGGATTCCAGTACAGCTCTTATTTCTACGACTTCAATAGTTTCAATTATGATATGCTGCGCTACCTGAATAATAATAACCGCAGCCAGTTTCTCCGGTTTTACTCGCCTAATGAAGCCGTTAATATGCGGGCAGATAATGTCGCTGAAATGCGCTTCAGCGATATCAATATCGGCCGTTATCGCGATCAGCGGAGCACCAGGGAAGTAAGCAAGCAGATCGTTGGAAAGGAAAGGGTGATCAAGGCTGACTCGGTAGTTAAAGAATATATCACCGTGAAAGCAAAGATCACCACCATCAGGCGTGAGCTGCAGGCCGATGGTCTTTTACAGGCAACTATCCGTGACATAGATAACCGTTATTTATGGAGCGATACTTACCGTTCTGATTACAGATGGGTATACAGTTTTGCCATTTTCACCGGCGATGAAAGGGCTTTGAGCGATGAAGATAAAAAGCTCATCAATCAGCGGGAGCAGTTCCCTCCCTCCAATGATGAGATCATCCGCGTTATCATGAACGATATCCTGAATAAAGCGCAATGCGGGATAAGTGATTATTATAACATGCGGTATTAAGCCCGGTTTTTAGTTAATTTACGCTTTCATATTTCCATCATCTATGCAACAAACATCTTCCCGGGTAGTGCACCATGTTTTTTTCTGGCTAAAGAACCCTGGCCTGGAAGCAGACCGCAGGCAATTGGTCGAAGGACTGAAAACCCTGTCGGCCATCAAAGAAGTAAAGGACCTGCTGATCGGCACACCGGCTTCCACGGAAAAACGGGAAGTGGTAGACAATAGCTATGATGTTTCAGAACTGATGTATTTCGATTCTGCAAAAGAGCAGGATGCCTACCAGGTGCATCCCATCCATAAAGCTTTCGTGGAAAAGTACAGCCATCTGTGGGAAAAGGTAGTAGTGTATGATATGCTGGTGATCTAAATAGTGTAATTCTATCATGCAAAAAACAATCATCCGTAAGCTTTGGAAATGGCTGCAGATCGTTGCAGTTGTTTATATAGCCTGTGGCATAGCCTTATATTTTCTCCAGGATAAATTCCTGTTCCATCCCAGCGCCCTGCCTGCGGAACATGCATTCAAACTCAATCAGCCATTTGAAGAAATATATCTTCCGGTTGATGGCGAGAAGAACCTGAGCATTGTTCGTTTTACCGTCCCTGATTCCGTTTGTAAGGGAGTTGTATTATACTTTCATGGGAACCGGAAAAACATAGAGCGTTATGCGCCTTATGCCAATTCTTTTACCCGTAATAATTATGAAGTGTGGATGATGGATTATCCCGGCTTTGGTAAAAGCACCGGTGAGCTGACTGAACAGATCTTATACAAGGATGCGCTTATGTTGTATAAAATGGCAAGGGCTCGTTTTTCGGATGATAGCATTGTTCTTTATGGAAAATCATTGGGGTCGGGGATTGCAGCACAACTTGCATCTGTAAGAGAATGCAAACGGCTGATGCTGGAAACGCCGTATTATAGTATAGATGCACTGGCTTCACATTATGCTTTCATGTATCCCGTAAGCCTGATGCTTCATTATCATTTTCCAACCAATGAATACTTCAGCCAGATAAAAGCACCGGTCACCCTCCTTCATGGCACAGATGATGAAGTGATCCCTTTTAATCAATCCGAACGCTTATTGAAAATAGCTCCGCAGGGATCTGAACTGATCGCTATTGACGGAGGGAAACATAATGATCTGGCTGATCATAAAAAGTTCCAGGAAAAAATAGATTCCGTGCTGAAATTTTAAGCGCCTTAAACCGGTAGCACATTCGCTGCCCTGTTCTTTCGGATCTTTTCAGGAATGGTCCTTAATATCTCTTCTTTGAGCGCATCGATCAATGCTTTTTTTACAAAATTCCGGTGCACTACCAGACTCACTTCACGCATGGGTGAAGGCTTCTTAAAATAGCGTATCAATTGGGTCTGGCGGGCAGGCATATCAAGTGTGGCAAGTTCGGGAATGATGGTAATGCCGTCGTTCATTTCCACCATGCGGCGCAGGGTTTCTATACTGCCGGCTTCATAATCGAATGAACTTCCTTCCTTGCTCATTTTGCGCAGTTCGCAAAGATTGGCGATCTGCGAGCGGAAGCAATGGCCTTCTTCAAGCAGCCATAATTTATTCGGATCTATATCCTGTGGCAGGATATAGGATTTTTCATATATGGCATTCTTTCTCGAAACATAAGCCATCAACTCTTCGTAGAATAATACGAACTCTTTGATACCGGCTTCCTGCAAAGGTGTAACAAGAATGCCCGCATCAATTTTTCCTTCCCGCAGGCGGGCAATGATCAGCTCGGTCATCATTTCATGCACGACCAGCTTTACCGAAGGGAATTTTTTTGCAAATGGCTGAATGAAAAGCGGCAGCAGGTATGGAGCCAATGTGGGAATGATGCCGATCCGTAATTCACCAGTCAGCACCCCTTTTTTGCTTTGCAGTTTTTCCAGCAGCACGTTTCTTTCTGCCAGTATCACCCTGGCCTGTTCAATGATCTCGGCACCTGTTTCTGTTGGCACAACCGGCTGCTTGCTGCGGTCAAATATTTTTACATCCAGTTCTTCTTCCAGTTTCTGTATCTGCATGCTGAGTGTGGGCTGGGTCACAAAGCAATGATCAGCAGCAGTGGCAAAATGCCTCCAGGTGTCCACGGCTATAATGTATTCTAGCTGAACCAGGGTCATGATATAGATTCTCTTTATTGGAATGCAAAATTAATCAACCTAATCTATATATAACCTATTTATTCTTCCAGCAGCACCCTGCTTTTAGTGATCTTCAGTTTATACCCGGCTCCTATTTTCAATGCATAGTTTTCTTTATCATGGCTGACGGGGAATCCAAAGCAGACAGGATAGTCATATTCTTTTACAATATCCCGGATGATCTCGTATACATCCATACCAAAAGGTCTTTCCGTATCCTTCATATCCGTAAAACCGCCAATAATAAGCCCTGCCAGGTTTTTCAGCTTGCCGCTCCGTTTCAGCTGATACATCATCCGGTCAATATTGTAACTGTATTCACCAATGTCTTCCAGGAAGAGAATGCGGCCTTTTGTTTTGATATCAGAATCAGAACCGATAAGGTGAGCGATCAGTGAGAGGTTGCCACCGACCAGTTCACCAATAGCTTCACCGGTCCTGTTGAACGGATGCGGATCGCAGGTATACCTGGCCCAAATCCCCTGCAGGGCAGACCGCAATGATTGTACGTAGCGGTTAATATATCCTGCTTCATTGAAAGCTGCCGCCATGGGTGCATGCAGGCTGGCAATATAATAATTGCTGTAAAGATGTGAGTGGAGCACGGTGATATCGCTGAAGCCAATGATCCACTTTGGATTTTTTTTGAATTTTTTAAAATCCAACTGCCCGATGATGCGGCCAGTGCCATATCCCCCTCGTCCGCATAATATCGCTTTCACTTCTTCATCATCCAGCATTTGCTGCAGATCGGTCAACCTTTCTTCATCTGTGCCGGAGAAATAAGTGGTGGAAGCACCACCCAGGGTTTTACCGATTTTTACATTGTAGCCCCATTCTTCCCGGAGCACACGGATACATTCGGCTGCTTTTTCAAGGCTCATATATCCTGCCGGGCAAACGATGCCGATGGTATCGCCGGGTTGCAGGTAAGGGGGAGTTTTGATCATATTCTATCTGTTAAGGTGCTGGCACCAGTTTGCACAATCAGTTTATGTCGTACGCCGCATTTCAATGCAAAATTATCGCGCTGATGGCCTACCGGAAAATCAAAACATACCGGATACTTATATTTTTTTACTTTTTCCAATACGATTTCCTGTAAGTTCTTCCCGAATTCCTCGCCGGGATCGTCCTGCTTGATCTTAAATCCGCCAATGATCAGGCCGGCAAGATGTTCGAGCTTACCCGTCCGCGCAAGGTTCCAGAACATGCGGTCGATACTGTAAAGATATTCACCGGTATCTTCCACAAATAAGATCCGGTTTTGCGTATGTATATCTGAAACAGAGCCGGCCAGGGTTTCCAGTGTTTTTAAATTGCCCCCGGTCAGTATCCCGGTAGCTGTTCCGTTCCTGTTTTGTGGGTTTGCCGCCACCGTATATTGCATCTTCTCACCTGTCAGTGCCCGGCGGATAGATTCAATCGTTTCTTTCTGAACCGGATCAGCCTTTTCCCAAATCTCCGGAAAGCTGTTGCACATTTTGGAATGAATGGAAGCGATCCCAAAATTGCGCAGGATATGGGAATGCAGAACAGTGATATCGCTGAAGCCAATGAACCATTTCGGATGTTCGCGGAACCGGTTCCATTGCAAATTATCAATGATCCTGGTTGAGCCGTAACCGCCGCGGGCACACATGATAGCTTTGATCTCCTTATCATTCAGCATCTGCTGCATATCTGCCAGCCTCTCCGTATCCGTGCCGCCGAAAGTGCCATCACGCCTGCCAATGGTTTTGCCAAGCCGGATGCGATAGCCCCAGCTTTCCATCAGTTTTGCTGCCGGCAGAACCTCTTCATGCGTAATATAGCCGGCCGGCGAAGTAATGCCGATCATATCCCCTTTCCGCAGATAGGACGGGATGATTGCCGGTGTACTTTTATCCACCGCTGCAAAAGCTGGAATAGCGGAGGAGGCAAGAAATGCGCCGGCGGAGGAAAGGAAGTTTTTGCGGTTCATCATTGAACTAAATTAATTCAAGTTGTTGGTTATCTCAAGGGAAGGGTCGTTGACCGTTGACCGATGGCCGATGACCGAATGGCCGTTATCGCGCAAGCCGGAGCCAGTAGTCCCTTATCCCCCGACCACTCGATCATCGAACATCGGCCATTCAGCCATCGGCCATTCGGCCATCGGTCAACGGTCAACGTTTCTCTTTCACCCATAATTCCGGTACTTTTGCAGACTATGACGACCCCGAAACGATACCTGATCACGTCTGCCCTGCCCTATGCCAATGGATTGAAACATGTGGGGCATCTGGCCGGCGCTTATATTCCTGCAGATATTTATGTCCGTTACCTGCGTGCGCAGGAAAGAGATGTGGTGTTTGTGTGCGGCAGTGATGAGCATGGCACCGCTATTCCCATCCAGGCAATGAAAGAAGGCACCACGCCGCAGGCGATCATCGATAAATATCATGAAGCGATGAAACAGGATTTTGAAGACCTGTCTATCTCCTTTGATATTTATCACCGCACCAGTTCCCCTTTGCATCATGAAACAGCCCAGGAATTCTTCACATACCTCAATGACCGTGGCGAACTGGAAACAAAAGAGACTGAACAATATTATGATGAGGAAGCCAAAACATTCTTGGCCGACCGTTATATAAAAGGCACCTGCCCCAACTGTGGATATGAAAACGCTTATGGCGATCAGTGCGAACGCTGCGGCACTTCCCTGAGCCCTGATGAACTGATCAACCCCGTAAGCACATTAACCGGCAGCAAGCCTATAAAGAAAAGGACCACTCATTGGTATCTTCCATTGGGCAAGCATGAAGATTTTTTACGGAAATGGATACTGGAAGATCATAAGGATGACTGGAGGCCGACTGTGGTGGGCCAGTGCAAAAGCTGGATCGAAGGCGGACTGCAGCCAAGAGCCGTTACCCGCGATCTTGACTGGGGCGTGAAAGTGCCATTGCCCGATGCAGCAGGAAAAGTATTGTACGTATGGTTTGATGCGCCGATCGGTTATATCAGCGCCACCAAGCAGTGGGCACTTGACCATGATAAAGATTGGAAACCTTACTGGCAGGATAAGGACACGAAACTTGTACATTTTATTGGCAAAGACAATATCGTGTTCCATTGCATCATCTTCCCCGTGATGCTGAAACTGCATGGTGATATATTACCAGCCAATGTACCGGCAAATGAATTCCTGAACCTCGAAGGAGATAAAATGAGCACGAGCAGGAACTGGAAGCTGGAAATGCGTGACTACATTAACGATTTCGTGAAAAAGGAAAATGGCGGCGGACAGATGGTAGATGCACTGCGTTACTATTTAACGCAGATAGCACCGGAAACCAAAGACAGTGAATTTACCTGGAAAGGTTTTCAACAGGCTTACAAAAGCGAGCTCACAGATATATTCGGCAATTTCGAAAACCGCACTTTTGTATTGATGCATAAACTATGCAATGGGAAAGTACCTCCATTCCATAATGAGCTGATCGATGAAGAAGATAAACAACTCATCACGGCCATCAGCAACACTAAAGACACAGTAACTTCCCTGCTCGAAGAATACCGGTTCCGCGAAGCTCTGTATGAAGTGATCGACCTGGCCCGCAAAGGCAACCAGTACATGCAGAAAAAAGAACCATGGATACTGGCGAAAGAACTGGCTGCCAGGCCTGAAGTGCAAAAGCAGATCGACAACTGCTTGCATATTTGTTTACAGTTGACAGCTAACCTCGCCATACTGATCAATCCTTTCCTGCCCAACACAGCCAAATCAATGCTGCACAAGATGAAAGTGGTAGACAAGATGCTTGAATGGAAAAATGCCGGCAGCATGAAATTGCTGAGTGTGGGATACAGCCTGAGAGAGCCGCAACTATTATTCAGGAAGATCGAGGATAGCGAGATCATTGCACAGGTAGAAAAATTAAAAGCAGGATTAGTTAAACCCCTTGAAACAGCCGTAAACGAACAACCTGAAGAAACACCCGCAGCCAAAGCGGAAATACAATATGATGATTTTGCCAGACTCGATCTTAAAGTTGGCACTATCACTGCAGCAGAAAAAGTGGCAAAAGCAGATAAGCTGCTCAAATTGGAAGTGAACCTTGGTTTTGAAAAAAGGACCATTGTATCAGGCATTGCTTTGCATTTTGAGCCTTCCGCTATTATCGGGAAACAGGTAGTAGTGGTTGCCAATCTTGCTCCACGGAAAATGAGGGGCATTGAAAGCAATGGCATGATACTGATGGCTGAAGACAATGGAAAGCTGAAGTTTGTGAATCCGGATGAGGCAACTGCAAACGGATCGTCTGTAAGTTAATTCGGTTGTAAAAGCCAGGGGCCGGACAATAATTTGCAGCGATAAGAGTTTGCCTTGCATAAAACCTTAACCAGGCATTTATGACCTCTATCGAAACAGTAAAACAATACATCCGGCATTTGTGCGCCGATATTGGTGTAAACGCTGACGATATTTACAACCAACAAACAGGTGCCTGGTATTTCGTGCAAGGCAGTTCTACCATCGAAGTATTCCTCACTGCACAAAAGAACCCTGAACAGGAACAGCAGATCTTTATCCGATGCATGTCACCACTTTGTGCAATACCAAGGGATATTCCCAAACAATTCATGCTGTATAAAACCGCATTGGCCATCAATGCCACTTATCTCGGTTATAAACTCACTGCCGACGAATCGAGAGGAATATTATGTGCTGTAACCGAAAGGAATATTGAAGGAATGGATTATACTGAAATGATCAATCTTATCAGGGACCTGGGATTCTGGGCAGGCAAACTCGATCTTTTCCTGAAAAAAGAAATGCTTGCCTCTTAAACCCTCAAAACCGCACTCTATCAACCATTAACATTCCCTTGTCACTTCACTATTGTTTAATGCACGGGATTTGAGTAAATTCATGTAAAATGTCCGCCTCTTGACGGCAATAGGTATATCCCGAAAACTACTCAAAATAATCGCCATTGTTACCGGTTCTGTGGTAGGCATACTGCTGGGGTTTCATTTCTGGTTTGTAAATCATGCTGAAGATATCCTTGCTGAGCTGGTAAACCGTCAATCCAATGGAAAGCTGAAGCTTCAGGTGGAAAAATTCAGCTACAACTGGTTCAAAAAAAGAATGGAGCTCCGGAAAGCCGTTTTCTATACCACGGATGACTCCACATCTCCCAACAATTACCGCATTGAGGTGGAGCGTTTACAGTTGCGGTTGAAAAAGTTTTACCCGCTTATCGCTGAAAAGACATTTCTGATCGATTCATTAAAACTGGTGAATCCGGTCATCACTGTAACCAGTTTACGCGTTCCTGACAATAAAAAAGACGGAGAAGCCCTTTCCATCCCCCAGGAAATGGGAAGAGTGTACAATTCTATCCGCGATGCATTGAAAGTACTGGAAGTAGACAGGTTCCAGATCAATAACGGGAAGTTTTCCATGGTCAACAAAGCCGATCCCGCCGCTGATGAAAAACCGGTCACCATCTCCAATATCTATTTCCACCTGGACAATCTGCGGGTAGACAGTGCGCAGGGGCAAAGCCGGAATAAAATACTCTTCAGTGATAATATTGCGCTGCAAACCACCCATCAGGATATCTTTTTCCCGGATGGACGGCACCGACTTAGCTTCAGCAATTTTCGCATTAACCTTCAACACAAACTGGCAGAGTTTGACAGTTGTACTATCACAGCGAACAAAGGGGATAGCGGCAACAGCTCCTTCACTGTATTCTTCGATAAACTGAAAATGACCAATATCGACTTTGACACTTTATATCGAAGCGAACTGATCAAAGCCGATTCCGTGTATTGCATCAATCCACGATTCGCATTGAATGTAAACCTGAAAGATGATGAGCCAACGGTCAATACACCAAGACTGGATGAGCTGGTACAACAATTAACAGGTGATCTGCAATTAAAATTTGTGATAGTGGAGAACGGTTCTTTTGATATCAATACCGTTCGCCAGGGGCATCCCAGCTCCTTTGTTTCCACACACAACAATTTTGAGATGCAGGGATTACGCATCAAAAAAGATGCGCCCAGGCCATTGACAGTAGAACGCTTTGCCATGGCCATCCGCAATTCTGAGAATTTTGTCCGCGACAGTGCTTTCTCTGTACAGTTTGACAGTATTCTTTTAATAAACAACCGTATCAGCCTGAGCAATTTTGCCTACAAAGAATATAAAAACGGGAAAGCGTTGAACCGGGTCGCCATGCCGCAGTTTGAATTGTATGGTTTGTCGTGGGACCACCTTGTATTCGACAGGCGGTTGAAAGCAGAACAGATCGTATTGTATAAACCTGTTATCAATTATGATCTCAGCCGCAGCGGGAATGGTAAAGGAGATGTTTTTAAAGCCTTACAGGAAGTAAATAAATTATTGCAATTGCATAACCTGAATATCATCAACGGGCAGTTGAACCTGGATTTCAGGAATAATGCAAAACTGCAACTGGATAATGTTACAAGTTTTGTCACAGCTCAACAGCTAATGAAATCCCGAAATCTTACAGGCATACAACAAGCTGTGAATATGCTGACTTTCCAGAAGGGATCTTTCACAATGGATGGGCTGGAGGCCGAAATGGAAGATATGGCATTGACCAGTGCAGGCAACCAACTGAAAGCAGCATCGATCAATATCAGGAAGAAAGGTCAGTTGTCAATACTGGCAAAGAATATTTCCATTCTTTCCATGCTGGTAGATGAAAAGCAAAAACAATTATTGCTTGGAGGAGTGAAATGGGATGGGGCTTCGATGGATATTACAACGCAGTCATCTTCCTCCGGCCAGCAACCAGGTGATATTACTATCCAAAATATCAATGGATCAAAAACGGCGCTCAATATCCATTCCCCACCTAATGATATTTCGCTTTACCTGCAGACAGTTTCCGCTAAAGCGTTTTCAACAGCAGGAAAGAAATGGCAACTGGATGGCTTTGCAGCAACAGGTAATGGCCTTACTTTAAAAAATAAATATTCTCTGTTACAGGTTGACCAGTTCGATATTGCAGATAAACAACCCTCTTCACTGGAAAATATCCGGTATGCACAGCAGGGCGACCATGATTCTGTGAGTATACAAATTCCTTCTGCCAACATGATGGCAGATATCAATTCCCTGATCAATAAAGATTTCCGGATCGAGTCTCTTTCCATCAACAAGCCTTTGGCAAATATGTACCTGGCAGGCGAGGCAGAAGAGGAAACGGATCGCGAGCCGGCGAAATGGCCAATGATCAGTATTGGCAAACTGCGCATACAGCAACCAGATATTTACATACGGAAGCAGGGAGAAAATGAAACAGGCTGGCTGGTATGGAAAGGTGCTGATGATAATTTCCTGGAGCTGGACCAATTAACGACCAGTAACGAAGGCCCCGGCCTTAAAGCCGGGCGGTTATCTTTTTTAATAGACCATTTTTCCTTCAGGAATAAAAAAGGAAAAACCTTCAATACACGGGAAGGGCAGTTATCAGCAGAAGCAGAAAAACTCGCTTTTCATAAAAATGAAGCCGGAGCCTGGGACTGGAAAGGTAAGCTGGCACAACTCTCTGCCAGGAATTTCATTCTCGACAGCATTGATAAGAATGCGGGAAAACTGGTTATCGCTACCGCAAAGCTGAATGATCTTACTATCAGTTCTTCGCTTCTGCTGAACATGTATGAGCTTATAAAACATAACACGAATTTCACACTGAAAGAAATTACAGGTAATTACCAGAACAATCATAACCGGTTTGAATGGCACAATATCAATTTTGATAAGAACACACAGGGTCTTTTTTTAGATTCATTTTCTTACCGGCCGGTGCAAAGCCAGGAAGATTTTGTAAAAACACATCCTTACCAGATCGACTATGCCATTGTAAAAACCGGCAGGGTCAATATTAATGGGGTGAACCTGGAGCGGTTTCTAAAAGACACTGTCCTTGATATGCGCAGCATTTCAGTTGATAATGCAAGGCTCGATGATTTCCGTGATAAACATCTTCCCAGGGAGCCGGGCATCGTGCGCCCCCTCCCTGTTGATCATCTGAAAATGTTCCCCGCAAAACTATCCATTGATTCATTACTGCTTCGTAATGCCTGGGTCAAATACGGTGAGTATAATGAAAAAACTGAAGCATCAGGTTGGATACACGTGAACCGCTTGAATGGACTGATCACTTCCATACGTAATTATGGGGCCACTGCTACCGACAGCCTTTCTATAAAGGCCACTGCCTACCTGGAAGATTCAGTGTTCACGGCTTTGCAAACAAAAGGATCATACACAGATACAGCAGGAGGCTTCGTGATGCAGCTGCAAATGGGAAAAGCCGATCTCAAAGTATTGAATCATGCATTGGGGCCTTTGGCCGGTGCAACGTTGAAATCCGGCTATCTTGACACAATGACTATGGATGTTACGGGAAATGACCAGGTAGCGTATGGAGAAATGATCATGGTTTACCGCGATCTGAAAGTATTATTGAACGGAAAACCCAACCAGGAAAAAAAATCCTTTTTCAGAGGCGCTGTCAATTCTCTGGTGAATACTATTCTGAGGAATAAGAATACGGATAGGAAAGGAACGGTTTTCTTTATCCGCTTGCACGACCGCTCTGCGTTGAACTATCTCGTAAAGATCACACTCAGTGGTGTGGGAAGCAGTGTGGGCCTGGGAAAGAACAGGCGGCAACTGAACCGGTATATGCGGAAACATAGGAAAATCCGGATTGCCAGTTATTGAACTGATCGATGGCTGATGTTCGGATGGCCGATGGCCGGCTACTTCCGTTATAAGAATGAACTATTGCCAATTCTTCTCTTCGCACTATCACTCGGCCATCCGAACATCGGCCATCGACTACTATTTTAAACCAACAGCCTAGTTAATATAACCTAAAACACCTAACTTCGGTATCCGAAATAGTTGTTTAGCTAACTAATTTTAAAAATGCTATATGAACCGGATCATTAAAAAAGTGGCTGTACTAGGTAGCGGGGTAATGGGATCAAGGATCGCCTGTCATTTTGCAGGCGTGGGCGTGCAGGTTTTGTTGTTGGACATGGTTCCTAAAGAAGCAACGGATAGTACCAAACCTGCAGAGCGGAACAAACTCGTGAATGATGCACTGACAGCAGCGGTGAAAAGCAATCCATCGCCGGTTTACACCAAAGATGTGATCAAAAAAATTACTACCGGCAACTTCGATGATAACATGAAGGATATTGCTTCCTGCGACTGGATCATTGAAGTGGTGGTGGAAAGGCTCGATATAAAAAAACTGATCTACGATAAGGTGGAGCAGTTCCGGAAACCGGGAACGCTTGTTACCTCCAATACATCCGGTATTCCCATTCACCTGATGGCAGAAGGAAGAACGGATGATTTCAAAAAACACTTCTGCGGCACTCACTTTTTCAACCCTCCACGCTACCTGCGTTTGCTGGAGATCATACCCACACCACATACAGATCCTGAAGTGATCAGCTTCCTGATGCATTACGGCGATCTGATCCTGGGTAAAACAACCGTGCTTTGTAAAGACACGCCTGCTTTTAT
>DATAJQ010000034.1:0-27385 GCA_036262095.1 Chitinophagaceae bacterium | reverse complement strand
GACTCTGACAGATTTCCCTTACTTTTGCCAAACTTTTTACACTTTTACCCCGAAAAACTAAATTTTCATGAGTGTTCTTGTCAATAAAAATTCCAAGATCCTGGTGCAGGGCTTTACCGGAACAGAAGGTACTTTCCATGCCACACAAATGATCGAATATGGTACGCAGGTAGTGGGCGGCGTAACTCCCGGAAAGGGCGGCACAACCCATCTCGACAGGCCTGTATTTAATACAGTAGCGGATTGCGTAACAAAGACCGGAGCCAATGTCAGCATCATTTTCGTGCCACCGGCATTTGCAGGTGATGCTATCATGGAAGCGGCAGAAGCTGGTGTTGAACTGGTCGTTTGTATCACTGAAGGAATTCCGGTGCAGGACATGGTAAAAGTGAAAAATTATCTTCTCGGAAAAAATACAAGACTGATCGGGCCAAACTGCCCCGGCGTAATCACTGCCGGTGAATGCAAAGTAGGTATTATGCCAGGATTCGTATTCATCCCAGGCCGTATCGGTATCGTTTCCAAATCAGGTACCCTCACTTACGAGGCAGCCGATCAGGTAGCCAAAGCAGGTTTGGGTATTTCTACTGCTATTGGTATCGGTGGTGACCCCATTATCGGCACACCTACCAGGGATGCTGTTGAATTGCTGATGAACGATCCTGAAACTGATGCTATCGTAATGATCGGTGAGATCGGCGGTGGTATGGAAGCAGAAGCTGCCCGTTGGATCAAGGCCAATGGCAACAAAAAACCCGTAGTTGGTTTTATTGCCGGCCAAACAGCCCCTCCCGGCCGCCGTATGGGCCATGCTGGTGCAATTGTTGGCGGTGCAGATGATACTGCTGCTGCTAAAATGAAGATCATGGCCGAATGCGGAGTGCATGTAGTGAACAGCCCCGCTGATATCGGCAAAAAAATGGCAGAGGTTTTAAAGAAATAACCTTTCAATAAGTTTAATAAAAAGCCCCGCAATAGCGGGGCTTTTTCATGTCAGAGACTCTATAAACCAAACTTACCTGTAATTGCGTATATATCTTGACAGCTCTGTTTTGCTGCTGTTGAAACTGAACACATCAAACACCATATCGTAATTCTTCTTGTCAACAGTGGAAGCATAAGCCTGTTTGGCCAGTTCCAGTTTATTGTTCTCAAAACTGAACAGGAGCAGCAATTCTTTTACCTGTGCAGCACTTACTGTGTTCGCTCTTACGATCTGCAAAGCAGATTTCAGCTTATTGCTTTCCAGCCATTCTTTATCGATCTGCCTAAGCACATTGTCGAATTCACGATCATCCATGCCGCGGGCATACGCTTCATGATTGTCATAATCACCCCATTGACCATCCCTGTCGTAATCATACCCGTTGTCTTTGTCATACCAGCGGTCATCATTCTGCACATATCCTTTTTTGATCTTGTTTTCCATCATGCTTACGCGTCCATTTCTTTCAATGGTGATGAACAGGTGACGGTTGTTCTTCATAGAAACTGTAGCATCATATACCAGTTCGTATCTTCTTCCAAAAACATTGAAGATACCATTGTTCATTGCCCGGTATACTTTGACATAGTGATTACCATTCTCCAGGCCCTGTATCATCACTGAATTATCATTAGGGTTAAAACGTTTACCATCCAGCACAACACTGATATCTGCCTGATCGGCCGACTTAATGGTAAGAATAGTGTTATTCTTTGCAGCAAATACTGCTATGCTCATGAATAAAGAAGCAAAGAGGGTAAAGATCGTTTTCATATACTTTCATTTTAGAGTTGAATTCAATAGCGAATTCGTTTATCAATATTTCAAAGTATATGCCGCTGTGCCAAAAACAGATCAAAGGAAAAGTTAAGCTGTACTAATAAACGATACAACCCAACATCAGCAAGGGTTTCAGAAGATTGTTATTTAATGTTAATAGAAGAAATAACCGTTTATCTTTCTTAAGGTCAAATGCTTTGCGTGTTAAAGAAAATAAAGATCTTAAACACGATTAAACCTTTAAAATTCCTGGCCGTCTGAAGGCCTGCCATACCTTTTCTTCTACTTTCCGGGCCTTTTATGAAATTTCTCCGTTCCAGGCATCTAAACCTTGCCATGGATTTTTTACCTTGTACTTAAATTAAAACCTAACCATGAAGCAATTCAGCTTTGTTGCTCTTATTGCAGCCCTATTTAGTCTTATTACTATGAACGCTAACAGTCAACCTCCCATTAAAAACTATGATGCCGCCTGGAAAAAGGTTGAAGGATTTGTTAAAAAAGGCCTTCCGGCTTCCGCACTCACTGAAGTAAAGAACATCTACACGCAGGCCAAAAAAGAAAAGCAGGATGCGCAGGTGATCAAGGCGCTGATATATATGACCGGCCTGCAGACAGAGAACCGGGAAAACAATGAAGTGCTGGCTATCGCAGAAATAGAAAAAGAAGTACCCGGCAGCAAAGGTGCTGTCAATGCCTTATTAAATAGTCTGCTTGCCAACCTGTACTGGAACTATTTTCAGAACCACCGATGGCAGTTTTATCAGCGTACGCAAACTGTTGAATTCAAAAAAGACGATATCGCTACCTGGACGGCTGAAGATTTCCATCAAAAAACAAGTGAGCTGTATCTCCGTTCCATTGCTGATAAAAAGCTATTGCAGCAAACATCACTGGAGCCTTACAATGCCATTATCATAAAAGGGAATGTACGCCATCTCCGCCCTAGCCTTTATGATCTGCTGGCCTTCCAGGCGCTGGAATATTTTGAGAGCGACGAACGTGATCTTAACAGGCCCGCCTATACGTTTGAAATAGACCAGGCTGCAGCTTTTGATCCAGCTGCCGATTTCATTCACCGGAAGTTTGAAACGAAGGACTCGCTTTCGCTCCAGTATAAAGCTTTGCTGATCTATCAGCAACTGATCGCATTTCACCTGAATGATAAAAAACCAGATGCACTGATCGATGCAGATCTGAGACGATACGAATTTGTAAGGCAGAAATCTGTTCACCCTAATAAAGAGGAATATTATTTCAATGGCATCAATCATATTGCCCATCAGTATGAAAGCACGCCCGCTGCCGCACAGGCCTGGTATCTTGTTGCTCAATACCACGCCAACCAGGGATACCAGTATGCCCCTTATGGCGATACCACCTATCGCTTCAGCAAGCTCAAGGCAAAAGAGATCTGTGAAAAAGTAGTGGCGCAAAAAGATTCATCAGAAGGGAAGATCAATGCCTATAATCTTTTGCAGCAGCTAAAAAGCCCTTCTTTACAATTTACTATTGAGCAGGTGAACCTGCCTGATCAGCCCTTCAGGGCGCTGATCAACTATCGCAATTTCACTACGCTTCATCTTCGATTGATCAAATCTGATGATAAGCTCAGGAAAGCGCTGGAAAATCAATATGATGAAAGCTACTGGAAAACGGTTATTGCCGCAAAGCCGTTACGCAATTGGAAGCAAGACCTTCCTGATACCAAAGACCTGCAGCAGCATAAAGCGGAAATCAAAATAGATGGATTGCCAGGCGGTGAATACTTTCTTATTGCAGCTTCCGATGAAGCATTTGAAAAAACAGGAACACTGATCGGAGCAAGAAGGTTCTATGTGTCATCCATTAGCTATATTAATAACCAGCTTGACTATTTTGTGTTGCACAGGGATAATGGTCAGCCGCTCCCCGGCTCTACCATCCAGGTGTGGGAACAGGTATACGATTATGCAAGCTCCCGCAACATCAAAACAAAAGGAGCGGTGTATACTACTGATAAGAACGGTTATTTCCATCTCGTCAGGAAAGGCAAACAGGATAATAACAATATAGGGCGCTACGCCTACTCACTGGAGATAACCAGTGGAAATGAAAAGCTGCATATTGATGAACTACGGAATGATTATTATTACAGGAGTAATCCTCTTCCCCGCAATGAAAACAATATTTTCCTTTTCAAAGACCGTAGCATTTACCGCCCCGGGCAAACCGTTTATTTCAAGGGGATTGTTTTATCAAGGAACCAGTTTTTAAGAAAAGCAGATATACTGCAGGGTTATACAACAACCGTTTATCTCCGGAATGCCAATGGTGAGACCATTGATTCATTAAAACTAACGACTAATGATTACGGTTCGTTTACCGGCAGGTTCCAGCTGCCCACAACCGGTCTGAATGGGACCTATACCATTTTTACCAAAAAGGATCAGGGCAACTCTTATTTCCGGGTGGAAGATTACAAACGTCCCAAGTTCTATGTAGAATATGAACCGCTGAAAGGAACTTATCGTGTAAATGATTCGATTGAAGTAACAGGCCTGGCAAAGGCTTATGCCGGTAATAATATTGATGGAGCAAAAGTTAAATACAGGGTGGTAAGGCAGGCCCGCTTTCTTTACCCCTGGTTATTTGCCCGCTGGTGGCAACCACCGTCTGAGCCGCTTGAGATAGTGCATGGAGAAACAGTAACAGATGCGGATGGCAAATTCCGTGTGAAATTTGCAGCCATACCCGATCTGAAAATTGATCCGAAGCTGGAACCCGCTTTTGATTATGTGGTGTATGCAGACATTACGGATATCAATGGCGAAACAAGAAGCGGAGAAAAAAATGTTTCCGTCAGCTATAAGGCACTATTACTAAAAACTGATATTCCTTCCCGCATAGCAGCAGACAGCCTGAACAAACTTTCTATCCGCACTGAAAACAATAACGGCGAATTTGAACCGGCCACTGTAACAGTGAAGATAACCAAACTGAAGGAAGAGAAAAGACTGATCAGGGAACGCTTCTGGGAAAGGCCTGACCAGTTTGTAATGAATAAGGAGGAATATATCCAATACTTCCCCCATGATGAATACAATGACGAAACCAATCCTGCCAGTTGGGATAAAGAAAATGTTTTATGGCAAAAAACAGATTCGGTAAAAGAAGGTATACCATTCCCTGTAGGCGGAATCAATCCTGCCCCTGGCTACTACTCCGTTGAAATATTTACTAAAGACAAGAATGGCGCAGAAGTAAAAGATCTTAAATACATAGAGCTGTTTGACGAAAAAAGCAAGCAGTTGGGTCAGCCTCAGTACGTATGGACACAAGGCCCCAGGCCTATCCAACCCGGGGAAAGTACAACTCTCAGGCTCGGTACTTCAGCCAATGACGTTTTCGTTGTACAGCAGTTGGATAAAACCCTGCCTGGCAAAGACAGTGCTGATATCAGCTATTCTTTCCTTAAACTGGACAACGAGAAAAAGGATATCACTCTATCTGCTACAGAAGCCGAGCGTGGCGGATATGGAGTAAGCTGGGCATTTGTAAAACATAACCGGTCTTACTTTAATTATGTAATTATTCCCGTTCCATGGAGCAATAAAGAGTTGCAGATAGAATATGCTACTTACCGCGATAAAACCCTTCCGGGAAGTGACGAGAAATGGAAACTTAAGATCAGTGGGTACAAAAATGAAAAAGTAGCGGCTGAGATATTAGCCAGTATGTATGATGCTTCACTTGATCAGTTCAGTGAGCACAATTGGGATAAACCTTATATCTGGGCTTCATATAACCAGCGAAGGCTTTGGGAAAATCGACAAAATTTTATGAGGATTGAATCTTTCCAACGGCCTGTTCCTTATACAGCAAAGGATCTTATCAAGGATTATGACCGTTTATTCTTTGCACAACCTGATATAGTCTCTGCAGGATATGGAGTAAGAAGGGAAATGCGTGCTTTCGCTGCCGCTCCTTCAATGGCGCTTGAAGGTAAAGCTGCCGGGATCATGGTAGATTCTGCAGTGCAAGCAGATGATGCTGCCAAAGTAATGAAATACACTGTAACCACTTCATCCCAGGAAGAGAAGGCGAATGATGCAACAGGCAAAGATGCTGCAAACCCTGCTACCCAGATTCGCACCAACTTCAACGAAACAGCTTTCTTCTTTCCCGATCTTAGAACAGACAGCAACGGCGATATCGAATTCTCTTTCACCATGCCTGAAGCCCTTACCAAATGGAAATTCCAGGCATTGGCTCATACCAAAGACCTTGCTTTTGGTTACAGCCAGAAAGAGATCGTTACACAAAAACAACTGATGGTGCAGCCCAACCCGCCACGTTTTCTCCGGGAAGGTGATCAACTGGTGTTCAATGCCAAGATCGTGAACCTTTCGGAAAAACAATTATCCGGGAATGCAGAGCTGCAATTGTTCAACGCCGCTACCAATGAGCCGGTGAACGCGATCTTTAACAATAAAGAAACCAGTAAAAGCTTCCAGGTAGCTGCAGGACAGAGCACAGTTATTTTCTTCCCACTCTCTATCCCTTCTTCATTTACCGAGCCGCTGACATGGCGTGTGGTAGCCAAAGCAGATAATTTCAGCGACGGTGAGGAAAACAGTTTGCCTGTATTAAGCAACCGCATGCTGGTGACCGAAACAATGAGCCTGCCCATGCGTGGAAATGGTACAAAGAATTTTTCTTTTGACAAACTGAAACAGTCCGCCGGCAGCACATCATTAAAGCAACATTCCCTTACAGTGGAATATACTTCCAATCCGGCCTGGTATGCAGTACAGGCATTGCCCTACCTGATGGAATACCCTTATGATTGTGCAGAGCAAACCTGGAACCGCTATTATGCCAACTCCCTGGCTTCTTTCATTGCTAATTCTGCACCGCGCATACGCCAGGTGTTTGAACAATGGAAGAAAAGTGACACTGTGGCCCTGCTCAGCAATCTTCAGAAAAATCCTGAATTAAAATCAATTTTACTGGAGGAAACACCCTGGGTGCTGGCTGCAAAAACAGAAGCACAGCAAAAACAGAATATTGCTTTACTCTTTGATATGCTGCGCATGAGTGGCGAGCTTAATAGTGCCTATGAAAAAATGAAGCAATTGCAAAGCAGCAATGGTGGTTTTGTTTGGTTCAAAGGCGGCCCTGACGATCGTTATATGACCCAGTATATTGTTACAGGTATTGGTCACCTGATAAAACTGAAAGGAATCGCTGCAGGGCAAGAGACAAAACTGAAACAGGTGCTGAACACTGCCATTCCTTATCTCGACAGGAAGATCAAAGAGGATTATGATAACCTCGTGAAATACAAAACCGATCTCGCTAAATACGTTCCCGACTACAGCGTGATCCAGTATTTCTATATGCGCAGTTTCTTCCCGGATTATAAGGTTCTGGCAGAATCGCAAAAAGCATATACTTATTTCAAAAGCCGGTTGCCTCAGGGCTGGACCAACCGGAACAAATACATGCAGGGTATGACCGCATTGGCACTGCACCGTATGGGAGATATAAAAACACCTGCAGCGATCCTTAAATCACTGAAAGAAACATCCATCAACAATGAAGAATTGGGCATGTACTGGAAAGATGCCAACCGTGGCTGGTGGTGGTATGAAGCACCCATTGAGCGGCAATCTTTGCTGATCGAAGCATTCAGCGAAATAAGCAAAGACACAAAAACAGTGGATGATCTCCGCACCTGGCTATTGAAAAACAAACAGACCAATAGCTGGGAATCAACCAAAGCTACAGCAGAAGCATGTTATGCGTTACTGCTGCAGGGAAGCAACTGGTTGACTCAGGAGCCCCAGGTAAGCATTCAACTGGGCGGTACAATCGTACGATCTACCGATAGCCAGCAGGAAGCTGGAATCGGTTATTTCAGTAAAACATTCCAGCCGGCAGACATTAAACCGGAAATGGGTAATATAGCTGTTACAGTTTCATCTGCCGGCAATAATACCGGCGTCACCTGGGGAGGCGTGTACTGGCAATATTTTGAAGACCTGGATAAGATCACCGGCGCTGCTACCCCACTGCAACTGCAAAAGAAACTGTTTGTAGAAACGAATTCAGACAGAGGGCCTGTATTAACGCCGGTAAAAGATGGCGATAAGCTGAAAACCGGCGATAAGATCCGCGTCCGTATTGAACTTCGTGCCGACAGGGACATGGAGTACATGCACCTGAAGGATATGCGCGCTTCTGCCCTGGAGCCTGTGAACGTGTTGAGCAGTTATAAATGGCAAGACGGCCTGGGTTATTATGAAAGCACCCGGGATGCTGCCACACATTTCTTCTTTGATAAACTGCGCAAAGGCACTTATGTGTTTGAATATTCATTGTTCGTTACCCACTCAGGTAATTTCAGCAATGGTATCAGCAACATTCAATCCATGTACGCTCCTGAGTTCAGCGCACACAGTGAAGGCATCCGCATCACTGTTCAATAAATTGTACCGGAAAAGAATACAGGATAAGCCATTCGTTTTATGCGAATGGCTTATCTTCATTTTATGATGATCTGCCGCCTGATCACCGGACTCTGCTTATTGGCCTTATTTTCCTGCAAAACCACCAGCCAGGTTACCGGTATTTATCACGCCGATAAAAATACCGGTGCGCAATTGCTGTTAAAAGCCGACAGCACATTTGAATGGATATACCCCGGAGGCAAAACCGTTGAGATCGGCACGGATAATACTACACGCAACCTGTTTTATTATACCGATGGTAAATGGAAGTTGGAACGGGGACGGCTGCTACTCAAATCTTTCCCAAGCAATGACCCATACATAAACAGTATGTCAAATGATTCAATCAGCCGGTTCACCTCCATTTCTTCTTTCAATTTCTGGAACCGTTATGGAGAGCAGGTAAATATCAGGTCTATTCAATTGCCACGGGCCAAGCCCAAACCCCATTTTGGCAATACGCTTTACTTCTTTGCACAGGATTTCCAGAAGAACGATACACTGGTCTTCTACCTGGATGGCTACCGCTCATTTACCTATCCTGGCAGCATACCTGCAACAATAGGAAACAATATTCACAAGATCACATTGTATGAACCATATTCTGAACCGGGGAAAACAGTTGTGAAAATTAAAGGCAAAAGACTGTACGCAAACGGTGCGTATTACGCCAGAAAAAAATAGATCGGAGTAATTCTCACTAAAATATCCCTTCCCGTCCTTCCCGCCTTACCGGTAAAAATTTACCGGTAAGGCGGGAAGGGTGGGCTAAAATAGATTTTGTTTTATTTGTTGGGTATTTTTGTTCAATGACAACGGATTTCCTGATTATTGGGCAGGGCATATGTGGCACTTTTCTTTCTTACTATTTGCAGAAAGAAGGAAAGTCGGTGATAGTAATAGATGATGCTTACGCTGACAGCCCTTCCCGCATTGCAGCAGGTATTATCAATCCTGTTACCGGTCGCCGCCTCGTTACAGTCTGGAAAGTGGAAGAAGTATTACCGTATGCCTGGCAGGCATACACAGAGATCGGAACTGAATTGTCCATCAATGCCATTTCCCAAAAGAATATTATTGATTTCTTTCCCAATCCTTTTATGCGGGAAAGCTTTTTACAAAAGATCGAGACAGGAGACCAATATGTTCATGCATATCCAGAGCAAAACCATTTCAATACTTTTTTTAAGTATGAATTTGGTTGTGGTGAAATAAGGCCTGTGTATACGGCACATCTCGAAAGCCTGTTGCCTGCATGGCGTAAAGTGCTGAATGCTGCTGGCTTTTTGCGGGAAGAAAATTTTGATATCACTGCATTAAAAGTATCATCTGACCATATTCAATATAAGGATATCACTGCCGGCAAGATCATTTTCTGTGATGGACCGGCCAGTTTCGACAACCCTTATTTCAAACAATTGCCCTTTGCGCCCAATAAAGGTGAAGCACTGATTGCTGAAATACCCGGCCTGCCTGAACATAATATTTATAAAAAATCCATGATGCTGGTGCCCCTTCCGGAAAAAGATCTTTTCTGGATCGGTGCCAGTTATGTGTGGGATTTTGATGACCAGGGACCAACTGCTGCATTCCGTGAGAACACAGAAAAGGTATTGAAAGAATGGTTGAAAATTCCTTTCAAAATTGTTGCCCACCGTTCAGGGCTACGGCCAGCCACCCTGGAGCGAAGGCCATTTGCAGGTTTGCATCCGTTGCATTCTTCTATCGGAATATTAAATGGCATGGGCACTAAAGGGTGTTCTTTAGCTCCTTTCTTTGCAAAGCAGTTGACCGATTATCTTTTGTATGATCTGCCAATAGCGAAAGATGCTGATGTTAGAAGGTTTGAGAAGATACTCAGCCGTGCTAATTAAGCAATTTTTCCTTTGTTCCCGGATCCTGGTTAAGCACCCTGCACAAGGCATCATACAGGTCAGGCATATTCTGTTTCAAGCCAGAGGGATTTTCAAAAAAAGCCTCTACGCTTACTGCCCAGAATTCGTGCATATTACTGAATGCATAACTACGCAGATAACTGCGGCGACGGGTGATCACGTCGGCCAGTATCTGCCCGGTACTCGTAGAGAATTTTTCGTAATTGAGCCGGAAATGAAGATCGGCCCCGTACTGAGCAAAGAAATTATTGTGTAATAAAGCATGCGCCATTTCATGCACAGCCACATTGATATTATCATTCTTGCTTTTATAGGAATATCCATACAGGAAATGCTTCCAGGATAGATAAATCCCATCCGGTGCAACATGCCCTATATACAATTCATCATCATTGTCCATGTGATAAGCATCTGCGAGTATGTAGATATCCTTGAAATAGGAAAGATGATAATTCTTTAAGCCGAACGTTACCTGTATGGCAGAAGAGCTGACCAGCACAGCTGTGTCTTCATTATTCTCCAGTCCGATATAATGAAATCGCTTTTGCGACCTGAACTGATATACCCTTTGAACGAATTTCTTTTTTGATTCAGGTGAAAGATCATTGAAGTAAGAGAAAACGCTGCCGATAACAAACGAATAATGATTGAATGTAGCTTCATCAACCTCCGCTTCCTCAGCCGGTGTGGCTGATACTCTTGGTGGTACACGCGCAAATAACTTATTCAGCCTTCGCAGGAGTGATTGCATAATAGCGTACGGTTGATTCATAAATGTAATCCACGAACGTGTTATATGCAAGCGTCCCGCAGTATTTCCACATCCGTAAATCTACGATACAGACAAGCCAACTGGTAAAGTGGAGCTGGGCATCTGCCTGGTTTACTTATAGATAACGGCGTTTCCCCGTCAAGATTGTTAAAGGCACTTAATATCCGTGATTTTGTTGACCATCCGGGCTTCAGAAGCCAAATTTGAAACGCCTCCGGTCAAAACGCCTGTCTTTCTTATCTTTGCGCCCATTAAAAGCCCGGGACCGGGCGTTTTCAACTTCTAAGCGTTATACCATATATATTATGTACAGAACGAACACCTGTGGCGAATTAAGAATCAGCGATATTTCCAAACAAGTAACCCTGGCCGGCTGGGTACAAACCGTCCGTAAGTTCGGGGCTATCACTTTTGTTGACCTCCGCGACCGGTACGGTGTTACACAGCTTTTATTTGGCGAAGAGCTGAATAAACAACTGGAAGAAACCCCTTTGGGAAGGGAATTCGTGATGCAGGCAACCGGCACCGTGCAGGAAAGGACTAATAAAAACCCCCAATTGCCTACCGGTGATATCGAGATCATTATTACCTCTTTCAAAATATTGAATAAATCGGCCGTCCCTCCTTTCACCATCCAGGATGAAACGGATGGCGGCGACGACCTGCGTATGAAGTACCGCTTTCTTGACCTGCGCAGGAATGCGGTCAAGAAAAACCTGGAACTGCGTTATTCCGTGAACCGCGCTGCAAGAAATTATCTGCATAGCAAGGGTTTCATGGATATCGAAACACCCTTCCTCATCAAATCCACACCTGAAGGTGCCCGCGACTTTGTAGTGCCTTCCCGCATGAACCCAGGTCAGTTTTATGCACTGCCCCAATCGCCGCAAACATTCAAGCAGCTATTGATGGTAAGCGGATACGACAGGTATTACCAGATCGTTAAATGCTTCAGAGATGAAGATCTCCGTGCCGACCGTCAACCAGAATTCACGCAGATCGATTGTGAAATGGCTTTTGTAGAACAGGAAGATATCCTTGCGATGTTTGAAGGCATGGTCAAATCCATTTTCAAAGAAGTAAAAGGGATTGACTACACTGAAGCAGTGCAGCGAATGAGCTGGGAAGATGCTATGTGGCAATATGGTAATGACAAGCCTGATATCCGTTTTGGCATGTCGTTGCTTAACCTGAAAAAACCATCTTCCGTTTATATAAATAAACAGGACAATACTGCACTGATCAATGGCGCAGACTTTAAAGTGTTTGATGAAGCAGAAACGGTACTGGCCATTGCAGTACCCGGCTGCAGTGAATACAGCCGCAAGCAAACAGATGAGCTGACTGAATGGGTGAAGCGCCCGCAGATCGGCATGAAGGGTCTGGTATTCGTTAAAGTCAATACTGATGGCACTTACAAAAGCAGTGTCGATAAATTTTATTCCGAAGAAAGGTTGAAAGCGATCGCTGATGCTGCCGGTGCTCAATCTGGCGACCTCGTGCTGATACTGGCCGGCAATGAAGAGCGGACCCGTAAAGCCATCAGTGAATTGCGCCTGGAAATGGGTAAACGCCTCGGCTTGCGCAAAGATAACGAGTTTAAATTGTTGTGGGTACTCGACTTCCCCTTGTTTGAATATGATGAAGAAGGAAACCGCTGGGTAGCCCGTCACCATCCATTCACTTCACCCAAGCCTTCCGATATTGAAACAATGATCTCCAACAACCCGGTGATCAGCAATGCAGCAGAATATCTCAAACATCCTTACGCCAATATCAAAGCCAATGCTTATGATATGGTATTAAATGGTAACGAGATCGGTGGTGGTTCTATCCGCATTTATCAACGCGAGCTGCAGGAAAAAATGTTCGAAGCATTGGGGATGGACAAAGAAGAACAACTGCATAAGTTCGGCTTCCTGCTGGGAGCATTTGAATACGGTGCTCCTCCACACGGAGGTATTGCTTTTGGCTTCGATCGCCTTTGCGCCATTCTCGGTGGCAGCGAAAGCATCCGCGATTTCATCGCTTTCCCTAAAAATAATAGTGGCCGCGATGTAATGCTGGATGCACCTGCAACGATTGATGAGAAACAGTTTGAGGAACTTCAGATCAGGCTCGATCTAAAATAATCCAAACATTTTCCGGTCTTTCTTCTTTCGAATAATAAGTCCGATAGAAGTAACCACGTATTCGTTCAACTGGAGTTTCAGGTGAACATCCTGTTTGTATGGATATACATCCACCATAAAATCTTCAGGAAGGCCACCCAGGGAATAATCGAGCTCTTCCACAAAATGTCCTTCTGCACGGAGTTGCTCAGCCAATTTTTCCAGGTCGCGCATACGGAAGATCACTGTATTGCCAGTGTCCAGTGTTTTTTCATTGGAAGAAATATTGAACTCGGTGGTATGCACAGCCCATCCGCCTGGCTTTAGGGTGTTCATCTGGTTGAAAAGAAAATCCAATCCTCTTTCAATGCTTCCCAGGTGCTCAAAGGAGCAACTGGACCAGGTAAAATCAAACTCTCTTAAACTGGAAGGAATATTGTTCATATCAACGGGGCGGTATTGAACATGCTCACGCAAAGTATTATCATCGGTGATGCCTCTTTTGTTAAGCGATTCAAGTCCGAAACAAAGCTGATCGCCATTCTCCCACCCCTTCTCTTTTCCTTCTTCAGGGAAAATATCGGTAGCAGTAATATCACAACCATAATTGGCCATCACAGAGGGCAGAGGCTCTGAGCCTACGGCAAATACTAAACCTTTACGACCTTTAGCGATACAGCCTCTTTCCCAAAGTGATTGAAGTATATAAGTGTATTCCCATTGCTTTCGGTGAAACCGGGGAACTTCATGTATTTCCGAAGCCCAGCGTTTATACCAATCGGTTTGCCAATCTTTTGCTTTGCAAAGTTCAGACCTGCGTCTTCCTGCATCGAATATGAGGGAGGTATTCCATTCGCGTGTTTCTACGGGTGTTGTAGTTTCATTCCACATATAATTACAATAGGGTTTGGTACACTTCAAGATATTTTTTTGTATTCTTTTGCCAATCAAACAATTTACTTCTGTCGATCAAAGCGCCTGACATATTCTCCCGCTTATATCGTTGCATACCTTCATGAAAAATCTTTCGCATATACTCCCTTTCAAATGATGAAAAATAAAAAGCAAGATCACCACCGATCTCTGGTAATGATGTTCGGTCGGAAAGAAATAAAGGTTTCCCGAATTGCATAGCTTCTACTACCGGAAACCCAAAACCTTCAGCCAGGGAAGGATGCACAAAAGCGGTACAATTCCGGAGGTACCATGCTTTCTCTTCTTCAGATATCGGGCCAGGTAAATGCACACGATGATCAATACCCATAGCGATAGCTCCCCTACGGATAGATTCAACATAGTCGGTCTCATCCAATCGACCGGCAATCACAAGGTCCATCTCGCTGTCTTTTACCAATGAAAGTAACACATGGTAATTTTTTTTCCGATTCACATATCCCATGCCAAACATAAAAGGCCCGTTGGGACGGCAGGAAGAAAGCGGTGGGCGGGGATCAAGCACGCGCTGTGTTCCATTATGGATAACATATACAGGCCTGTTGCCTACATTGCAATTTTTCAACACATCATTCCTGCAAAATTCAGACACGCACACAATAGCATCACTTCTGTCTATCAGCGACTGCGTATGTGCAATACTCTTCTGTTGCTCTTTCAGCGGCTTGCCTTCATGCAGTGAGTTGAGGTCATGTATCGTTAAAAGGACCTTGATATGCCGGTATCTTTTCCTGTCGGGAATAATGCGTCCTGACTGAAAAGGGGCATGCCATATCCTGCATTGGCTCAGGAAAGGTTTATAATACCGGTGAAATGATCGCTCTACAATATTGTTGATCCTGTACTTAAAAGTATTTATTTCAGAGCGTGGTATATAATGCCTGATCTTTATATCAGTGTTTCCGGCCACATGGTCCTGGACATGATTGCCCAGGTTCAAACAATAATAATATAATCCGGAATTGGGAAACCGCATTAAATCGCAATCAAGAATTACTTCGTTCATAAAAAATTTGATTCAATCAAGTGGCAGCAAAACTCATCATATTTCCTGCCACTTTCTTTTTAACAAACCATTTTTTAAAATCTTTATGACTATAAAAAAAATTTATGGTGACGAAGCAACGGTACATGTGAACCCGGTGTCAGGCTCTGGAATTGGCTGATCTGTACTTATGATACGGTATGGATTTTGCAAGGAGTTCATATCATGCTTGCAACCGGACTCCACTAATTTTATTCATCTCCAACTATCTTGTATGTTGCAGCGAATTGTGTTCGATTGTGAAAGAATGAAGTATTTCAATACCGGCCTTTATCATTACAGTCTTAACCTGGGTCTGCATTTACGGACACAAGCCGATCCCCGCAGAGAAGAGATCAACTTCTTTGTTCCCCAACAGATACATGGAAAGTTTGGTGATGCCACCCAGTACATCAGGCAGCATTCGCTGCAAAAGTTTTATATGCCTCCATTAAAAGGCTTTGATATCTGGCACTGTACATACCAGAGTTCAGCCTATGTGCCAAAACGTAACCGGCGCATTAAGGTAGTGCTCACTATTCATGATCTTAATTTCATATACGAGAAGAAGGAAGAGCTTAAGAAAGCTAGCTACCTGCATCATCTGCAAAAGAATATCGACCGCTCCGATGCTATTGTATGCATATCGGATTTTTGCCGGCAGGATGTATTAAGATATTGCGATACGGGTACCAAACCTGTATACGTGATCTATAATGGCACCAATGAGCTCAAAAGCCCTGAACTGTACAGCTATTCTTATAAACCAGAAAGGCCATTCCTGTTTTCATTAGGGGTAATGTGCCGAAAAAAAAATTTTCATGTTCTGCTTCCTTTGCTGCAACAGGAGCAGGATCTGGAATTGCTTATAGCAGGAAGATTGGATGATCCCAGTTATCTCGATTTCATTCAACAATCAGCCAGGGATATGCGGGTGGAAGATAGCCTGCGGGTGTTAGGCAACATATCCGAACCGGAGAAATCATGGTATTATCAGAACTGCTACGCATTTGCTTTGCCTTCCATTGCTGAAGGCTTTGGATTGCCTGTTACGGAAGCCATGTCTGCAGGCAAACCGGTTTTTCTATCCAACAAAACTGCTTTGCCCGAGATCGGCAGTTCCGCCGCTTTTTATTTCCGTGATTTCAGTGCGCTGCATATGCAAAATGTTTTCCGCCAGGGCATGAAGCAATACGCCGCAGCACGTATGGAACCGATGATCCGCCAGCGAAGCGAATTATTCTGCTGGACCAAAGCCGCTAAAGCTTATTTAAATGTATATCGTTCGCTTTATTAATTTTTAAAACCGTACCATGAAGGTCTATCGGCGTTTGCTGAGTTATATTAAACCCTATCATAAATTTGTTGTTCCTTTTTTTAGCTTTACGTTGATAGGCGTGTTCTTTAGCGTGTTTCAATTCGCGCTCATCATCCCTTTGCTTAATTTTCTCTTTGACCCCGGTAGCGCTGCTGATAATGCTAAATATGCAACTGCGCCTGAGTTCAGCCTCTCCGCAAGCTATTTCAAAGATTATTTTTACCATCTCGTCTATAATTTTAAAACACATAACCCGGCCTATGCACTTTACTTTATGGCTGGCATGATCGTAGCTGCAGTAGTGCTGACCAATCTATTCCGTTACCTTGCGCAACGTTGTTTGATCAATACACGCACCCTGCTGGTAAAAAGATTAAGGGAAGCTCTTTTTGACAAGATCAACCGGCTGCAGCTGGGTTATTTTACCAAGGAGCATAAAGGCGATCTTATCTCGCGCCTCAATAGTGATGTGTATGGTATCGAAGGAGCAGCTGCCAGTTCACTGGAAGTTTTATTCAAAGAGCCTTATGTAATGATCGGATATTTCATCGCCTTGTTTGCGATCTCCGCCAAACTGACCCTATTCACTTTACTGGTCATCCCCATCTCTGCAGTTGCTATTGCAGCAGTAACCCGAAAACTCCGGAAAGAAGCTAAAGATGTGCAGGCTTCTATGGGCAGATTGCTTACGATCATTGATGAAACATTGCTTGGCATGCGCATTATCCGCGCTTTTAATGCTACAGGTTTTGTGTTGAAGAGATTCAGCCGTGAGAATGATTTTTACCGTAAAGCAAGCCTGGCCAGTTTCAATAAAAGAGAACTGGCCCCTGCTTTTTCTGAAGCAGCAGGTGTTATTGTAGTCGCTTGTATATTGGTGTATGGAGGCGGATTGGTATTAAGCAAAGACGGAGGACTGGAAGCAGGTGCCTTTATCGCTTTTATCGCTATCTTCTCACAAGTGATCAGGCCGGCAAAAGCCATTGTAGTGGCATTATCCAATATACAGATAGGACAGGCCGCCGGCGAGCGCATCCTGGAAATACTGGAAAAACCGGTTGAGATCGCCGATAAGCCCGGTGCCTTGCAGCTGGATAGCTTTAATGAAAGGATCGAACTGATGGATGTATCGTTTCAATACAATGAAAAGCCCGTATTAAAGAATATCAATCTCACTATTGAAAAAGGAAAGACCATCGCATTGGTAGGTCCTTCCGGTGTGGGCAAGTCAACTATCGCCGATCTTATTCCCCGCTTTTATGAAGCCACTTCAGGAGAAGTGCTGATCGATGGAAAGAGTGTAAAAGATTACACCATGGAATCGTTGCGGAGCCAGATGAGCTTTGTAACACAGGAGATCATTCTTTTCAATGATACTATTTTCAATAATATCGCTTTGGGCCGGCCGGATGCTACAGAAGAAGAAGTGATACAGGCAGCTAAAATTGCCAATGCACATGAATTTATCATGCAAACAGAAAACGGCTATCAAACCAATATTGGCGACCGGGGCATACGCCTTTCAGGCGGGCAGCGTCAACGCCTGAGTATTGCAAGAGCTGTTTTTAAAAACCCGGCGATACTGATATTGGATGAAGCCACTTCTGCATTGGATACTGAAGCGGAAAAATCTGTACAGGATGCACTCAATAAGCTGATGGAAGGCCGCACCACTCTTGTGATCGCTCATCGCCTCAGCACTATTAAAGAAGCTGATGAGATTATCGTTATGCAGGATGGCTGCATCGTGGAAAGAGGGCATCATGATGAACTGATACAGATTGAAGAAAGCATTTACCGCAGGCTTACATTGCTGCAACGTATTGCCTGATGATGATACGGGTCATTTACCTGGAGAAGTTCCTCTTATGGCGTTGTTGTTGCCAACGATAATAGACGTATATCCCACCCAGAATCATCAAAACAGCAAGAATGCGGAAGATCAGTTGCTGGGAAAAGCTTTCTTTATCTTCTCCCGCTCTTATCTTCCGGTTGCTTTCTTCTATATAATAAGTAAGCAAAGGATAAGAAGGATTGAGCTTTGCAGCAGATTCAAACATCCGTTTTGCACGGAAATAGTAGCCTTCAAAGAAAAGACCGATAGCTTCATTGTAAACAATCGAAGCGCGGCTCATTTCAGGATGGATCATAGCAGAATCCAAAAATTCTTTCACTACCGAAACAGGGATAGCAAAATTAAATCCGGCGGCCAGGCTGCCGGTCTTTTGTTCCAGGCTGCCAAATGTAGCAAGACCTATCACTTCTCCTCTGCTATCGCACACAGGGCTCCCGCTGCTGCCATGCGTAATAATGGCATCCATTTGTATAACCGGCCATCCGCCAATGGAACGCTTGATCGCACTCACCACTCCTGCCGTCAATGATGGTTCTATATTGGTTTCTTTTGCTAAAAATGCGTTGGAAGTGACCGGCTCAGGATAACCAAACACCAGCACCTGGCTACCGATCCTTACCATCGGATCGGTACTTACCGGCAGGGTCGGCATCTGCTTCACACTATCTATTTTCAACACGGCCACATCTTTACCAGGCATGGCTTTACCGCGGATGATAACAGATGCCGGTAAACGCCTGGTCACAAAATCACCTTTATCGCTATCTATCCTGAACTGAACAAAGATTTCTTTTTTCAGATCAAAAATGATCATGGATGATACCTGGGAATAAATAACGCTGTATGCATCGTTAAGCAGGCTTCGCTGCTCATCAGACAATGTCATCGCCCATGACCGTTCAAGAGAAAGGATATTGGCATCCGTTACATCCTTAAAAGTGGAAAGGATGAACTGGCGGCGGATATAGGCATTATCCCTATCGATGATATGGCAATTGGTAATGAAGTATCCATCCCCTGTAATAAAAAAGCCAGTGCCGGATGAAAAGATGCGGTGTTGCTGCCGGAAATATTCTGTAGTACGGGTAAAGAAACGGAAAGGGTTATTGTACAAAGCTTTCACCACGATGTCGAGTTTTTCTTCGGGGGTAAACATCGTGCCTGAGGTGTCCAGCCGTTTTACCGAATCAACCAGCCGGTTGAAACGGGCTTCATTCATCTCCACTTTACTCACGTACACCGTACCTGAGAAAACGGTCTGCACCATTCCCACCCCTGGTGAATTGGCGGCATAGCTCTGCTCTGCTGAAATAGTTTGGGCACTGGTATACCCTGCTGTCATTAAGAAAAGCAGCAACAGCCATTTATATCGTATATATCTGAATCTCATTATCTATTAAAAGTCAAAATACTAAAAACCCTGCCATCTGGCAATTGTTGGGCAGGTTGATTTGACGATTCAGGCCCGTATTGGTAATATTGTTCAATTTTCAGGAAATGCCCTGTTAAAACTGTAAAACCGTTGCTTGCCAATTATTAACTGGCAAATCGCTTATGAATAAATACTTTTTCGGGTTTCTGTTGCTGGTCCTTTCCGCCTGTGGGAAAGATAAAGGACAAGCGCCGCCTGCTGAATACCCCGCCACCACTGCCCAGGACGTATCGTATGGTGGTGATCCTTTGCAAAAAATGGATGTTTATCTTCCTTTCCGTGGCCCTGATACCACCAAAGTGATCATCCTGATACATGGCGGAGCCTGGTTGGAAGGAGATAAGAGTGACTTCAATTCATTTGTGCCCGAGCTGCAAAGAAGATTACCGGGTTATGCTATCTTCAATCTCAACTATCGTTTATACCTGAACAATACCAACCGGTTCCCAACCCAGGAAGAGGATATCAAGTCAGCTTTCAATTTCATTTATTCCCGGCGGAATGAATATCATATCTCTGATAAATTCGTTTTACTGGGTGCAAGCGCCGGCGGCCACCTTGCCTTATTGCAGGGGAATAAGTACAGCACGCCAGTGAAACCCAAAGCCCTTGTTTCCTTTTTTGGGCCAGTAGAGCTTGTTTCTTTGTATAATTCAAGCCAGTATACTGCGTCAATTTTGCTGAAACTAACCGGAGGCACACCGGCCACTGTTCCCGCCATTTATGAAAGCAGCAGTCCTTCCAATTATATAACCCCCTCTTCACCTCCAACCATATTCCTTCAAGGCGGAGCCGATACAGTGGTACCTCCTTCTCAATCACAATTATTGCAAAACCTGCTGCAGGCAGCTAATGTACCAAACCAATACGTTTTTTATCCGACCCAGGGTCATGGATGGGTCGGTGCAGACCTGCAGGACTCATTTGATAAGATTGCTGCCTTTATAAAGGCACATGTTCAGTAAAAGTAGTCGGGCAGTCATCTTATAGATTGATTTCTTTATTCTTCCCTTAACTACCAAAAAATCCCGAAATTTGCTAAAATTATTGGCAGACCGGGTTCGGGTGGAGGCTTAGGCTAATACTTGGGCAACTCCCGGCTCCCGACTTAAGACCCTTGACTCAGAAATGATTCCATTAGCAGAAAGAATACGTCCTACCACTCTCGATGAGCTTGCCGGTCAGCAACATTTGACCGGCAAAGGCAGCATTTTGCGGAAGGCCATAGAAAATGGCCGGATCCCATCAATGATCCTTTGGGGTCCGCCGGGTACAGGGAAAACAACGATCGCAAATATTATTGCCAATACATTGAAAGTGCCTTTCTATACATTGAGCGCGATCAGTTCCGGGGTGAAAGAAGTGAGGGAAGTGATCGCAGAAGCACAAACAAAGGCAAGCGCTATTTTATTTATTGACGAAATACACCGTTTCAATAAAGGCCAGCAGGATGCATTGCTGGGCGCAGTAGAAAAAGGGGTGGTAACATTGATAGGTGCTACCACGGAAAACCCTTCTTTTGAAGTGAACAGCGCCTTGCTCAGCCGTAGCCAGGTATACGTGCTAAAGGCATTGGATGAGAAAGATCTTGTTCAGCTATTGGAAACAGCTATTGAAAAAGATGAATGGCTGAAACAAAAAAATATCGAACTGAAAGAAACAGCAGCGTTGCTGAACATTTCAGGAGGAGATGCAAGAAAATTGCTGAACCTGCTTGAACTGGTAGCGGATTCCATTGTTCCGGAAAAATCAGATAACCATGTGGTGATCACTGATGAGAAAGTGATGGACATTGCCCAGAAAAAAATTGCTTTATACGATAAGAGCGGTGAACAGCATTATGATATCATCTCAGCTTTTATTAAATCCATGCGCGGCAGCGATCCGAACGCAGCAGTATACTGGCTGGCAAGAATGATCGAAGGCGGTGAAGATGTAAAATTCATTGCCAGGAGAATGGTGATACTCGCCAGCGAGGATATCGGCAATGCGAACCCTACGGCCCTTGTGATAGCTAATGCAACATTTGAAGCTGTCAACAAGATCGGCAATCCTGAAGCAAGGATCATCCTATCCCAATGCGCTGTCTATCTCGCATCTTCCCCCAAGAGCAATGCTTCGTATGAAGCGATTGCCAATGCATTGGCAGCAGTGCAGCAGTATGGTGATCTGCCGGTGCCTTTGCATATCCGCAATGCGCCAACCAGGCTGATGAAGAATCTTGGGTACGGAAAGAATTATGAGTATTCACATAGCTATGCAAATAATTTTTCACCACAGGAATATTTGCCGAAAGAGATAGCGGGAAAGAAATTTTATGAACCGGGCAGGAATGCAAGAGAAGAGGAGTTGAGAAAGTTTTTGAAGTCGTTGTGGAAGGATAAGTATGGGTATTGAGATCTGATCATTAAAGTCCAGCTTCACTGCATATAAAGGAGAAAACTCTCAGGCACTTAGACCATTCAAAAAAATACCTGCCCCTCTTTTTCATAATACTTCTTTGTTCTGACCATCCGCTATCCAATTAAATCCATTCCTAAAAACACCGGTATAAAATGTTTTTTCCTGAAGAAAAAAACATTTTATACCAATAAGAATAATTCAAAGATCAATTTTCTAAGATGCCACTTTGTATCACACAACCGCTTTCTAATCTTATTATCCTATTTACGCATTCTGGTCTTTTATTCGCATAATGTGTCACATATATTAACGTCTTATTTCCCGCCACACACACCGCATTGATCAAATCCAGTAAGCCATCCTCCGTTTCATCATCCAAACCCTGACATGGTTCGTCCAATATCAACAACGGCGGATTTTTTATCAATGCCCTTGCCAGCAACGCCCTTCGCTGCTCTCCAGCCGATACCTCATTCAATCTTTTTCTCGCCAGCGATCTTATGCCTAACAATTCCAGCCAGTCATACACCCGCTGCATCTGCTCATCAGTTACCTGCCTGAAAAGCCCGATCGTATCAAACAAACCTGAAGCTACTGCTTCAAAAACACTATTGCTGCTGTCAAAAAACAATATCAATTCAGGAGAAAGATAACCGATCCTTTTTTTGATATCCCAGATGCTTTCACCACTGCCCCTTTTCCGGTCAAACAAATAAATTTCATTGGCATAAGCCTGCGGGTTATCGGCCGTGATAAGGCTTAATAAAGTGGATTTGCCCGCACCATTCGGGCCAGACAATAGCCATCTCTCTCCTTCCTTCACTTCCCAGTTTACCTGCTGCAGTATTTTCTTATCGCCATAACTCACATTCACATTTTTCATTTGAATAACAGCATTGAACTGCCCGCCCGGAGCAATATTCAACACCCGCTTCAATAATACTTCATTCAGTTCTTGCCTTTTTGCTGCTGACGGCATCTGCTCATCGAAGGCTTTTCTTTCCCTAAAAACAGCCGGCTGGCTTTTCTCCAGTGAGATCACTTTCGTGATGCAGGATGGTATCTCCGAAGGATGTGTTGCCAGTATGATCAGTATGCCTTTATCTGCCAGTTCATTGATCCGCTGATGAAGAAAAGTTCTTGCATTCACATCCAATCCAACAAAAGGCTGATCAAGCACCAGCACCTTGGGAAAAGCCAGCAATGCTTTTGCGATCTGTACTTTTTTATTTTCGCCATTGGAAAGCTGGATCAGGGGTTCATCCAGCAAGCGGCCAAGATCAAACGGACGAAGCAGTTCCATTTCTGCAACATGCTTTCCTCCCAGATATGCTGCTACGGTTATCGCATCTTCTGAATCCATTGAGTTGAAGCGCTGCTGGTAATAGAAATTGCTGGTATTGGAGAGATTTTTAAAATGATGCTCCTGCTCCACCCACACAATGCGTTCATTCAGCTTGCCGGCATATTGTAGCTGGCCTGAAAAAAAGATCCTTCCTGCCAGTGCCAGCGCCAGGGAGGTCTTGCCGCTGCCTGCTGTTCCGGTTATCGCAAGATGATCACCCTGCTTCAGCGAGAAAGAAATGCTTTCCAGCACCTGCAAAGATCCTTTTCGGACAGACAACTGGTTTACTTCAAGTATATGCTCTGCATTTTCCATTCTTTACATCTTTTTCCCTGCTGATCACTCAATAGGTTGATTATTTGATACAACAATAGCGCGAATATCCTAATTTTAAAGTTCAACCACTGTTTATGAGAAAGATTATTCTGTTATTCGCCCTTCTGTTTTCTGTTGCATTTTTAAACGCACAAACCATCGTTCACCGTGATCCGCAAATTGAAAAAATGGTGGGCCAGGTATCAAAGGACTCCCTTTCTTTCTATATCAGGCAAATGGTAAGCATGGGCACCCGTAATACATTAAGCACGCAAACCGATCCCAAAAGAGGGATTGGGGCAGCGCGCAACTGGGTGCTTGGCAAATTCAATGAGTTTGCTAAACAATCCAATGGTCGGTTAACGGCTTTTATTGATACCGTAACCATTCCGACCGATGGCCGGCGTGTGGATAAGCCCATTCTGCTGGGCAATGTGGTAGCTACGCTGAAAGGCAGTGATCCTTCAGATAATCGCATTTTTCTGATCAGTGGTCATCTCGACAATATGCGCAGCAGTGTGATGGACCGCACCGGTGATGCTCCTGGCGCCAATGATGATGGCAGCGGCGTGGCTGCTGTGCTCGAATGTGCACGTATCATGAGTAGCCAGTCTTTCCCGGCCACGGTCATTTTCATTGCCGTGAGTGGTGAAGAGCAAGGCCTGCTGGGAGCCAATTTTATGGCAGAGAAAGCAAAAAAGGAAAACTGGAATATTGAAGCAGTCCTGAACAATGATATTATGGGCAGCAATAACAGCAGTGAGACCAATATCATCAACAACACGCAGGTACGTGTGTTCAGCGAAGCATTTTCCACACAGGATACCGGCCGTGCTATTTCTACTATCCGCAACCTCGGACTTGAAAATGATGGCAAAGCCCGGCAACTGGCCCGCTATGTAAAAGAGATCGGTGAAAGATATGTTGACAACCTGCAAGTGGTGATGATCTATCGCAATGACCGCTTTCTCCGTGGCGGCGATCATACCCCTTACGTGAACCGCGGCTACGCTGCCGTGCGCATCACTGAAATGAACGAGAACTATTATCACCAGCACCAGGATGTAAGAATGGAAAATGGCATACAATATGGAGATCTTCCGGAATTCATGGACTTTGAATACCTGCGTAAGAATACAGCCATGAATCTTTCCAACCTCGCTAACCTGGCCAAGTCGCCATCGATGCCGCAGGAAGTAAAAGTGGAAACACGCAGGCTGACCAATTATACGATCCTGAACTGGAAAGCTCCCAAAACCGGGAAAGTAAAAGGCTATTATGTGTTGATAAGAGAAACAACCAGCGCAGTATGGCAAAAGAAAATATTTACAAGCAATACATCCATTGAATTGCCTTATTCAAAAGATAATTATTTCTTCGGGGTACAAGCCGTAAGTGAAGATGGAAATGAAAGCCTGGCAGTAGTACCCACGCCAGGCAGATAATGAAGGCAGGATATTGTTTTATTTTTAATTTTTCCGGTTACATGATCAATTGGGCCTTAAAAAAATTTGAAGAGCTGACCGCTCCCGAACTGTATGCTGTGCTCCGCCTCAGAACTGAAGTGTTTGTGGTGGAGCAAAACTGTGTGTTCCAGGATATGGACAATAAAGACCAGCATTGCTATCACTTGCTGGGATGGAAAGGGAATCTGCTTGCTGCTTATACCAGGATCGTTCCTGCCGGCATATCTTACGCGGATGCCCCTTCTATCGGCCGTGTAGTAACATCCCCTAAGGCAAGAGGCAGCGGGTTGGGAAGATTACTAATGGAAAAGAGCATACATGAGCTGTTTGGATTATACGGAGTTTCTCCGATCAGGATAGGGGCGCAGCTTTACCTTAAGAAATTTTATGAATCATTGGGCTTTGAACAAAGCAGTGATATATATGATGAGGATGGTATAGACCACATTGAAATGACGAGACAAACGTATATTCACTAAGTAGAAAACCTCTAATATTTACACAATAAAAAAAACCTTTCTTAACATTTCATAGATACATTTTTCTTTCTCTATTTTGTTCCCAGTTATAATCCAATAGAGAAACCTGAAATCTGAATCTATGAGAAACAAACTTCTACACGCATTCATTGCGCTGCTATTTGCTGTCGGCAGCGTTTTACCCTATCAATCAAATGCACAATCCCTGGGCGGTGAAATTGGTCACGCTGAGTTTGGCATTGGCATTGGCCCCATGTTCTTCCTGGGTGATCTTGGCGGCTCTGCCGGCGAAGGCAGGCGTTTTGTTAAGGACCTTGATTTCCCTTTGACCAAACTGGCAAAAGGACTTTACCTGAGTGTATATCCTACTGAGTTCCTGGGTTTTCGTGTTGCGATCAACCAGGGGGTCCTGGAAGGAAATGATGCACAGGCTCCGAATAAAGGTGGTGCGGAAGTGGACAGGCTGAAAAGAAACCTGAGCTTTAGAACTTCTATACTGGAAGGCTATATTGCTGCAGAAGTTTATCCTACTTTTTTCCTTGAGAAATATGACGGTCTTAAAGGCAAATTGCGCCCTTATGGTGTGATCGGCTTTGGTGTAATGAAATACAATCCTAAAACTTTATACAAGGGCCAATGGGTGGAACTTCATCCACTGCGCCTCGAAGGCCAGGGCATGGAGGAATATCCGGACAGCAAACCCTATAAACTGCTGCAAAAAGAAATTCCCATGGGTGTGGGCGTCAAATATTACCTGAGTGATAAAGCTTATATCGGTCTTGAAATACTGCATCGCCAGTTGTTCACCGATTATATTGATGATGTGAGCCATGACTATTACATCGACCCTATTTATTTCGATAAATATTTGTCTGCTCCACAAGCAAAAATGGCGAAGGACTTATATTATCGTGGAACTTATGGCAACGGTTCAACAAGTGTGAATCCGCAGAATTTTCAACGCGGCAACCCTAACCAGAACGATGCATTTTTCTCTACCGTATTCCGTTTTGGTTTAAGGTTGGGCGGCACAGACGATCCTGCGAAAAGGCAATTGCGTTGCCCGGTATTCTATTGAGAATACCCCCAAACTTAGTCACCAATCCGTACTCTTATGAAGATAAAATCTACATTGATTTCTCTTACTGCTTTATGCTGTCTTGTTGTGATCAATCCATTCCACTCACAAGCAGCAGTATCTGCAAAAAGTCCGGTTAATCCTGTAGATGAAAAGAAACCTTCAGCAAAAGTAAAAACCCAGTCGTCCAGGAATAACCATGCCGTAAAGATTTACCCGGATGCCATAAAAAGGGTCATGCACGTAGTGGCCAGGGATAACGATGACAAGGAAATCGAATTCTTTGTTTTCGATCTGGACAGTACGCTCGTGCAACATTTCAAAATGAAAGAAGGTGATCACCAGCGGCTGAGCGGCCTGCAAAGAGGAAAATATATTTATCATGTTTTTGCAGGGGATGAGGAGACGGCCACGGGCAACTTCGAAATACGTTAAACGCTAATGGTGCGAATGGGGTTTAACAGCAGGAAGTTGTGATTGAGTGCCGCGAATAGGCGCGAATGAATGACACGAATTGAGTAGTTCTTTATATAGTAAATCCAAATGCTGTTCCAATAAGCAGCAAAGGGCTTAATAAAATCTGATACCCGGTTGAATAAACCTAATCCGTTCTCTATTGGTACTCTCTATTTCTCATAGTATACAATTTTATTAATGTCCCTTTGCTGCTTATTGGATT
>DATAJQ010000033.1:0-2266 GCA_036262095.1 Chitinophagaceae bacterium | reverse complement strand
TTCAGCAGAGTTTGGAAATTTTGGCAGTTTCCAGGCTTTTGCGGACCTGGTGCCACCAAATGTGAATGAATTAGGAAAAGGTGATACGGTTAATCTCAGTGCTGCAAGCAGGATCGTTTTTACACCAACAGATAATTTCGGCATTAAAAGTTTCCGTGCAGAACTGGATGGCCAGTGGCTTCGGTTCACCAATGATAAAGGAAGAAACTGGATATACGTGTTTGATGAGCGCTGTCCTTATGGCGTTCACCAGTTGAAAGTACAGGTAGAAGATGTAGCTGGTAATATCAGTACCAGAACCTGGTGGTTTAAAAAATATCCCTACACACCTCCTCCGAAAAGAGCAGTGAAGAAGACTACCCGTAAACCAGTCAGCAAGAAAAAGAAAAAGTAACAGATGGCAACGAATTTAAAAGAAGGTGATAAAGCACCTGCATTTTCCGGGAAAGATCAGGACGGGAATAAGATTTCCCTTTTAAGTTATAAAGGACAAAAAGTGGTGCTGTATTTCTATCCGGAGGATGATACGCCAACCTGTACCATACAGGCCTGTAACCTGCGCGACAATTACGCTTTATTGAAACAGGAAGGATTTGCAGTGATCGGTGTTAGCCCGGATGAAGTAAACACCCACAAAAAATTTGAGACAAAATACCAGTTGCCATTTACGCTTATTGCAGATCCTGACCATACGATTATTGACAAGTATGGGGTTTGGGGTGAAAAGCAATTGTATGGCCGGAAGTATATGGGGCTGCACCGCACCACTTTTGTGATTGATGAAAAGGGGATCATTAATAAAATCTATCTCCGTCCAAAGAATAAAGCGCATGCAGAAGAGATCATCCGGAATTGGAATGGGCAGAAGTAGGGTTGATCTTCCTGGTCGATGGCCAGATTTCTACGCAAACCGAATCAGTAGTTCCTTTTCCATTGTCACCCCGGACCAGGTTTAGTACACTCGCTACTATAGTTCGCTAAGATCCGGGGTCTCCCCCATCCGCAGTATTTTCCAGGCAATAATGCCTTACAGATTTGAAATAAGTGCAGCGTGGGGAGACCCCGGCTCTTATATTCTTTAAACCTGAATGCTTACTGAACCAGGGCCGGGGTGACAATGGAAAAAGAACTACTGGACACAGCCTGCGTATTAACGGCCATCGGACAACGTTTTCCCCCGGTATCAACCCCTTCATTGGGCAACCACACCTGTATTTCATACGATATAAGTTTAAGGTCAATCCTGTTTTACCAGGAAAGTTCATTTAACACCGAAAACTACAGTATGAAAAATAGCATTCTTTTACTCAGTCTGTTTATTACCCAGTATTCTTTTTCGCAGGATAGTACAGTTGCTCCTGCCCCGTCCAAGGAAGTATCTTATCTCTGGATATTTTCTTCGCCCAGGCTTATCAATGCCAATACCGTGGAAACGATCCCCAAACATGTGCTGGAATTTAAGGTCACCCACAATTTTGGTGATATTGGTGGGAGCAATGGAGGGAGTAAAACTTTCTTTGGTCTTGATAACGCTACTGATGTCAGGATCGGTTTCCAGTATGGTATAAGTAAGCGGCTGAATGTGATCGCAGCAAGGTCCAAAGGAGCCGGGGCGGTTCAGCAATTGTATGAGCTCGGTGTTAAATACCGCATTCTGCAGCAGGCCGAAGATGCGCAGCATCCTCTTTCCATGACCATTTTTGCGAATAACGTTATTTCTTCCATGACGAAAAGCGTGGTACCTGACCAGGAGAATTCTTTTGAGAACTTTTCCGACCGGAATAGCCAGACAGTGCAACTGATGATCGCCAGGAAAATGGGATTATTGAGTTTGCAACTTAGTCCTACAATGGTCCATCGCAATTTTGCGCAATCACAGGATGATAAAACCCTGTTTGCATTAGGAGGTGCGCTTCGCCTTCCGGTGAAGGGGCGGTTCAGCCTCATTGTAGATTATTTCCACAGCTTTCGCAGCCAGCAAAGCATTGACTTCTATAAAACACAAGGGGTACATTTTTATGATGCATTGGGTGTAGGTGTTGAACTGCTTACAGAAGGGCATGTGTTTCATTTGAATTTTACCAATGCCACAGAAATATTGGAAAACCGCTTTATCCCTCGCACAGTTACATCCTGGGGTAAAGGACAGTTTCGCTGGGGCTTTACTATTTCCCGCGACTTCAATTTATTTTATAAGAAGAAAAGAGGAAGGTAGCTCTCATAGCAAACCAGTTGGTAACAAGGACGGCCCCTGTTTTTACAGGGG
>DATAJQ010000032.1:0-15593 GCA_036262095.1 Chitinophagaceae bacterium | reverse complement strand
TGAAAGTTTGCTGAATTGTTTCTCGATGGAGGAGGGTAAACCCTGGATTAAAAGATTCTTCTCGTCTGTCAGTTGTAACTTTTCGAAAACTGTTGGTAACATACTTTGAATCAATTTTTAGTGGATTTCTGGCAAGGCATCACCAGAGGATGCTCATTGTCAGTGTTCTCATTTGCAGGGATTGCAAAGATAAACAAAAATGCCGGGAAGGGAACCGTATTTCAGGAAAAATCGCATCCACGCTGGCTTTGAAGGCCTTTTTGAGTGTAAAAATCTACTTTTTAATCAAAGCATTCCTCACCCAATTCCGGATATTTAAATAGATAGTTATATGATAAATCCTATATCCCTCTCTCATTTGACTAATCAATGTATAACTTACAAGTGTAAATTATTTTATATAGAAAAAGGGCTGTCCTTCATCGGACAGCCCTTTTCTGTACGCATTAGATTTCGATTAGAAATCAGCCTTAGGCCTATTTTGAGACCGGTTTGTAGTATTTCAGAGCTTCTGGCATCAGCTTTTGCAGTTGATCGATCCGTTTGCCTTCGCTTGGGTGAGTACTGAGAAATTCCGGTGGTTTCTGACCACTGCCAGCTTTTTCCATTCTTTCCCATAAAGGAATAGCTTCCTGGGGATTGTACCCTGCCATTGCAGCGAATTTAAGCCCCCAATCATCAGCTTCCAGCTCGTTTTTGCGGGAGAATGGGAGGATCACCCCTAACTGCGCACCTGCGCCAAAAGCTGACATAAACAAGCTTTGTGTGGCAGCAGGTTTATTGGCCAAAGCTACCTGCAACCCTGCCTGAACAGCCTGTGCTCCCATTTGCTGGCTCATACGCTGGTTACCATGTTGCAGCAATGCATGCGATACCTCATGCCCCATCACCACAGCCAAAGCTGCTTCATTCTGCGTGATCGGTAAAAGGCCGGTATAAACAACGATCTTGCCACCGGGCATACACCAGGCATTGACTGATGGATCATTTACCAGATTATACTCCCAGTTATATCCCTGCAATTGATCAGAAATACCATGTTGCTGATAATAGGAATTAACAGCAGCAACGATCCTTTGTCCTACCCTTTTTACCATCTCCGCATCCCTGTTGCCACTCGGAGACACTACCTTATTTGAAGAAAGGAAAGTGGTATACTCCTGCATTGCCATGGATTGCAATTGTGACTCTGGCAGCAAAGTGAGCTGGCTTTTCCCGGTCAGTGCATTACGGGTACAGGAGATCAACACTCCGGCCAGCAAAAAAACAGAAAGAATAATCCGCGTCATAGTTTAGTGTTTAATTCAAAAGGCCAAGCATTGTACCAAAGTATTGGTACAACTGCAGAATTTGTCCTGGACATTACCCGGACACATCCCGGGATCTGGTCCGGAATTGACGCCGGAAAGTTAGGATTTTTTGTAATGAATTGCTTGTGTGAAGACGCAGCATAACCATGATATATTTTTATACCACAGCACTTTTTTGATTCCCGGATCAGGAATTTCCCATCTTGGTTTAGCTGGTAACATTTTGCCTGCGTCGCTCCCGGCGGCGGTCGCGATGCTTCAGGATAGGCACTTTGCTTTCATTGCCTTTTAATAAGCGACCGATATTTTTCTGGTGAGTAAGCACTACCATCAGCGCTACAGCAATAGCAAATACGCGGTAAACATTATTATCTACATTGAATACAACCAGGATAAACACAGGGAATGCCACACTGGCAAGAATAGAACTTAGCGATACAAAACGCGTAAGGAATAATACCAGCAGGAAAACCCCGGAACAGGAAAGAGCCGTCCACGGAGAAATACCAACCACTAACCCAAACAAAGTAGCCACACCCTTACCTCCACGGAAATCAGCCCAGATGGGGAATATATGCCCGATCACGGCTGCAAGGCCAAGACCTATCTGAAGATTGACAAAACGGATATCACTATCTGCATAATCAGGAAGCAAAAGCGCAAGCTTTACTGCAAGCATTCCTTTCAGCATATCAGTTACCATCACAATGGTGCCCCATTTGGGACCTAATACCCTATAAGTATTCGTTGCACCGGCATTGCCGCTGCCATATTCCCGGATGTCTATATCGAAGAAGTAACGACTGACCCAGACTGAGGTCGGTACACTGCCAATAAGATAAGCAAGAACTATCAGCAATAGTTCATTCATAGAAACTTGGGTTGAAGTTGAAAAACAAAAATAGTAAAAAAAACGACCTGTTGGTAACGTTAATTTAACACGAAATATTGTTTTTCCTCAATATGAGGCACTCAGACAGAGCCAGTTGTGCCTTTCACGGCGGGAAATTACCCCCAAACCATGTTCCTGCAGCGCTGCAAGGATATCCGGCTCATCTGTGACCAGTAATCCGCTCAAAACCAGCTGCCCTCCCGGTATCAACCGGCCGGCCAAAACCCGGAGATTGGCCAGTATGACATTTTTATTAATATTCGCCAGGATGATATCAAAGCGACCCTCTCCTGTGGCATCATCTGCTTTCTCCAAACGGATGCCAGCTGTTTTATTATTCTCTATATTTTCTCCTGCATTTACAATGCTCCAGTCATCATTATCGATCGCCAGCACGGCTGCCGCACCAAGCCTTGCTGCAAGAATGGCCAGTACTCCCGTGCCTGTTCCGAAATCAAATACTTTTTTATTGATAAACGGGATCCCGCGCATCTGCTGCATCATCATGAATGTAGTGGCATGATGGCCGGTGCCAAAACTCATCTTGGGTGTGATCACGATCTCCTGCTCCACTGAAAGTATGGGCTCATGAAAAGAAGCCCGCACTGCTACAAAATCATCCACGATCACCGGGTCAAAATTGGATTCCCATACCTGGTTCCAGTTGGTTTCTTTGATCACTGATTTTGTATATGCCAACCCTTCACTGCCGGAAATGGTTTTGATCTTTTCCTCATCAAAATCCCCTTCCGGTATAAATGCCTTCAGGCAATCATCCGCTTCTTCAAAACCTTCAAACCCTATCTCGTTCAACTCAGCGATCAGTTGTTCTGATTGCGCTGAAGTTACAGGCTGGAATGACAGTTGTATGTAATCACTCATGTACTATGAATTAAAAAGTCAAAAGTAAAAATTCAAAACAGTGGGCTTTGAATTTTTACTTTTGACTTTTGATTTTATAAAAGACCGCTTATTCTCCCTGTGGAGGCGTTTTCTGTTGATCTTCTCTTGGCTTGAACTCAGGCTTCGGGATCAATGCTTTTCTCGACAATTTGAACTTACCTGATTTAGGATCTGTACCGATCAGTTTTACCTTGAAGGCATCTCCTTCTTTCACAATGCCATCCAGTGTTTCAAGACGTTTCCAACTGATCTCGCTGATATGCACCAGGCCTTGCTTGCCGGGCAGGAACTCTACGAATGCACCAAAGGGCATTACAGATTTCACCACTGAATCATACACATCACCAACAGTTGGCACTGCAGTGATGCCTTTGATCCATGCTTCAGCTTTTTGTACTCCTTCTTTATTCACACCGAAGATGCTCACCTCTCCCATATTGTTCACTTCTTCAATGTTGATGGTTGTACCTGTTTCACGTTGCATTTCCTGTATCACTTTACCGCCTGGTCCGATCACAGCGCCGATGAACTCACGATCGATGAAGAGTTTCAGCATGCGTGGTGCATGTGGTTTCACTTCAGCCCGTGCTTCAGGAATGCAATTGTACATCGCATCGAGGATATGCAAACGGCCACGTTTTGCCTGGTCAAGGGCTTGTGCCATCACTTCCATTTTCAAACCATCCACTTTGATATCCATTTGCACACCGCAGATACCATTGCGTGTACCGGTTACTTTAAAGTCCATATCACCAAGGTGATCTTCATCACCCAGGATATCGGTCAGGATCGCATATTTATCACCTTTAGTGATCAATCCCATTGCCACGCCTGAAACGTGTTTAGGGAAAGGAATGCCAGCATCCATCAGTGCCAGTGAACCGGCGCAAACGGTAGCCATGGAAGAAGATCCATTTGATTCCAGGATATCACTTACCACACGAACAGTGTAAGCAAAATCACCTGTAGGCATCATTTGCTTCAGTGAACGCTGTGCAAGGTTACCGTGACCAACTTCGCGGCGGCTTTGACCACGCATCATTTTCACCTCACCGGTTGAGAACGGAGGAAAATTATAATGCAGGAAGAATTTGGAGTCGTATGATCTGGCAGCGCTTTCCACCAGCAGGTCGTCCAGCGCAGTACCGAGGGTAACTGTGGTGAGTGATTGTGTTTCACCGCGGGTGAATAAAGAAGCTCCGTGTGGAGAAGGAAGTACATCCACTTCCATATCCAGCGGGCGAACATCTTCCAGTCCGCGTCCGTCGAGCCTTACTTTTTCATCGAGGATCATATCGCGCACTACATAATACTGCAGGTCGCTGTAATAAGTGGAAGCCAGCTTCTTTGTTTGGTCAGACAGTTCTTCGCCTTCTGCCAGTCCGCTCTTCAGGTGCTCCATCAGTTCGTCTTTGATGGCAGAGAACCTGTCGCTGCGTTCATGTTTTGGCAAAGCGGCTTTAGCTACTTCATATACTTTTTGTTTGGCGAAAGCATTTACTTTTTCCAGTAATGCTTCGTCAGTTACTGGTTTGGTGTAATCGCGTTTTCCTTTCACACCTACCATTTCACGCAGTTCTTCCTGCGCTTTCACCTGTATGCGGATAGCATCATGTGCTAGTTGCAATACTTTTACCAGGTCTTCTTCGCTGCATTCTTTCGCTTCACCTTCCACCATCATGAGGTTCTTATCAGTAGCCGCAACAATAAATTCAATATCGGATTGCTCCAGTTGCGTGCGGGAAGGATTGATAATGTATTCGCCATTCACACGTCCTACTCTTACTTCGGAAATGATCTCTTTAATGGGAATATCGGATACAGCGAGGGCTGCAGAGGCTGCAAGGCAGGCCAGTGCATCAGGCAATACTTCCACATCACTGGAGATGAGGGAAACCAGCACCTGCACTTCGCAGAAATAATCTTCAGGGAATAAAGGACGCAGCGCCCTGTCGATAAGGCGGCTGGTCAGAATTTCGTAATCATTCAGGCGAGCTTCACGTTTGAAGAAGGAGCCCGGGATACGGCCTGCCGAAGCAAACTTTTCCTGGTAATCTACTGTGAGAGGGAAAAAGCTTTGTCCTTCTTTGGGTTCTTTATTGGCGACTACTGTAGCGAGGATCATGCAATTGCCCATGGAAACAGTAACAGCGCCATCAGCCTGACGTGCCAGGCGGCCTGTTTCAATGGTAACCATGCGTCCGCCACCTATATCGAATGTTTTGCGTATGGGTTGTTGTAACATAAAAATTGGAGAAATTAGTAATGAAAAATGGGGATCAGTATCCTTAAACGGACACTATTTACAAAGTGCCCAAAAACAGTTATTCCCAACATCCGGTCAGAAGTTGGGAATAATCATTTATAGAGAGTCTTGTCCTGGTGATCAAAACTCTCAGGTTAAAGACTTCCCCCAACTCCACGTGGGAGCAACAGGAGGTCTTATTTTCTGATTCCGAGTTTCTCGATCAATTGGCGATAACCTGTCAGGTTATGTTTTTGCAGGTAGTTCAACAAGCGTTTGCGCTTACCTACCAATTGCATCAGCCCGCGGTGAGTGGAGAAATCTTTCTTGTTTTGCTGAAGGTGTCCGCTGATCTGGCTGATACGCTCAGTCAGTTGTGCGATTTGTCCTTCAATAGATCCGGTATTAGCGGCTGATCCACCAAATTGCGTAAAAATAGCTGCTGTTTTTTCTTTTGTTAGAGGCATCTTTGATTTTTTTAAAAAGTCATCCGGGTTTTATCCTATTATATTTTTGTGGCGGCAAAGGTAAGGCAAGTTGGCTTATCAACAAAAGAATGCCACGGCAAATTATTCGAGGGGGTTCTGGAAGGGTTCCTTGATCGTCGTTCATTGACCACTGCCCGGCCTAAGTCACTGATTTTAAGCCAAAAACCGATAATTTTTTTCGCATTGTTCGATATCAGGGCTCCGGGCAACGGTCAATGGGCAACGATCAACGAACCAGTTATCACCCGCTCCTCATAATTTTGCCCCATGGAACTATCCCAGGACACCAAAAACATACTTGGTTTACAGCTGCCCACCGATCCCCGATGGATCAATCTGGCCGAAAAATCTCTGGAAGACATTCTCACTGACCACGCCTACTGTGAGCAAAAAGCCGCTACTACCTGCATCACCCTGATCCAGCGCTACAGCGACATGGAAAAGCTGGTCAAAGAACTTGCACCCATCGTAACCGAAGAATGGGGGCATTTCAGGCTGGTGCTGGCCGAGCTCCATAAACGCCACTTGAAGCTGGGCAAACAGCGCAAGGACGTGTATGTGAACAAACTACTGGAGTTCCAGCTAAAGGGGGGCGATTGGCAGGACCGCTTCCTTGATCAGCTTCTCACCATGGCCCTGATCGAGGCCCGCAGTTGCGAACGCTTCAAACGTCTCAGCGAAGGGCTCGAAGATGAATACCTCCGCAATTTCTACCGCCGCTTTATGGAAAGCGAAGCAGGCCATTACACCCTTTTTATTGACCTTGCCGAAACTTATATCGACAAGGAAAAGGTGCGAAAAAGATGGAAAGAATGGCTGGAGTATGAATCCACTGTCATGAATGAAATGGAAGTGCGCGGAGACCGGATTCATTGATCATATCTTTCTTGCTCCATCCCCTATCTCAGAAGCAAATATCTCCGGCTCATATCCTACCCGTTCTTTGTAGTACGGGATGAGTTTGGCTGCGAAATCATCAAAGCTGCCTTTCTTTACCAAAGCGATTGCACATCCGCCAAAGCCTGCGCCTGTCATGCGGGCGCCGATGCAATCTTTGTATGTTTTGCTGAATTCGACAATGGTGTCCAGCTCAATGCCGGACACTTCATATAATTCTTTCAGTGACTGATGCGAAGCATACATCAGTTCTCCGAACCGGGATAGCTCACCATTGATCAACGCTTCTTTCGATTGGCTTACACGTTCGTTCTCCGTTATCACATGCAGGGCACGTTTTTCCAGTACAGGATCGTTGATAATGTTTTTTGCCTTCTCAAATTCGGCTACAGAAATATCGCAAAGATTTTCTGCAGGCAAGACCTGTTTCAGTTTTTTCAGTGCACGCCCGCATTCCGCAAACCGTTCGTTGTATTTGGAATCGGTGAGTTTGCGCTCTTTGTTGCTGTTGATGATTGCGAGCACGTGATCACCTATATCGAAAGAGAGGTACTCGTAATCGAGGGTATCGCAATTCAATAAAATTGCTTTGTCTTTTTTACCCATGGCCACGGCAAACTGGTCCATGATGCCACAGTTCATGCCAATGAATTCGTTTTCCACTTTCTTCGACAGAACGGCCATATCAGGACCGGAAATGGAGAGACCGAATATCTGGCTGAGCGCAGTACCGGTACATACTTCGATAGATGCAGAGGAAGAAAGCCCTGCACCAATGGGAAGATTGCCATAAAACAGCATATTCATTCCGGAAAGTTCATGCCCCAGTTGCAACATTTCGTTGATCACTCCTAATGGATAGTTGAACCACTCACTGCCTGTTTTGCTGTAAGAAGACTGTAATTGCAATGCTGCGGCTTCAGGAAAGTTGATACATTGAAAGCGGATCTTTTTATCTGTGTTCTTTGAAACAAGCAGATAAGTGCCAAGAGATATAGCGCAGGGCATTACTTTACCTCCGTTATAATCAATATGCTCCCCGATAAGATTCACTCTTCCGGGGCAGAAGAAAAAATATTCCGGTTCTTGCTGGTAGCGGGTTTGGAATTCCCGGGCCAATGCTTCTTTTGTCATGACAGGCAATCAGGGTTTGAATGAACGCTTTTGTTTGTTTAAAACGGGCAGTCAAAAATAAGAAAATTTATTTAAGTGTCATTTTTACACTAATATTCGATGGCCATTGACCATGCAGCCGCTTTTTACATTCACGTCGGTCAATGGTCATCGAATATTAATCACCTCTGCGAAAAATAAGCTACTTCCTCCGACAGGTTGAGGAAAGGATACTTGTGCTGCAAGGCCTTCACTTTCTCAAGGTGTGCAGCCAGGAACTGCTGGTGGGCCTGCGTGGAAGGATGAAAGGCTTTGTGCTTACGGGCGATAACGATCTTTTTTATTTCCTGCATCAGTTGGCGGGATGCGGAGTCAATACAGGACTCTGCAAATTTATCGAGCACAAAACTTGTTGCTGAATAATTGGGATGCACCAGGTCAATATCATAAAAACGATAATCCCTAAGCACATCGATCACCAGTTCGTAAGCAGGAAAATAATGCAGGCCCTCAAACTTGTTGACGGTATGATGCACCGCTTCTATCAGCCTCGCCTTGCTCCGGTTGTTCTCCACTACTCCATCGCGGATATGCCGCACAGGGCTTACCGTAAAAAGAATATTGAGATGGGGATTAAAACGTTTCAGTTGATGATAGCAATTGTCGAGCAGGGTCACGGTTTCCTCAATTGCCAGTAAATGCTTGCTGAACCATTGTGCAGGTGCACGATGGCAATTAGCTACGCCCTCTCCTGCCTTGCCTGCCTGCTCTGTCAGCCTGTAAGAAAAAGAAGATCCCAGGGTAACGATAAGCCAGTTGGCTTCTTTCAGAAAGTCATGCGCCTGCCGGCGTGCTTCATTTATCATCTGCAGGCAAACGGCTGGGTCGGGATGGGAAAACCGGGAATGATGTTCCCAACTGTTCCAGACTTCATTCAGGAAAAAAAGGTCCTTCTCTGTGTACGTCCTGTTCTCTGTATAACGCACCAGGCTTTTACAAACGCTGGCAGGGTCAAACAGGATACCATTGGGGTTCTGTAACACAGAGAATTTCAGTTCCTCCAATGTGTTGCCAATATGCTCGGTGAAGCAGGAACCGATCAACAGTATCTTATCATTATAGTTGATGGGTTTAGGCAGAGGCTTTATATCAATATTCACCATGAAATCCATAGACCTAAATAAAAATTTCCCCGGCAATGCGTAAGCTGTTGTCCAAAGCCGGTTTGTTAAGATGTAGTTGAGCTCCCTGCTCTTCCATATAATCGATCATCCATTCAGTATTCATATTCCCTACCAGTTCATCATTGGCCATGGGGCAGCCGCCGATCCCTTTCAATGCGCCATCAAAGCGTTTACAGCCTGCCTGCAATGCGGCTTCCAGTTTTTCTTTCCAGTTGGCCGGAGAGGAATGCAGGTGAACGCCGATCTCAATGCCAGGTAATGATTCTGTAAGGTAATCTGTGATATCGTATACCTGCTGAGGTGTGGCAAGGCCTACTGTATCAGCCAGGGAAATGGTTTGAATATCGAGGGCTACCATCTTATTCACCCATTCAAACACGATCTCTTCCGAATAAGGATCACCATAAGGATTACCAAAGCCCATGGAGATATAAACCACGAGTTTCTTCCCCGTTTTCATACAGATGTTCTGGATCTCTTCCACTCTTTCAAATGATTCTGTGATGGAAGAATTGGTGTTGCGATGCTGAAAAGTTTCCGATACGGAGAAAGGAAATCCAAGAAAGGAAATGGCTTCATACACACTGGCTTCCTCTGCTCCGCGCCGGTTGGCAATGATGGCCAGCAAACGGCTATTGGTGCCGCTGAGATCGAGTTGTTCCACCACTTCTTTTGTATCTGCCATTTGGGGAATGGCTTTAGGGGAAACAAAACTGCCGAAATCGATAGTATCAAAACCCACTTTCAGCAGGGAATTGATGTATTCGATCTTTCGGGCAGTTGGAATAAAATGTTTCCATCCCTGCATGGCGTCCCGCGGGCATTCGATAAGTTTCAAAACTGAATTATCCATATCCTTTGCAAAGATACTATTCCCCGTGCAGCCGTGTGCGGTCAGGGATTGCCAGCAGCAAACCCTGACCCGAACAGAGGGTTAATAGATTGGGAAGCCGCTAAAATCAATTGTAGATTTGAATAACAAATATCCTCAGAAGCGAGCCTGTTTTTCCACCTTTTAAAAAAACAACATGAAAAAACTGCTTCTGTTATTTATCAGCCTATCCCTTCTTTTACAAACGCAAGCCCAGTCAACAATAAAAGACAAAGCCTATTTTTTTCAAAAAAGTAAAAAACAAAAAACAGCAGCCTTTGCTTTGCTGATCGGCGGTGCTGTTGCCGGAACGGTCGGCCTCCTCGTGGGAACGGGCGATGAAACATCTTTTGACAATGCAGGTACCGGTGTTATTGTTGGAGGGATCGGTCTTATTTCCATGGCAGGGAGCATTCCATTGTTCATTGCGGCCAAACGGAATAAGACCAAAGCGGAAACCATGGCAGGGATCTATTTTTTTCAGCGTGTTCCCGGTCCATTGGCCATAAGGATACCGCTTAATGCGAGCATCCGTTTCGGGTTATAACCGGTTGTTCTGCCAATCAACCGATCCGCTGCCGCATTACTTCATAAAGGATCATGCCTGTGGCAACTGATACATTCAGGCTTTCAAAATCGGTGACCATAGGAATTCTGATCTTCTCATCGCATATTTTTAAGAGTGCGGGGTAGATCCCTTTTTCTTCACTTCCCATTACAATTGCCGCCGGCTCCCGGAAATCGCAATCGTAAACATTCTTAGCGGCTTTCATTTCGCTGGCATATACCCTGATACCGTTCAAATGCAGTTCATCCACAGCTTTCATTAAACTGTTGACCCTGCATACCGGCAACTTTTCCAAAGCACCGGCAGAAGTAAGGATCGCATCTTCATTTAAAGCCCCCACTCCCTTATCGGGAATGATGATCGCCTGCACGCCGCAACAGTAAGCTGTGCGGGCAATTCCGCCAATATTGCGGATATCCGTAATGCCATCGAGGATGAGGAATAAAGGCGTCTCTCCTTTCTCTACTACAAAAGAGATCATCTCCTGCAGGTCATGATACTGCACTTTAGCGATCTGGGCCAGGCAACCTTCGTGTTCGCCTGCATTGAAGCTATTGAGTTTGGCTATGGGCACATAGTTGACCGGAACGCCAGCTTGTGCAGCCAGCCGTTTTATTTCATTGATATCCGCCCCCTGTGCTTTGGTATCGAGATAGATCCTGTCGAGCGCCTGTCCTGAACGGAGCGCGGTAATAACAGCCTGGCGGCCTATTACCAGGGAACTTTTTTTGGGGCGGTGTTGAGATCGGAAATTTTTCACTATGCAAAGAAAGGTGTTTTTGCCATCGAATCTATAACTGCCCGGCCAGCAGCATCAGCTTTACCTGCTGTATCGCAGCCACCGACATAGAGTCGGTGATCCTGCTTTGCTGCACCATTTGCCAGGCTTCTTCAAAAGGTATCTTTTTTACCACCAGTTGCTCGGTCTCTTCGGGCATTGGTGTATGCTGCTCAAGCCCGCGGGCCAGATAAACAAGTGCATACTCATCCGATACAGAATTGGACAAATGCATTTTCAGCATCAGTTGCCAGCTATCCGCTACAAGCCCGGTTTCTTCCAGCAATTCCCTTTTTGCTGAATCGAGCGGGTCTACATTCAATAGGCCTCCTCCTTCCGGTATTTCCCAACTGTATTCACTCAGGGGGAAACGGAATTGCCCTACGAGGTAAGTGTTCATCTGCTCATCCAGCACTAAAATGCCGATGGCAAGATTCTTGAAATGGACTTTGCCGTAAATGCCTTTACCTCCATTTGGATTGATCACATCATATTCGGTGACCTGGATCCAGTTGTTATCATATATCTGTCTGGCCGCAAGCACCTGCCATGGATTTGTGTCGCTCATTGCATTTGTTTTATTCCTCAAAAGTAAAGAGGTTTAAAAAGCCGGGCTAACCGAACTCTTTAAACCTCTTTTACACTTTATATCGTGAATTACTTAATACCGAAAGCTTTTTTCACTTTGGATACATAATCCAGTTTTTCCCAGGTAAACAGTTCCACTTTCTTTGTCACTTTTTTACCATCGGGAGAAGTGAATGTTTTCTCCACCACTTCAGGTTTGCGGCCCATGTGTCCATAAGCTGCAGTTTCGCTGTAGATAGGATTGCGGAGTTTCAGGCGTTGTTCGATGAAGTAAGGACGCATATCGAATATGCCTTCGACGATCTTACCGATCTGGCCATCAGTCAGGTTCACTTTAGCAGTGCCGAAAGTGTTAACGTTGACACTGGTTGGTTTGGCCACACCGATAGCGTAAGATACCTGTACCAGCACTTCATCAGCCACACCTGCAGCTACCAGGTTTTTAGCGATGTGACGTGTGGCATAAGCAGCAGAGCGGTCCACTTTGGAAGGATCTTTACCGCTGAATGCACCACCACCATGCGCACCTTTACCACCATAAGTGTCTACGATGATCTTACGTCCTGTAAGACCTGTATCACCGTGTGGTCCACCGATCACGAATTTACCGGTTGGGTTGATATGGTATTTGATATTATCGTTAAACAGCTTGGCATATTTCTTATACTTCGCTTTAACCCTTGGGATCAGGATCTTCACGATATCGTCTTTGATCTTGGCCAGCATCTTTGATTCAGTGTCGAAATCATCATGCTGTGTAGATACAACGATCGCATCGATACGAACGGGCCTGTTGTTATCATCATACTCCAGCGTCACCTGGCTTTTTGCATCGGGACGCAGGTATTTGATCTGCTTGTTCTCGCGTCGAAGCGCTGCCAGTTCGATCAGAAGTTTATGCGCAAGGTCAAGTGCCAATGGCATATAGTCTTCCGTTTCGTTGCTGGCATAACCAAACATCATTCCCTGGTCGCCGGCACCCTGATCTTCTTTCTTTTTACGGTCAACACCCTGGTTGATATCAGCAGACTGCTCGTGGATAGCAGATAATACGCCGCAGGAGCTTGCTTCAAACATATACTCACTTTTGGTGTAGCCGATCTTGCGGATCACACCACGCGCAATTTCCTGAACGTCCAGATATGCTTTTGATTTTACTTCACCGGCTAGCACAACCTGGCCAGTAGTAACCAGCGTTTCACAAGCTACTTTTGATTGGGCATCAAAAGCCAGGAAATTATCAATCAGTGCATCAGATATCTGGTCAGCTACTTTATCCGGGTGACCTTCGGAAACGCTTTCTGAAGTAAACAGGTAAGGCATAAATGAACTTTAGGTTTATAGATGAGTTAGTCAATAAATAATAGAAATCGGGTGCAAATATAACACCCGATCCTATTTAATCCGTTATTGGCAACTTTTTCGTTATAATTTGGAATAAACGATATGCAGGCGCATACGCTGGGGATTGGTAGCCGGTGAGCTCAGATCACCGCCATACAACCTTACCCGCCCTTCACCTACAGTAGCATTCACTGTTACAGAGGTCTTTGTACTGGTTGAATTTGCGGTTGGCTTATACATATCATTGATATAATAAGGGGCAAAAAGCCTCAATTCATACGCTTGTTCACGTTGATTCACCACATTCTGTACATAGCGGCTCAGGTTGAAATGCCAGGTCTTGATCGTTTGTCCAAGCTGATTCTTTGCATCAATTGGTGCTGCGCCAAAAGAACCTAAAGCCGGATTGCCCTGAACATCAAAGGTGAAATCATAAGGCATAAACCGGTAAGATGAAAGTGCAGGATCATATGCATCCAGCATCAGATAGCGTGGCGGGAAAGTGGAATCGCTGATATCATAGATCTGCTCCATAACCAGTTCTGCACGATGCACTACCCTGTTGGACAAACCTGCCAGTCCCGGGATCTTTATACGGGCGAAGGAACCTGGCGCATTCTGAATGAAAACTTCAGGGTCAGAAGCTGTGCCTCCCTGGGCGGCCTGTATCGGCGTGCCGGAATAATCACGGATGATATAGTTTGCAGATGCCGATGCACCGCTTCCGCTGAAAGTAAAATATGTAACCGTTGTATCCAGGTCAGGATTCGTCGCTGATTTCTTGTCATACTTATAATAAATACCCAGCTTGGTGTTGGCGCCTGTGAGATTGAAACGCATCAATGCGTTGCCACCGGCCTGAGCCTGTAATGCAAATCCTTTGAACTTGGTACGAAAAGCAGAATCGCTTTGATAAGGGTTATTGGCTGCTGATGTATCATACTTGATCAACCTTGTTCCAAATGCATCATCCAGCCTTATCCTTAATTGATTTACAGTATTGGAATCCTGATAGGCCGAGATGGAATCATTGAGGATAGAAGGGGCAAAAGTTCTTGATCCCAGCAAATTGGAATAAGTAAAGTTGTTCTGCCTCACGAGGTAAGCAGTGTCACTTCTGAAATCATTGGACTGATCAAGTTCATACACATTTATGGTCTGATTCACATTCGTATCCCCCCATACGCCGGCATTTTCCAGTATTAACACTACTGAATCGATATGCACGCTATCCGGCAGGTTGGCAAAAGTGAACGGATAAGAAAGAGGTTTCAGCTCCAGGAACATCCTGGCATCCGTTTTTCCGAAAAGCGGATCGTTGGAAACATATCCTAATACCTGGTTGGCATTATAAGCTACCCGCGTAGAATCATTGAGCAGCGTAAACAGCTCATTATAGGTTTCCACTTCAAGGGTGGTATCGAATGTATGGATATTATCAACGGGCGGGATCAGATCTCCTCCCAGTGTTGTGGCCTCATTGATCTTTCTGCAGGAATTCAAAAGGATAAGCGTGCTGGTTATGATTGCTCCAAGCGTAATTACCAGGTGTTTATGCTTCACAAATAAAATTTATACCGGGTTAGGAAATGTTACTTACCTGCAAGATCGCCATACAGTTGTAAATACTCTGTTAAATCAGATTCTTCATTGAACAAGAGCGTTTTCTTGCCTCTCACCTTGGTAAATTCTTCCTGCAATTTCTTGTCTACTTTGTCTGCACCAAAGGTGATCGCATCTGCAAAAGTGGCTCCGCCACGGAACATAGCCGTATTGTTTGCTTCTTTATATACTTCAAGGTCTTTTTCTTTCAGGGAAGGATGGATCAATGCTTTCTTTATGAAATCATTGCCAAGCTTTTCCTTGAAGGTATTCTGGCCGATCGTGAACACGGTTTTGCTATGGGCAAAAACCGGTTCTTTCTTATAAACTGTTTTGAGATAGGCCGGGATCAATCCTGTCATCCAGCCGCTGCAATGAATAATGTCCGGGGGCCAGCCAAATTTTTTAACGGTTTCCAGTGCGCCTTTACAGAAGAACACTGTTCTGAGCCCGTTATCTTCAAACCACTGTTCATTCTCGTCGTGAAAAATATGCTTGCGTTTAAAGAGCTCTTCATTTTCCAGGAAATAGACCTGTAGTCTTGCACTGGGGAGGGATGCTACTTTTATCTGAAGTGGCATATCATCATTGTCCACTGAAACATTGATACCGGAGAGCCGAACTACTTCGTGAAGGCGGTGCCTGCGTTCGTTGATAGTACCGAAACGGGGCATAATGCAGCGTACCTCAAACCCGTTATCATTCGCTTTTATGGCCAGTTTATTTACAGTTTCTGAAAATTCTGTCAACTCCAGGTAGGGAGACATTTCGTTGGCAATAAATAAGATTCTCTTTTTTGCTGACATGTTG
>DATAJQ010000031.1:0-35512 GCA_036262095.1 Chitinophagaceae bacterium | reverse complement strand
TGGCATCCGGCGGAATACATTCGCCAGTTCATCCCGCATGGCTACGATCTCTTTGATCATATCATTTACCTGTCCTGTTTCTTCCAGCGCCTGCAAAGCCAGTTCCTGTGTAGCCTGGTTAATATTATATGGCGGCTTTATCTTATTCAGCCAGTCAATGATCTCCGGCGAAGCAAAAGCCATCCCCAGCCTCAAAGCTGCGAGGCCCCAGGCTTTGCTGAATGTTTGCAACACCACCAGGTTGGGATATTCTTTCAATTCCATAAGCCAGGAACGCTGACGTGAGAAATTGATATAGGCTTCATCTATCACTACCAATCCTTCAAAATTGTTCAGCAATAAAGCGATGTCATCATACTGGATACTGTTACCCGTGGGGTTATTGGGAGAACAAACCCAGATGATCTTGGTATTCGCATCTACGAGCGATTCTATAGTTTCCAGGTCTAACTGAAAGCCCGTGGTGAGGCTTGCTTTTCTTATTTCCACATCGTTGATAGCTGCGCTCACCTCATACATCCCATAAGTAGGCGGGCAAATGATCACATTGTTTTTACCCGGTTCACAAAAACAACGGTAGAGCAGGTCAATGCACTCATCGCTTCCATTGCCCAGGAATATCTGGTTGGGATCCACGGATTTTATCCGGCTGATCGATTCTTTCAGTTTATGCTGATGCGGGTCAGGATAGCGGTTGTACCATTTAAACAAAGGCGAACCCAGGCTGTTTTCATTGGCATCCAGGAACACTTTGGCTTCACCGCTGAATTCATCTCTTGCAGATGAATAGGGCTTTACTTTTTTAATGTTCTCACGAACAAGTTTCGAGATGATATCGCTCATAAATAATTTATTTCAATCTTATCTTAACAGCATTTGCATGTGCTTCCAATCCCTCTGCCATGGCCATTCTCACTACGGTATCACCCAACCCCCGAAGGCCTTCTTTGGTCAGTTGCTGGTAAGTGATCTTCTTTACAAAACTATCCACGCTTACGCCGCTGTAGGCCCGCGCAAATCCGTTGGTAGGTAAAGTATGGTTGGTGCCGCTTGCATAGTCGCCGGCACTTTCGGGTGAATAATTCCCAAGGAACACAGAGCCTGCATTGATGATTTTGGAAGCGATCTCTTCTTCCGCAGCACAGGCAATGATCAGGTGTTCGGCAGCATATTCATTCACCAGCGAAACTGCTTCTTCTATAGTAGCAGTGATGATGGCGCGGCTATTGGCCAGTGCTTTCAAAGCAAATGCCTCACGGGGCAATTGTGCAACCTGTTTGTCAATTTCCTGCTGCACTGCCTTTGCCAGTTCAGCAGAAGTGGTTACCAGCAATACCTGGCTATCGGGGCCGTGTTCAGCCTGTGAAAGCAGATCGGCAGCTACAAAAGCGGGATCAGCCGTTTCATCAGCCAGTACGCATACTTCGCTGGGACCGGCCGGCATATCAATCGCTGTGCCGGCAGATTGCACCAATTGCTTTGCACCATTTACATATTGATTTCCTGGCCCGAATATTTTATACACTTTGGGAATGCTTTCCGTTCCATAAGCCATTGCAGCAATTGCCTGCGCCCCACCCACTTTAAATATTTTAGTGATGCCGGCCAATTGCGCTGCAAATAATATGGCAGGGTGAACAGTGCCATCTTTTTGAGGAGGTGTGCACAAAACAATTTCCTTGCAGCCAGCCAGCCTCGCAGGAATACCCAGCATCAGCACTGTCGAGAATAAAGGGGCTGTTCCGCCGGGCACATATAATCCCACTCTTTCAATACCTATTGATTTGCGCCAGCATTTTACTCCCGGCATCACTTCAATTGGTGTTTCTTCCTTTAATTGAAAAGAATGAAAGGTCTCGATATTGCGTTTAGCTGATTGAATGACTTCTTTCAATTCCTGGCCGATCAGCTCCGTTGCAGCGCTTATCTCCTTTTCACTTACCTGCAGTTTTTTTATGGATACTCCATCAAATTCCCGGGTGAATTTGCGTACGGCTTTATCTCCTCCTGTTTTTACTTTCAGCAATACTTTACGGATGGTTTTTTCCAATTGCTCCGGTTCATATACAGGCCGCTGAAGCAGTGGTGACCATTGATCAGGAGATGGATGAAGGGTTAATTGCATTTTATTATTGTCTTGCTGTTTTATAAAATCATTTTCTCGATCGGCACTACTAAAATGCCCTGTGCACCTGCTGCTTTCAGTTGCTCGATGATATTCCAAAAGTCATTCTCATCAATCACGCTATGTACGCTGCTCCATCCGGAAGCTGCAAGCGGCAGCACGGTCGGGCTTTTCATTCCTGGCAATAAAGCAATGATCTCCTGTAATTTTTCATTGGGAGCATTCAGCAGGATGTATTTATTATTCCGCGCCTGTTTTACAGAACGGATACGGAAAAGCAGGCGTTGAAGTATTTGCTGCTGCTCTGTATTGAGGTTCTTATTCCGGATCAATACGGCTTGTGAGTGGAGAATGGTTTCTGCTTCCCGCAGGCCATTGGTCAGTAAAGTGGAGCCGCTGCTTACAAGATCACAGATAGCTTCCGCCAGCCCGATACCTGGTGCTATTTCCACGCTGCCGCTGATCTCGTGGATTTCTGCAGCGATATTGTGTTTGGTAAGATAATCCTGGAGGATCACGGGATAACTGGTAGCTATCCTTTTGCCGGCAAGGGCCTGGCGGTCATAAAGCTCATTCCGGCTCACGGCTATGGAAAGCCGGCATTTCCCAAAACCGAGCTGCTCCAGCACTTCAACTTCCTTTTTTTTCTCATAGACCACGTTCTCACCCACGATACCGGCATCCGCAACGGCGTCTTCCACGTACTGGGGGATATCATCATCCCTCAGAAAATAGACTTCCAGGGGGAAGTTGGAGGCAGAGGATTTGAGCTTATTGCCGCCATTGGAGATATCGATACCGCATTCTTTGAAAAGGCGGACAGAGTCTTCGTGAAGCCTTCCGGATTTCTGTATTGCAATCTTGATTTTCATATACTTATAAATAAAAAGGGCCTACCTGATCTGGTAAGCCCTTCAACGATTAATTATGTTTCAGTCTACATAATACCATCACAGCTTACCGCTTGTGCAAGATGATGATGATGAATATGGAGAATTGTCTGCATTTCTAAATTGGTAGCGCAAAATTAGGAAGCTTTTGCGAACAGAAAAATTTATTTATTAAGTGTAAACCATTAGAAAAAAACTGAAAATACCCTAACAAACTATTGGTTGTTTCAAAAATTCAATTTATTATTGTACTGGTTTTTCATAGGATATTGGATTTTAAAAACGGGGCTGGATTTTTATCCTGGCCCCTTTTTTATTAGAGAATCTTCTATTACGTACCAATCCGGTCCAACTATCTTCTCCGCGCTGTTAATTAGCATGAACACTTTCCCTCACTTTGTAATTGCCCGCTACTGCACCAAAAGAACGCACAAGACGGTTCCAGGTATTGATCTGTGTAATCACTAAAGTAAGATAGGCGATCTCTGCTTTTGAAAAATATTTCGCCAGCTCATCATGGATATGATCACTGCTTTCTTCTGCACGCATATGGGTCAGTGCTTCTGCAAAAGCCAGCGCGGCCTGCTCCTTGGGTGTGTAATAAGATGTTTCCCGCCAGGCTGATGCGGAATAAAGCCGCTGGGGAGTTTCACCAAGATGGATCGCTTCCTTATAATGCATATCAATACAATAAGCGCAACTGTTGATCTGCGACACCCTGAATTTTAAAAGCTTTGCCAGTTTCTGATCAAGCCCTGATGCAGCGATATAGGTTTCTACATTCGCCATTAACTGGTACATTCCTTCCGGCAGTTCTGAAAAAAGAATCCTTTCCATACTATTTTGTTTTTATGATTTATATATAGAAAACAAAACAGGAAAAGAAAACGTGACAGGTCCCGGCAATTATTTTTGAAGCTCCTTTAATTTATCAGGATTGCGGATGAGATAGAAATTTTTTACCTGCCCATCCTGTATGGAAAACACCTGGCAGGTAACCAGCCTGTCGCCATGGTAGTAGAACAATGCAGGTTCATGGTTTATCTCCCCTCTTTCAATACGTGCCTGCCGGTAACCTTTATTAAATATACCAACCAGGAAACTCAGCACCGGCTTCATACCTGTAAGCGGTTTGGTTGCTGCAGACACTTTTCCACCACCGTCCGACATAAGAACGATCTCATCATGAAACAACTGCTCCAATTGCTGTATATTCCCTTCCAGAATGGCCGTAAGAAATTTATCTACATAATCTTTTCCTGCTGCTGGTTTGTGCGTTTCAGCGCCAGTTTTCTGCAGCTGTTCTTTAGCCCGGCTCAATAGCTTCCTTGAATTTTCCACGCTGATATCAAGCACCTCCGCTATCTCTTCATGATCATAATCGAATGCTTCTTTAAGAATAAAAACTGCCCGCTGCCTGGCATTGAGCTTTTCCAGCAGCACCATCAGCGAATAAGACAATATTTCTTTTTGCAGAATGCCAGCATCTGCTCTCTCTGTTGCTACCGGCTCGGGCAACCAGGGGCCGGGATATTCCGCCACCAGTTTCTGTTGCTTTTTCTTGGCATTAATGGAAAGATTTATAACAGTACGGATCAGGTAATTCCGTTTATCTTCGATCTTATCACTGTCTATTCCCATAAACTTCAGGAAAGCATCCTGCACTACATCTTTTGCATCTTCCAGTGAGCCTAAAATATTATAAGCATAGGTTGTCAATAAGGGCCTTAGTGAATCCATGAGATTACGTATAAAAGAAGACAAAGGTAATCAGCAAACAAATTAGCCGGATCATTCACCATTCCCAAACCTTCTTAGCATTCAGCGAGATCTCTACCTCTTCTCCTACTGTCAGTTCCTGTTCCATCATACGTGCGATAAGATCAACACCATTCACGCTTATTCCTGCCTCATAATAACCACCCATAAAAGAAATACCGGTGACTATACCGGCAGCAGTGTGTCCCTTTTTTTTCATCACTTTAATGTCTTCGGGGCGAAAGAATAATGATTTACCATTTTGCTTTATACCAGATAATTTTTCAAAAGCCGCAACGGATGATGCAGGAATTAAATTATATGCTCCAAACAATCCCGCCACATATTCATTCAATGGCTGACTGTATACAATGGCAGGCGGCCCTTGCTGAATGATCTGCCCTTCGCGTATCACAATGATCTCATCTGCCCAGGAAAGCGTATCAAGCGGGTCGTGTGACGCAAGCATACAGGTGGTGCCCAGTTTGTCGCCGATATCTTTTATGACTGTTTTCAGTATGCGTTTGTGGATCAGGTCGAGATTGGAAAAGGGCTCGTCCAGCAACAGCAATTTAGGCGAACGTGTAAGTAATCTTGCCAAAGCGATGCGTTGCTTTTCTCCACCAGAAAGCTGATTGGTGCGCCGCTTCAAAAGATGATCAATACGGCAGGTGGCATATAGGATGGCTGCTTCTCCGGGAGGAAGTTCATCTGCATAACTCAACACTTCTTCCACCCACATATTATTGGGCAATTCATACTGTTGTGAAAGATAGGCAATGCCGGGATGGCCCGGGATCAGTTTTTCTGCAGGCCCTTCTACCCTTACCCCTTCAAATCTCACTTCACCGCTTTCTGCCTGTGCCAGGCCGGCAATGATCTTTAATAAAGTGCTTTTGCCGGAACCCGTTTCGCCGGCAATGGCTATTTTCTGGTGGTGCTGTTGCACAAAACGGATTTCCCTCGCTGCTGGGTTACCATTCTCCTGCCTGCTGATATTCTTTACCTGAAGAAACTCCATAGGGTTGCTAAAGTACATTGAATAAATAAGAAGCAGTAGCAGCAGAATATATAATTATAGAAAAGATCTAGTCGGGTTGAGGCACCTGCTGATGGATGCGGTTAAGCAGCACAGAAATATTAAATGGTTTCTGTAAAAACCCATTTGCCTGGCAATCTTCTATGGAAGAAGGAGAAATATGACCTGCAGAATAAAGCAATACCGGCGTCCCGGAAAATTCTTCTGTCTTTTTTAATTGCCTGCACAATTCCCTGCCGTCTGCATCATTCAGGTATATATCCAACACCACAAGATCGGGCCTGTAATTAGACAGAGCTGTGAAAAAATCAGCATGATCATTCAAACTGAGAACTTCCATGCCATGAGTCTGCAATATAAGGGACACCATTTCCAGCAGGTCATTGTCGTCATCCACAATAAGGACTTTCAGCATTCCGGTTTCTTTTAATACAATTTCTTACACCTACAGTTTTATGCAGCAAAATAATGACCAAAAATGAACAGAAGAGAAGCTTATTGCGGCTCGCTATTGATTTTTGATTTATATTTAAGAAGTATACAGTGTTATCATAATCAGGTATCCATGACTATTGAAAATCTTGAGGAAAGACAGGCTATGCTGGCCGCGATTATCGAGAGCTCGGAGGATGCGATCATTAGCAAAGATCTCAATGGACGGATCACCAGTTGGAATAAAGCTGCTGAACGCATTTTCGGGTACACGGAAGAAGAAGCATTAGGGCAATTAATCTACATTCTTATTCCTGATGACCGGCTGCATGAGGAAGACATGATCCTTGGTCTTCTCCGCCAGGGGAAACGACTTGATCATTTTGAAACGATCCGCAAAACAAAAAGCGGGAAGAAACTGGCTGTGTCCATTACAGTTTCTCCAATAAAAAATACAGCAGGCACTATTATCGGCGCGTCCAAGATCGCGCGGGATATTACATATCAAAAACAAAATGAAGAGCGGCTGCAAGCAATCTACTCCATTGGTAAAACCATTTCGGCGCAGCTCGATGTTCCGAATATTCTGCAAAAAGTTACCGACGCTACCACTCAATTATGCGGAGCAGCTTTTGGAGCTTTTTTCTACAACAAAACAGATTCAAAAGGTGAAGCGTTCACCCTGTACACTCTTTCCGGTGCATCAAAAGAAGACTTTATCAATTTCGGCATACCCCGGAATACCGCTGTTTTTAAAGCCACATTTGATGGAGGAGGTATAGTTCGCTCAGATGATATTACCAAAGACCCCAGGTATGGGAAAAACTATCCACACAAAGGACTGCCCGAGGGGCATCTGCCGGTAGTAAGCTATCTCGCTGTGCCGGTCATCTCTCAAAGTGGAGTACCTATTGGTGGACTTTTTTTCGGTCACCCACGGCCTGGCATGTTTACCAGTGAACATGAAACCCTGGCAGCAGCGATCGCTTCGCAGGCTGCCATTGCATTGGACAATGCAAAGCTGTATGAAGAGATCAATCTGATCAACAATAAAAAAGATCAGTTCATAGGGTTTGCAAGCCACGAACTTAAAACGCCGCTTACCACTATTAAAGGTTATCTGCAATTGGCTGAAACATCTGAAATACCTGCACAGGACATTATACCAAAGATCAGCAAGCAATTGACCAGGCTGGAATGCATTATCGCCGACCTGCTGGATATTTCAAAAATACAGGCAGGTAAACTGGACCTTCATTTCAGCAAAACAAGCCTGAAGGATATCCTGAAAGAAAGCATCGAGCTAATTGATTTCTCTGATCACACAATTCAGGTCGACAACCCCGCTGAAGACATCACTATTGTGGTTGATCACCAGAAAATAACGCAGGTGCTGGTAAATCTGCTCACCAATGCAGTTAAATATTCAATGCCCGGGACAACGATCTCCGTTTCAGCCATACTTCTTGGTGACCAGATCCGGATAAGCGTATCTGATCAGGGTATTGGCATCCCTGCAGAATATCAGCAAAAAATATTTGACCAGTTCTACAGGATCTCTTCTACTGAAAAGATCAAAGCAAAAGGAATGGGACTTGGATTATATATATCGAAAGAAATAATGGAAGCACATTCCGGTAAGATATGGGTTGAAAGTGAAGAAGGAAAAGGATCTGTATTTTATATTCAGTTCCCGGTTAACAGGGGAAAAGTTAAATAAGGGATGGACGGATGTTTCATTGAACGTTGTTCGGTCAACGGACAACGAAAACAAACAACGCTCAACGCCCCCCGGTCATCGGCCATCGCACTATTGCGACCACTCCGTCGGCGTTCTGTCCCAACGATGTGCTTTTAACTGTTTCAGCAGATCTGCCGGCAGGCCTTTACCATCACTGCTGGCCATATTAGCTTCCACATTCCTGATTTTTCTCATGCCGGGTATAGTAGTAGCTATATCCGGATTGCTGAGAATAAAACGAAGGGCCATTTCAGGCATTGACATACCGGCTGGGATCAAAGGCTTCAACGCATCTGCATGCTCAACACTTGAGCGAAGGTTTTCAGGAACAAAATAACTGGCTCTCCAATCATTTTTCGGAAAAGTCGTTTCTTTAGTAAATGTACCGGTCAATGTTCCTTCATCAAAAGGCACACGTGCGATCACGCCAACATTCTTTTCACGGCAAAGAGGCAGCAGATCATCTTCAGGCGCCTGATCAAAAATATTATAGATCACCTGTATGCTATCAATCAACCCTGTCCTGATCGTTTCCAGGCAATTATCAGGCTCCCAGCGGTTCACGCTCAATCCCCAGCCTTTTACTTTTCCCTGCCTGGTCAATTGTGTGATGGCTTCTTTCCACTCATCTTCCTGCGCCCAGCTATCTTCCCATACATGGAACTGTTGCAGGTCGATGGAATCAACACCCAGGTTAATCAAACTCCTTTCGGTATATTCAATAATATAGTCAGCAGGAAATACCTCCTTCAGGGCAAATCCGCGGCGGGATGGCCATTTCCTGTTCTTCGGAGGAATTTTGGTAGCCACGTATAATTTTTTCCCGGGATGCCTTTTAATAGTTTTATTCAGTATCTGTTCACTCAGTCCTTCACCATAAGCCCAGGCTGTATCAAAAAAATTACATCCCAGTTCAATGGAACGGTCCAGCGCTTTGTTCACTTCCTGTTCTTCAGACCCAGTCCAGCCCGCCATTCCCCACATACCATAACCAATCTCGCTGACATTCCAGCCTGTTCTGCCGAATTTCCGGTATTGCATACAATGATTTTTTAAGTGGTAAAAATAAAGATATTTTTATCCTTATCTTGATCCCTCTATTTTAACAAAACAACATTATGAGAAGATTAATTCTTTCCCTGTCTTTCTCTGCCTGCTCAGTAGCACCTTTGTTTGCACAGCCAGCCAGAGAAGCCGCTCCGGCTGTCAAGAACGACCAGCCGGTTTCACCTGGCCGAGTTCTTTTAATGGATTCCGCCATCACCACCAGACATGAAATAACTATCAGAGGCCAGCGCGTTCCTTACACCGCCATGGCAGGCACCCTTCCTGTATGGGGTGACGACGGCAAACCAATTGCCGGCGTTTTTTACACTTATTATGAACGGACCGATATCACCGACAGGTCCTCCCGTCCGCTGGTAATCTCTTTTAATGGAGGCCCCGGCACTTCTTCTGTTTGGATGGAGATCGGATACACCGGTCCACGGCTGCTCAATATTGATGACGAAGGTTATCCTGTGCAGCCTTTTGGCTTGCGCGATAATCCCAATTCTATCCTTGACGTAGCAGATATCGTATTCGTTGACCCTGTTAACACAGGTTATTCCAGAACTGCCAATAAGGATATTCCCACTTCAAAGTTCTTTGGTGTAAATGAAGACATCAGGTATCTCGCAGAATGGATCAATACTTTCGTTACACGCCGCGGTCGCTGGGCATCTCCCAAATTCCTGATCGGCGAAAGCTATGGCACTACCCGTGTATCAGGTTTGGCACTGGAACTGCAGAATGCACAGTGGATGTACCTCAACGGAGTGATCCTGGTATCACCAACAGACCTGGGCATTCAACGCAATGGGCCGGTAGATGCGGCTTTAAAGCTGCCTTATTTCGCAGCCACAGCCTGGTATCATAAAAAGCTGCCAGCAGACCTGCAGCAAAAAGATCTTACTGATATGCTTCCTGAAGTGGAACAGTTCACTATTAATGAACTGCTGCCCGCTCTTTCCCGCGGCGGTTCACTGGATGGGGCGCAAAGAAAAGCCATTGCGCAAAAAATAGCCCGCTACAGCGGGTTGAAAGAAGAAACAGTACTGGAAAACAACCTCGATGTTTCATTCAACCTGTTCTGGAAAGACCTGCTGCGTGATCAGGGCTATACTGTTGGAAGATTGGATTCCCGCTACAGAGGGATCGATCGCCAAACAGGTGGTGAAAGGCCAGATTATAACGCCGAATTGACATCGTGGCTGCAATCTTTCACACCAGCCATCCAGATCTATCTGCGTGACGAACTGAAATACAAAACCGATCTGAAGTATTATATGTTCGGGCCTGTCCGCCCCTGGAACAACAACGGTGACCAAACCGGGGAAAACCTTCGCCAGGCAATGGCGCAGAACCCATTCCTTCATCTGCTGGTTCAATCCGGTTATTACGACGGCGCCTGTGATTATTTCAATGCGAAATATAATATGTGGCAACTTGATCCAAGCGGACGGTTGAAAGACAGGATGAAATGGGAAGGTTACCGCAGCGGCCACATGATGTACCTGAGAAAGGATGATCTGGCCAAAGCAACAGATAACCTGCGGAAATTTATACTGGAATCAATACCAGCAAAGTGGCAACCGGCAAAGTATTGATGATCGGATCATAATTCCGAAAAGGATCATTGGATAGCAGGATTTATCTCTTATCCAATGATCCTTTTCTTTTTAATAACTTCATTCATTATTCCAGCGCTTTATTGTAATTAAAACTACCGGATATGGAAAGAAACGCAGATACGCAGATATTACCGGCAATAGCCGTTGCCATATTCAATGCAAACGGAGAGATCCTTTTGCAAAAAAGAAAGGATGTAAATAAATGGTGCGTCATCAGTGGTCATGTGGAATTTGGCGAAACGGTGGAGCATGCCGTGCTCAGGGAGATCAAAGAGGAAACAGCTACGACAGCAAGCATTGTCCGCTTTATCGGCGTTTACTCATCTCCCGAATCACAAACCTATTCCTACGGGGATAGAACGGTACAGTATATCACCTCCTATTTTGAAGCAAAGCTTTCTGAAGATATCCCGGCAGGATTTTCCAATAATGAAACACAGGAACTGAAGTTTTTTCCTCCTGACAATCTTCCCGAAGAGCTTGCACTGGTCAATGAGCATTGGCTCAGTGATGCTCTTGAGCGGGACACCGGCATCTTCATCCGCTGATAACACTTTATTTAACCTCGCTTATAGTTTATTTTGACGGGCAGTTCCAAAGGGGTTTTGCCTTCAATATCTTTTTATATACAGGACAATCTTCTGTATGTGCTCCTCTCAGATATCCTGTACTCATCAGGAACTCGTTCACGATCTCTCCGCCGGTGAACCGGAAGGTTTTCTTAAACAGTTTCACCCATTCTTCTTTTGTTTTGGGGTGATTGGTTTCCAGCCATTTTTCAAAAGAACCATATTCCTTTTGCAGATCGAGAATGGCTTTGGCATTTTCTATTGCAGCATTGATCTTTAATCGGTTCCGGATAATGCCGGCATCGGCCAGTAGCCGGTTCCTGTCTTTTTCCGTGTAAGCTGCCACCTTCTTGATATTGAAATTGTGATAGGCTTTACGGAATCCTGCTTCTTTTTTAAGAATGGTTTCCCAGCTTAATCCGGCCTGGTTGATTTCCATGATCAGGCGGCCGAACAATTCATTATCGTCGCGGATTGGGAATCCGTAATGGTCATCATGATAAGGTTTATGAATTGCTTTTTTATCTTCTGTCATGCGGATGATGGCACTGCAATAGGACATAGTGTAAATATTGTGTTTTGTAAAAGCTGGAACCGGACGGCAATTTAGGAGTTTTCCTATATCCCTCATTAAAGTTTGTATCAACTGATCCAGAAAAAGGCGATACCTTGCTATCAGAGCTTTTCAAAATTTTGAATCAAATGCGTAAAAAAAGATTCTACCTGCTGGCCCTCTGCTTTTTTCTCTTTTTGAAAATCGATGCACAGCAAAACATTGCCGACAGCACCGGCAAAAAAGTAAAAGCCCTTCTCGCAAAAATGACGCTGGAAGAAAAGATCGGGCAACTGAATCAATACTCCAATGATATAAAGGTTACAGGCCCTATAACAGTTTATGATTCCAAACTGGAAGATATCGCAAAGGGAAAAGTAGGCTCCATGCTGAATGTAAGCGGAGCTGTTGCCACAAGGGAGATGCAGAAGGTAGCGATGACATCAAGACTGAAGATCCCGTTATTGTTCGGGTTGGATGTGATTCATGGTTATCGTGTCACGTTTCCCATTCCGCTTGCAGAAGCTGCAAGCTGGGACATGAATGCAATAGAAAGATCAGCACGCATTGCTGCTACCGAAACTGCAGCCAGTGGAGTGCACTGGACATTTGCCCCGATGGTTGATATTGCCCGTGATCCACGCTGGGGCCGGGTGATGGAAGGCGCAGGAGAAGATCCATATTTAGGATCATTGATCGCTGCGGCAAGGGTAAAAGGATTCCAGGGCAAAGGCCTCGGCAATCTTGATGCAGTGATGGCCTGTGCAAAACATTTTGCAGCTTATGGCGCTGCTATTGGCGGACGGGATTATAACAGTGTGGACATGAGCCTGCACACGCTTTGGCAGATATACCTTCCACCATTCAAAGCAGCAGCCGATGCCGGCGCAGCCACTTTCATGAACTCATTTAATGATCTCAACGGTATTCCTGCCACAGGCAACCGTTATCTTCAGCGTGATATTCTGAAAGGCAAATGGGGTTTCAAAGGTTTTGTAGTGAGCGACTGGGGTTCCGTTGGGGAAATGATCCCGCATGGTTATGCCGCAGATAAATATGAAGCAGCGGAAGCAGCAATCAATGCCGGCAGCGATATGGATATGGAGAGCCGCGCTTATACAGAGAATCTAAAAAAACTGGTGGAAGACGGGAAGCTCAATGAAGCATTGATCGATGATGCCGTTTATCGCATCCTGTATAAAAAGTTTGAGCTCGGCCTGTTCGATGATCCTTATCGTTTCAGTAACGAACAAAGGGAAAAGCAGGTACTGGATAAACCGGAACACCAGGAAGCTGCAAGGGATATGGGAAGAAAGAGCATTGTATTGCTGAAAAACCAGCATGAGCTGCTCCCGGTTTCCCCTTCTGTTAAATCCATTGCGTTGATAGGCCCATTGGTAAAAGCAGAAAAAGACATGAAAGGTTTCTGGTCCATCGACTGGGGAAAAGAGGAAAGACCAGTGTCTTTATTTGAAGGGATAAAACAACAGGCCGGCCACATTAAGATCAATTTTGCCAAAGGCTGCAATATCAATGACTCGTCAAAAGCAGGCTTTGCCGAAGCAATAAAACTCGCCCGGGCATCCGATCTTGTGATCATTGCCGCAGGCGAAACAGCAGACATGAGCGGGGAAGCAAAAAGCCGGGCCAATATTCATCTGCCTGGAGTGCAGGAAGATCTTATCAAAGCCATCCATGCCACAGGTAAACCCATGGTCGTTATTTTAATGGCAGGAAGACCGCTGGTATTCAACTGGACAGCAGAGCATGTTCCCTCCATACTCTATACATGGTGGCTGGGCAGCCAGGCAGGCAATTCCATTGCAGATGTATTATTCGGGAAATACAATCCTTCAGGCAAACTCCCTATCTCCTTCCCTCGCTCCGAAGGGCAGATCCCTGTTTATTACAACTACCTGAATACAGGAAGACCCGGACCTGAAGAAGAAGCCGGAGGATACAATACCGGTTATATAGATATGCCCAGGTTGCCGCAATATGTTTTTGGTCATGGGTTAAGTTATACAACATTCGAATACAAAGACCTTACCGTTTCAAAAACGCAACTAATGGCGGGTGATGCTGCTGAAATTTCTTTTACGCTCACCAATACAGGAAAGGTCAGTGGTGAAGAAGTGGCTCAACTATACCTGAGAGATATGGTGGCTCAACCAATAAGACCTGTAAAAGAGTTAAAGGATTTTCAAAAAGTGTTTCTTAAACCGGGCGAGTCAAAGAAGATCACATTTAAGATCGACCGGGAAAAGCTTTCGTTTTATGATAGTGAGCTCAACTGGATAGCACAGCCTGGTAAGTTTGATATTTATATCGGCAGTTCTTCAAAAGATATCCGGCTGAAGGAGAGCTTGTATCTTCAACAATGATATAACAAAGATCAGCAATAGTAAATCTGTTCTGCTATCACTCCTGCCCTGCAATGATCATTGCACCTGCCCCAAATATCACAAGGTCCTGGAGAAAGTGTATCAGCAATGCCCATCCCAATCCTTTTGTTTCGATCACCGATTTTGCCAGAAGCCAACCAAGAGTGCCTGAAGCTATTACCCCGAAAAGACCACTGGGAGTGCCCTGCAAATGAGCAACACCGAAAATGATCCCTGATATCCAGCAAATGGTAACAGGGCTCAATTTCCCATCCAATCCGGCTACAATAACAAAACGGCTGAGTATCTCTTCAGACCAGGCATTGGTCAGGGAAAACAACAGTACCAGGGGCAATAATGTAAAAAAAGAATGATTAACCGATCCTTTTTGTGAGATCACACTGGCAGACATCAGCATTAAGGTGCCAATGGTGAATGCCGCTGCAACAGTGGGACCATAAACATTCCAGCTATTGTTTTTACCGGATGAACTAAACCCCAGCCGGAAAAATGCTTTGAAGCTTTTTTTGTTGTACAGGTACATCAATCCCAAAGCAATAAAAGAAATGAGCAGGGCCAGCATCTGCATGGTGAAAGTGAGATTCACCATTGGAGAAGGTGAGACCGTCCACAGAGGGAAGGTACCTTTCTGTAAAAAGTAGGCCAAAAAAGCTATCGAAAGAAGGCCAGCCATGCTGATAATAACTGGCACGCCGATACATTTCAGTCTCGAAATTATTTTGCTCATAGATCTGAACTGGATGAATTTACTGAACAGCTTTGTTGGAGAAATGGCTTCAGTTCATCATGGGCCCGGACCTTACAGCAGACTAAACTAATGATGATTTCCCTGCTTTAAAAAAAATAATTTGCGTAGTCAAATAACTACATTTATATTCGTAGCCAAATAGCTACATAATGAATTTACGAAGAGATGTTTTCCAGGCTATAGCCGACCCTACCAGAAGGGCCATCCTGCTGTTGGTTGCCTCCCAGGCCATGACAGCCGGAGCTATAGCTGCCAATTTTGACACCGCCAGGCCAACTGTTTCAAAACACCTGCAAATACTTACTGAGTGCGAATTGCTTGAACAGGAACAAAACGGCAGGGAGATCTATTATCACTTCAATCCTAAAAAAATGAAAGAGGTAGCCGACTTCATTGAGCCTTTCCGCAAAATGTGGGACGACAGGTTCAACAAACTGGAAGCCATTATGAAAAAACACAAACCCAAAAAATAAAACAATATGGAACGGAAAACAAAAGTCAGTGCCGAAGACGGTAAGCCGGATTTAGTGATCACCAGGGAATTTGATTTGCCGGTAGAACTGGTGTTTGAAGCATATACAGACCCGGATATTGTTGCCCAATGGATGGGAACCAGGGTGCTTAAGCTGGAAAGTAAAAAACATGGCAGCTATGTATTTGAAACATCCGACCCTAAGGGGAACGTTGCATTCCAGGCCAGTGGGGTGATCCATGAGTTTATTCCCAATCAGAAGATCACCAGAACATTTGAAATGGAAAATGCCCCTTTCAGTGTCCAGCTTGAGTTCCTGGAATTTGAACCACTTACAGAAGATACCAGTAGGTTAACTATACATACAGTGTTCAGATCAGTAGCTCACAGGGACCAACTGTTGCAATTGCCTTTTGCGTACGGCATAAATATGGCGCATGACCGCTTGCAGGATATTGTAAGAAAACAAAAATAATTTCCATGTCAAAGAGAAATAAAATTATATACTGGATTTCTACGATCTGGCTTGCTTTAGGTATGGTTTCAACCGGGATAGTGCAGTTGTTCAGAGTGAAAAAGGATGTGGATTTTATTATACAAATGGGTTACCCTGATTACTTCCTGACCATAATAGGTGCCTGGAAAATTTTAGGTGCTGTAGCTGTGCTTATACCTAAATTTACTTTACTAAAGGAATGGGCTTATGCAGGCTTTTTCTTTATCATGTCGGGAGCAGTGTTCTCCCATATCGCATCAGGCAATTCCATGAACGAGATATTTCCTGCAGTGCTATTACTGGCCCTGACAGTGATATCCTGGTATTTCAGGCCTGCAAACAGAAAAATCATTCCCTTAGTTAACGCATGAACAGTATGAATCCCAGGGTCGATTTCTACTTTGATAAAGCCCAGAAATGGCAGAAAGAACTGGAGCAATTAAGAGCGATCATTCTTGATTGCGGGCTTGATGAAGAATTGAAATGGGGATCACCCTGCTACACATTTCAGCAAAGGAATATTGTTTTGCTGCATGTATTTAAGGAGTACTGTGCCATGCTGTTTTTTAAAGGTGCTTTGCTGAATGATGCTAAGGGCATCCTGGTGCAGCAGACAAAAAACGTACAGGCAGCACGCCAGATACGGTTCACCAATGCAAAGGAGATAACCCGGCTGGCCCCTACCCTGAAAGCCTGTATTTATGAAGCGATTGAAGTAGAGAAAGCCGGCCTGAAAGTAGCTCTAAAAAAGACTGCTCAATTCACGATGCCCGAGGAATTCCAAAACAGGTTGAACAAAAGTGCTGCCCTGAAAAAGGCTTTTGCAGCATTAACACCGGGAAGGCAAAGAGGATATCTTCTTTATTTTTCTTCTGCCAAACAATCCAACACACGGAAGTCAAGGATTGAAAAATATATACCGCAAATTCTCAAGGGAAAGGGATTGCAGGATTAGCTTATAAATATTTTCGAAAATGGAAAAAAAACTATCTCCTTCACAACGTGAAGAACTGTTTAAAATACTGAAAGCCCGTTTTGAAAAAAACATGAACCGCCACAAAGGCCTGGAATGGGCCAAAGTGCAGGCCAGGCTGGAAACAAATGCAAAAAAAATATGGTCGCTCAATGAAATGGAAATGACCGGTGGTGAGCCAGATGTTATTGGACATGATAAAAAAACAGGCGAATATATTTTTTGCGACTGCTCTGCTGAAAGCCCCAAAGGCCGTAGAAGTGTTTGCTACGACCACAAAGCACAGGTGTCAAGGAAAGAGCATCAACCTGCCAATAATGCTATTGATATGGCTGCTGACATAGGTATAGAGATCTTGACAGAAGAGCAATACCGTGAACTGCAGCAGCTTGGGAGTTTCGATACAAAAACTTCGAGCTGGGTGCAAACACCCGCTGCTATCCGGAAGCTTGACGGAGCGCTTTTCTGTGATCGCCGCTACGACCATGTCTTCCTGTATCACAATGGAGCACAATCTTATTATGCCGCCAGAGGGTTCCGTGGCTTGCTGAGAGTTTGAGCTTGTTATCCCGGCTTGCCCACTGGCGGCACTGCAACTATAATTACTTCAGCGTATTACCACTTTGGTATTTCGAGATCATCTTTTGATGGCAGCTTTGGGAATTTAGCATGAGGCTCACGCTGATACCAGAATGCAACAGAAGAGATATCTGATTTCTGCGGATAATACCTCCAGTCGTGCCTCCAGCCAAGGTCCTGGATAGTGATTCGCAGGTCTTTTTCAAATCGTATGGGGTCCATAATATGCCAGCGGTACATGCCGAATGCCTGTTGTGATCTGTAAAGGCCATCAGGGCGGATCACCTGGTGCAATCCTGCATAAGCCGTTGAGAATTCCTGGTATTGCTTGGTCTTATTATTTTCAAAATTGTAAGAGCCGCAGAAATAGTCTTCCGTACCTGTACCATTGATGGTTGGATATTGTGTATCCCCATCCATGTAAAACTTTATCTCTCCTTCACCCCACCATGCATTATTATTCACATTCCATGCTAAATAGCAACCCACATATTGCCCCTTCCCTTTTACATTATCCAATAAAGTATGCAAAGAGCCTGTCGTGGGATTGGACCTTCTGAACTGGGCATGAAAATATGCTTCATCATCTCCTACTTCCGTTAATGTATAATCAACCTGGTAATAAAGCCGCATGGATTCTTTGTGATTGATATTTTCCATTGTGATCTTACATTTTTTCCGGAAAGGCATTTTCCAGTAGCAATTAAATGCGCTGCCGGGATTAACAGTGACAGCCAATGAATTCAATTGTGCATACTCGTTGAATGCCATTCCAAAAAAATCTCCTACCGGCACTTCTACAGATGGTTCTTTTTCATCGTCCCAATAAAAACGGAGAATGGAAAAACGCCAGTTACCGGTCGGTGTCATCCAGATATGCTGGATAGCTCCCGGCCCTTCTATCTCCGCAATTGTAATTGTTTCGCCACTGAGGATTTCTATAAAAGGATTTACTTTCCAGCCTTTGCCAAGATCTTTTGCAGCATACCATGCATTGGCAACATTCCGTTTACCACTGTCCAGTGACGGGTCGGCCATTCCACCCTTGCCTTTTTCACCAGAAAAATTCTCCGGGCTGATGGATCTTGTTTTAGCATCAGATAAACGCGACAGGTTGCCAAGGTTCATATCCAACCCGTTGAATTTAGAGGGCTGCTGCGCATACACATGAGCACAGAATAGCAATGACAAAGCAAACATTATTTTTCGCATAGCAAAATGATTAGATGGTTTATAATTAATGTCAATATTTTCCCGGGATTCTCAATTCTTGTCGTTCATACTTTCTATAAAGTCGCCTATGGCTTTATACTTCTTATACCGTTTATCATAAAGCGCTGCCTTTTCACGGTCAGGATGATATTCCATATCAAATCCTTTCCCCATTTCGTTCATCGCATCTTCCACTTTTCCATAAATACCTGCTACAGTTGCCGCAAACATAGCAGCGCCTAAGGCGCCTGTTTGTTCCGATGCATTGATCTTGATCGGCATATTCAATACATCAGCCAGCATTTGCATAACGAACGGTGACTTTCTTGCAACGCCGCCTATACCGATCAATTCTTTCACCGGGATATTTTGTTGTATAAATCTATCTACGATGGCCTTGCTGCCAAAGCAGGTTGATTCAACCAACGATCTGAAGATCCTTGGGGCATCACTGCCCAGGCTCAAACCAGTAATGCTGCCTTTTAGAAGAGCATTACTATCAGGAGTCCTCCTGCCATTAAACCAATCAATACTTAGTTCGCTATTTTCATCCCACGCTAAATGGGCAGCCTGGTTACTCAGTTCAGGAATCAATTTATCAATACGCTCCTCGATCCAGGCTGTATCAGGAACCGGTGCCTGATTAGATGAATGTCTTAAAGGCCAGGCAAGCACATTACTAAACCATGCATATATATCCCCGAAAGCCGACTGCCCTGCCTCCATTCCGATCATGCCGGGAATGATGGAACCATCTACCACACCACAGATCCCGGAAACAAATTTTCCATTCATTTCCTTTGATGGTGCTACCAGCATGTCGCAGGTAGATGTACCAATTACCTTACACATGGAATAAGGAGATATCTGCCCGCCAACAGCGCCCATATGAGCATCCATTGCGCCGATACCTATCTTCACATTTGTGCTGAGGCCAAGCCTTTCAGCCCAGCTTGCGCTAAGGTTTCCTGCACACTGATCTGCCGTATAAGTTTTGCTATACAACCTGTCCCTGAAACCGCCAAGCAGCGGGTCAAGCGATGAAAAAAAACTATCCGGAGGCAATCCCTTCCATTCATCAGCCCATAGAGCTTTGTGACCGGCAGAGCAGACACTTCGTTTCATTTCCGAAACATGTTTGCCTCCGGTAAGAAGGAATGGCATCCAATCGCAATGCTCCACCCAGGAATAACAGGCATTTCTTACAGCATTGTTTTTTCTCAGTACATACAATAACTTACTCCAAAACCACTCTGAGGAATAAATGCCGCCAACATTCCGGAGATAATCTGCAGGAAACAATTTAGCATGATCATTTATCGCCGCCATTTCTTTAACAGCTGAATGATCTTTCCATAATACAAACATTGCATCAGGATCATTCTCAAAAGCCGGCAACAGGGCCAGGGGTGTTCCTGTTTCATCTACTGCTACAGGTGTGGAACCTGTTGTATCAATCGATATTGCTTTAATATTTGCACTTACCGATTTACCTGCCTGTGCCAGGGCTTTCTTTATTACCGCTTCCAGCCCTTCCACATAATCCAGCGGATGCTGACGGAATTGATTGATAGAAGCATTGCAATACAACCCGTCTCTCCATCGCGGATAATAAAACAGTGAAGAGCTCACTTCCCGGCCATTCCCGGCATCTACAATAAGACAGCGCACAGAATCTGTGCCATAGTCGATCCCAATACAATAACTATCAGAAGTCATATTGAAGGTGTTTTATCAGTGAGTACTTCTAATAAGCGTCTGGTTCTCGTCAACAGTCATAGCATGAGCTTTTCCTGCTCCCCACATTGCATAATAGGCAATGAATGCAAAGCATGCCATGGGAATGATAAATGCTACTGACATGCTTGTATGATCGCCGAGAGCACCCATTAAAGGCGGGCAAAATGCTCCCCCGGCTACAGCCATTACGAGAAATGAGGAGGCTTTTTTAGTGAGCGGCCCCAACCCTTTTATCCCAAGTGCAAAAATGGTTGGGAACATCACCGACATAAAAAAGTAGGTAGAGAACAAAGCGATCACACTGACCCATCCCAGTTCCATAACTACAATAGCGGTCAGGATTGTGTTGGCAATTGCATAGATGGCCAGTAATTTTCTTGGCGAAATAAATTTCATGAAATATGAACCCGTCAAACGTCCTATCCAGAAAGAACCCATTCCACCCAAAGCCAGGATAAGTGAAGCAGCCTGTTCCGGGTTTTTTGGCATGAATACCTGCCCAAAACTACCCAGGTGTTCCATCATGGAAGCAATAGTGATTTGAAGGTTTGCAACGGCTTCAGTTACGTAATTGATAAAAAATGAATTGACCCCGGTTTGCGCCGCCACATATAAGAACTGCGCTATCACTGCCAATATAAAAGCAGGGTGTTTGAGTAATTCCCGGGTTGGGGCATTGGCCGCTATCCCCTCTTCGTTCTCTTCCTGGATCGCAGGCAATTTTGTAAAAAGAAAAAGAATGATCGCGGCCACAACGATACCGCCGACCAGCATGTAAGGAGGTATCAGTGAATCGAATGTTCCGGCATTCCCCGATTTTTCGGCTCCGAATATAAAGAGCCCGCCCATCAACGGTCCTAATATCCAGCCAAGCCCGTTGAAAGACTGTGCAATATTAATACGTCTTGCCGCACCCGAAGAAGGTCCGAGTACGGTAGCGTATGGGTTGGCAGCGGTTTCCAGGCAAGCTAATCCACAGGCAAGAATAAAAAGCGCGATCAAAAAAGGGATAAATGCAGCAATCTTTGCTGCCGGGTAAAATAAAAAAGCACCTGCTGCAAAAAGGCAAAGACCCAGTATAATGCCTTTTTTATATCCATGGCGTTTCATAAAAAGCCCGGCCGGATATGCCATCGCCAGGTAGCCGATATAGAGTGAAAACTGAACAAATCCCGACTGGGCCTTTGTAACTCCCAATGTATCCTGGAAATGTTTATCCAGCACATCGAGCAATCCATGCGCAAATCCCCAAAGCAAAAATAAAAGAGTGATCAGCGCAAAAGGCCTAAAATAGTTTATTCCATCAACGCCTTTAAATAAATTTTGAACCGGTCTATTTTTCATGCAGCAATCGTTTTTAAATTATTTATACAAAGGTCCATAGATATTACAGGCACGGTAGTCAGCTCCTTCATGGTTTGAACCGAAGGCACTCCATGCACTGGGCCGGAATATTTTTTCCTCAGGCACATTATGCATACAAACCGGTATGCGGAGCATCGACGCAAGTGAGATCAGATCATGACCGATATGACCATAACTGATGGCTCCATGATTAGCCCCCCAATTGGCCATTACATTATATACATCCGTGAATACTCCTTCGCCAGTAAGCCTTGGAACAAACCAGGTAGTGGGCCAGGTCTTATCAGTTCTCTCATCCAATACCCGGTGCACATTTTCAGGAAGGTCTATTGTTTCACCTTCTGCTATTTGCAACACAGGCCCGATGCCTTTTACAAGATTCAGGCGGCACATTGTAACAGGCATGCCACCCCTGGTAACAAACTTGGAAGAATATCCTCCTCCACGGAAGTAACCATTGTTTGCTGGATACCATGTCGTGGCATCCAAACATTTTTTTGCTTCTCCTTCAGTTATCTCCCAATATGGCTTCATCGCCGGTTTGCCTCCGGTGCTCTGCTGACCACTGCCATCAAGTGTTGCAGACCCTGAATTGATAAGATGTATAAAGCCATTGGCAGCATTGCCTTCAGGCTTCCAGCCGGTAACTCTTTTTACAGCATCCGGACTCCAGTAGGTCCTTACGTCTGCAAATATTTGTGCAGTATTTGTAAGCAGGTAATTAAACAACATGGATATCCCGTTCAGCGAATCGTTTTCTGTTGCAACAATGTAAGGTGAACGTATCCCGTTCCAGTCGAACGAAGAGTTGAGGATAGCTTCGGGAAAATCACCATTAGGCAGGAAATCTGTCCATTGCCTTTGCCCCTGGAAACCGGAAACGATCGCATTATGCCCATGTGACTCTTCGCCAAACCCTTTTTCTTTTAAATGGGCATTGCCGATCATCAGGTCCCTTATGATCAAGGTCATTTTTACAACAAACTCCCAATCCCTATCTTTTTGTTCCCGTGAAAACTGCTTCTCTGATATATTAAAATCTTCTCCTTCCTTGCAATGTTCCTTAACCCAAGACAGGGCTTTTTTATATTCGTCTTCATTATAGATCTTCTTTTCTATACGCCTCAGTACTTCAGAAGAATCCACATATTCATTACGCATGCCCAGGTATTCCTGGAATAAGGATGGTGTTACCATCGAGCCTGCAATCCCCATTGATACGGAGCCGATCGAAAGATAAGATTTGCCCCGCATGATCGCTACAGCCAGGCCTGCTTTTGCAAAACTCAACAACCGGTCTTTTACATCTGCAGGGATATTCTCGTCACCAAGGTACTGCACGTCCCTGCCATAGATACCAAATGCAGGCAGGCCCATTTGATTGTGTGCAGCTAAAGTTGCAGCCAGGTATACGGCGCCCGGCCGTTCTGTTCCATTAAATCCCCATATGGCTTTCGGGAGGGTTGGATTCATATCCATCGTTTCGCTTCCATAACACCAACAGGGCGTAACAGAAAGTGAAACGCCTACGTTATTTGCCTCAAATTTTTCGGCACACTGTGAAGCCTCCCGCACACCGCCGATGCAGGAATCAGCAATTACACATTCCACCGGTTTTCCATTTGGGTACTTTAATTCCTTCTCAAATAATGCGGCAACATTTTTTGCCATTGCCATAGTCGTTTGTTCCAATGATTCTCTTACACCGCCGAGTCTGCCATCAATAATCGGCCGTATACCTATTTTTGGATAACCTGTTTGTTGACTCATACAATAAGTTTCTTTGCGTTAAAATGCCTTTTTAATATCATCCAGGGATATGCCCAGTAATTTAGTTGCGATCTGGCCCAATATTTTTTGTTCACCAGTAAAATGAAACACTGTGTGATTGTGCAACAGCGATTGTCCGGGCTTCAGAAATGCAGCGGGCGACACACTCTCTATTTCATAAAAAGGTCCCATTTGACTGCCATCGGCTAAAGGCCCGTCATTATATGCATTGACAGCATCGCCAGAGAAAGGCGGCTTCGATGTATTCCATTCCTGGTTCAGGTATTTTGCTGAGCTGTCTGTATCAAATAATGTAATAGTAAGAACGTTATTTTCTGCATCATAACTGCCTGCAACTGGTTTTGCTTTAGCAGGATTTACACCAAGCTTGCCGCGGCTTTTACCATCCGCTTTAAAGAACAGAATATCTTCCGTATGCTTTATCCTGTCAGGGGGGATTTGTCCAAAATAATTGGTTGTTGCAACCTTTTCAAAGTCTTCAACTTTTGTCTTTTTAAAAGGTACCACGATCACTGTTGCTGGAGAAGGCTTGAACATGTCCAACATCCAGATGCAGGGCATTCCCGTGCTTTCTGTCCAGGACTGCCCACCCTTGTTTGTGATCTTATTTTCCGTTTGGTAGCCTACCGCTTTTACAGCAGGGTCCAACGAAAACGAAAGGAGTTGTGAAATTTCTGAAGAAGATAAAATTTTTACAGACCGGTCAATCAATACATTGAGAGGAGTGTTATTGTAATTAATCAAATGCATTGACTTCTGCATATTAACCATTACATCCGTCTTGCCTGTAACCGTCCATGGTTCCGTATCAATTGCCGGAGGTGTTTTCCAGTTAGCAAAGACCATAGAATCGCCTGGTTTAAAAAACAGGGAGAACTTACCTCCTTCCGGTCCTAACCACAAACGATTTTCGCCTCCGTATGCATTCATGTGCGCATCAACGGCGCCTGTAAAGGCTTTATAGTTTACCCAGCCAAAACTTAATCCATTATCGCCATCTGCAGTAGATGTAAAAACTTTAGCCTGGTATTTCGGCGATACGATAACCCTGGCATTTCCTGTCTTATCACTTAAAACAACCAGGCTGTCATCAGATTGTTGCAGGAAATTACGATCGTAACCAAAACTACCTTGTTGATAAGAACTCATAGTATCACTATTATTGAGCTTTTTCTTACTCTCGTTGTTGCAGGAAGAAACAACTATCATAATTATCAAAAGCGGGTGAACGAATCTTTTTATCATGAGTGATTTTTTAATAAGTCTTATGAGCATTTATTTCAATTTTGTGCCACAGCTTTTCCGTAAAACCAGTTTTGCTTCAACAATAACATCAGTGTACTTCTTTTTATTCGCATTATTAAGCCTGTCGATGATCAGCTTTACCGCATTCTTTCCAATATCTTCCAGCGATTGGCTGATATACGAAAGCGGGGAATAGAAGAAATCAAAAGCATCGCTTTCGTCAAATGAAATAATGGCCAGATCATCCGGGACTCTAATTCCCATCTTGTTAATTGTTTTAAGGCCTTCTACAGCCAGGGAGTTGGTTGCAAAAAAGAAAGCATCTACCTTCAACTCGGGCTTCAGGAGTTTTATTATCTCTTTGTTTACATCGGGACCAATGTCCTGGTAAGAAGCTTCAAGAAGCCAGTCTTTTCTGAACCGGATACCATTTGCTTTCAATGCAGCTTTGTAACCATTTTTCCTTTCCTGCATGTGCGGCAGGCTGGTATCGTAAGCCATCATGGCAATCTTTCGTCTTCCGTTCCTGATCAAATGTTCTACGGCCTGGTATGCTGCCTGAAAATTATTGATGTGAACGCTGTCTGCTTCAATATTGGGGAAATAACGGTCGATCAATACAATGGGGATATTTCTTTTCTGCAGTGCTTTTATCTGTTTTTCGGTGTGTTCTGAAGGAGCAATAATAAACGCATCAACCAGGCGGTTCAGGAAAACATCTATAAGTTCCTGTGATATTTCTGCACTTTCATCGCTGCTGCCGAAAATAACAACATAGCCCTGCTTCCTGGCCTCATCTTCAATGATCCTTGCGATATTCGAAAAGAAGGGGTTGGAAATATCGGCTACTATCAGTCCTATCGTATTCGTCTTGCCGCTTTTCAAGCTCTTGGCGATAAGATTGGGCTGATAATTTAGCCTGGAAGCGGCCTGGCGGATCTTCTTTGCCATTTCCGGACTCACCCTTGCTTCTTTTTCTTTATTGTTCAGGACATAAGAAACCAATGCGCCTGAAACTCCAAGACTGTCTGCTACATCTTTTAAGGATACTTTCTTATTCATTTTTCCAGTGTACTTTAGCGTTTACGATCTATTTGTATTTGCAAATTTACCCGCCAGGGAAAATAGATCGTTCCTAATTATCATTAATAAATCCTTTTCCATAATGGTCAATCATCCGGTTATAGGCTTCTGAAGCAGCTCCATTCCCCCAATCATATATTGTAAACTCCCCGATCCCTATTCCTGCAGGGTCGGTTTCTCCACCATGGCCATAGTTCTCCATCATAAAACCATAATCTTCCTTACCCAAAAAAGGCCATTTACGCTCCCATTGCACTTTTGTTTTAGCATTCAGCGGAGTGTACATCATTACAAACGAAGCCCGCAGGGCAGCCAGGCCCCGTTGAATGTATTCCGTATTGTTAAGCTCCTTTCCATATCTTATTATCAATTCTGAGAACAGGCTCTGACGGGAGTCATCCCATTCACCATCGGCATTCATGACCCCAAAACCGCCCAGCACATTCACATACATATAAGGCGGTTGCCAGGAAGCCTGTGTCATGAGCATTTCATCAAGCACTCGCTGGCCATATTGAATATACTTTTTATTCCGGGTGATCTTGTAACAATTCAAAAGAGCTTCAGCAGTCCAGTACATGGAGAAATTATTCTGCTTGAACATATTGTTTCTTTTCACCTTTTTATCAACCAAACTGTCTGACCCATAACGGCTGCAAGACCAATAGGTTTCAAAATCCTCCCATTGTCCGACCGGGATAATTCCTGCAATAATTGAATCCATTGCCCGCAATGCCGGCGCCAGGTATTTATTATTGTTGGTCGATTTGAATAATGTCAAAAGAAACGTCACAGACATGGCAGATTCCGGGGATTTATTAAGATACTCCAACGGCTTCAGGTCTTTCAGTGATAACCATCCGGGAAAGAATCCATCCTCTCGCTGAAGTTTAATCAACTTATCCGCATACCTTTTTGCATAGCTCAGCAACCGTTCATCTTTTTCAAGCTCCTGGTACCAGGTCAGCATAAGATAAGCTGTGAAGCTCATATCCAACACATGATAGGGCGATTCCCGGAAATCCCATGAATAGGGATTCCTGTTTGAGTTACCGAAGTAATACTTATCCCATCCTTTCGAACGGTTGTATAATTTTCCATCTTTCTCCACTTTCTCCATTTCCGTTCCTATAACGCTATAAAAGATCCCATCCGTTTGGGGAAAGGAAAGGGCAAGCTCCTTGGTTTTTAAAGCGTAACTCATAAGCGTACTATCTTTCTTTCTTCTTGCATACCGGAATAATCCTTCTGCAGACCTTAAGGAATTAAACCACGCCTGGTTCCATATCGAGCGGAACTCCCTTTCATCAGTATAACCCTGGTAGTTGGGACTCTGTGTAACATTTACAATAAAAACGGGGGCTCCTACATCTTTCCCTTTTATAGTGAAATCCTGCCACACGCTTTTTTTCCAGGTATTAAATGCCCAATCATAAGTCTGCCTCACATACGGTTCCAGGTTTTTATTCATCAGCGGCTCTCCGGACTTGTACAAACCGGCACCCCAATTTTTCCAATAAAAAGATAGTATATTTCTCCATGGGTCAAACAAAGCTTTTTTATCGCTCGCGGTCATTATATAAAAGCCATATTCTATTTTACCGGGTGCATAAGCCGCACCCGGTTTCCGAACAAATAAGACATGCTCTTTTACAGCAGACCTGCTTAACCCAAACGTGAATTTGTTTTCCGGGGCATTCATATCCATATACCACCCGGTGGAAAACCCCTTTTTCAATATATCGATATCAGGAATAAGGATCAGTTGTTTTTGTGCCGAAGCGCCGATCATTGCAGGTGTTCTGAATACATGCTGTGCAATAATATGATCATTGTCCGGCGTCAGATGCGGCGCCCAGTTAAAACCGGCTTTGAAAGCGGGCAGAATAGTGATCTGCAAATCGTCTTGCTTCACAGAATCGCTTAAAGCCCAACTGACATGAACGCGGACCAGGTTCTTTGAGATCACCGTATATTTTACCGCAGGTTTATAATTGCCCAGGTTCCCATAATTGATCGATTGAACATAGGGCAAAACACTTTCCGGCAGTTCAGGCGTTTGCGCAAGAACGTTCACTGAACACGAACAGATGCTTATGAAGCTAAGTAGCAAAACCAATTTCAGTCTCATACCAAATAAGTATAAACGATTTTCCTAAAATGGCACATATCCGGGATTCTGTACAACAAGCGTATTCGTCTGGCCCTCTGTATTAGGAAGCGGAGCAAGCAGATCATGCGCATCAATTGTAATATTCAAGGTCGGAAATTCCTGTGCCAGGTGAGCATTCATGATGCTTATGACCTTTGCCTGATCCAGCCGGAGCAAATCATGCCATCTTTGGCATTCAAATGCAAATTCAACCCGGCGTTCATGCATTAATTTATCAATGAACGTTCCGGGAGTGGCAGCACTGATCGGTCCCAGATGGGCTCTGTCCCTCACATCGTTGATCAGGCCATACGCTTCACTGGATTCGCCCAACGCTTCCGCCAACATGAGTTTTGCATCAGCATACCGCAATATGGGGAAGTTGGTATTGGCATCATTACCACTTTTAACCCCTGCATCCTTAAATTTAAGAATATAAGGCCTGCCTGTGGGGTCGTATGCGATGGATGCGGCAAATCTTGTATCTCCCGCTTCAAAAGAATTGATAAGGTTCAGCGTTGGCGTATTCGGAGATGTACCTCCATTGATCCCGCCAGGAACGTTTAATGCCGGTGGTGCGAAAAAGTTCCAAAACGGGCATCCGTTCAACGGGGGAAGGAATTGCAGCTCAAATATAGATTCTGTCGAGTTCTTGGTTCCGGGAGTCCAGAGATCAGCATAATTGGTAAGCAAAGAATAAGGTGTACCTACAAATACAACTTTACGCAAAGCTGTAACAGCAGCCGGCTTGTCGCCTTTCTGTAATTGAACCTTACCAAGCAGTGTGTATGCAGCATACGAGGTAGCTCTTCCAACACCAATTCCGGAATAGCCTGGAGGAAGGGTTGTTGAAGCTGTTTGCAGATCGCTTATGATCTGTTTGTAAACATCATCAACACTTGCCCTGGCGAGATCGGGATTGGCAAATGATCCTGTTTCGTGCAAACGCAACGGAATTCCTCCATAATCTTTTACAAGCAAAAAATACATATGCGCACGGATGAACAATGCTTCACTCATCATCTGGTTTTTCCTGGTTTCATCCATGGGGATGGCAGGCGCGCGGTCCAGTATCGCATTACACAGATTGATACAATCATATGCACTTGCCCAGAAACCGGTAATGGAAGTATTGCCCGCTTCTTCTGAAAAATTATCTACGGCACGGTGTTCACTTTGACGCCCATAGTTCTGGTTGGTATTATCCGACCGCGTTTCTTCCAGGTTATAAAGAGCAAGTTCCCAACTGGTGAATGTATTTCTTTGTGCTGCATATATTCCGTAAACGGCAGCCGTGAGGTCGGCCTCTGTTTTATAAAATTGTTCTTTAGGGATCCTATCTATTGGCACAACATCCAAAAAATCTTTGGAGCATGATGAAAAGATAGAGATGACCAGGGCAAGAACCAGCCATTTCTTATTTAAAAATATATTCTTCTTCATGATACTTTTTTTATTAGTTAAAATGAAAAATTGATCCCTAAAGTGAATATCCGGGGAAGAGGGGCAGTAGCCACAGAATTAAGGCTCAGTGTTCTGTGATCGCCGAATATCTGGGTATCGAAGCCATTCCGTGTTGCCTGCGGATTTCCACCTCTGTATTTCTTAAACGTATAGAGGTTTTCTACAGAGATATAAGCTCTGAGATCATTCAGGAATATTTTCCTGCTTATGCTTGCCGGGAATGTATAGGAAAGGTTTACATTCCTGATCCTTAAATAGTCAGTCTTCTGCACTTCCCATGATGATACAGCGCCTTCATCATTATAGCCTGCTCTTGGAACTTTCCCATTTCCTGGCTGGGCTTCAGAAATATAGCGGCCGTCGAAGAAGTAAGTATCCATATTTGTATTACGGCTGTGGAGGCTGAAGATCTGGTAAACGAAGTCAAGCATTTTCGCTCCGGCCTGACCTTGCAATAATGCAGAGAATCTGAAATTCTTATAGGTTACTGATGTATTGATACCATAGAGCCACCTCGGATTATTATCTCCCACCAATACACCGTCTGCACCATTGAAAGCATCAATAAAGCCATCATTATTTGCATCGAGGAATTTATAGTCACCAGCTTTATCTCCTACTTTCCTGGCAACACCTGCATCAATATCTTTTTGTGTAAGGATTCCGATCTGTTTCAGTGCATGCTCCTGTTCCAACGGGCCTCCAATCTCTGTTACAAGTACATTGAAGAACTGTCTCAATGGAGCACCTGTGGGTCCGAGTTTCAATACTTTTTGTTTCAGGTGTGAGACATTAAAGCCGAGGCTCCAACTGAAATCCTTATGTTTAATGATATCGGCACTCACTGTAGCTTCGTAGCCCCATTTTTTCATGCTTCCAATATTAGCCAGGTTACCGCCATAGCCGAGGGAAGGGGGAACATTTACATTTAATAAAAGATCGTTTGAGATATTATTAAAGTAATCGAGAGTTACAGAGAAGCGGTTCAGCAGACCAAGATCAAGGCCAATATCGGTTTGTTTGGATTTTTCCCATGAAAGATCAGGATTTCCGGGATCGGCGTTAACAAAACCAACAACTGAATTATTTCCAAAAGAAGAATTAAGTGATCTCAAACTTGATTTAGATGTGAAGTCGCCTATAAAATTACTTCCGGTTACACCATAGCTTGCTCTTACCTTGAGATGATCTATCGTCTTCATATCCTCCATAAACCTTTCATTCGACACATTCCATGCGGCAGCAACGGAGGGAAACACCCCCCAAAGATTATTGGTACCAAACCTGGAGCTTCCATCGCGCCGTACAGTAGCGGTCAGCAAATACCTGTCTTTATAGGAATAATTAGCCCTGGCCAGGTAAGAGATAAGTGAGTTTCCTGATTCACCCGAATAGGCACTTTGAACAGTACCAAAGTTCACCGTTTGGGCAAGATTGCTTGAGAAGCCATTGGCATTGGCTCCATTGGATTCAAAGCTGACTTTCTGAACAGTATAGCCGGCTAATACTTCAAGCCGGTGATCCCTGTTAAAGGTGGTTTTGTAGGTCAGCGTATTTTCATTCAACCAGCTTATGGTCCTTGTTGAATTAAGTTCCAGTGCTGTAACCGGATAAAGGCCCTGCCCCTGCATTCCCTGGGCCTGGAAGAACCTGTATTTATTATCTAAGATATTAGCGCCGATAGAAGATCTTGCTGTTAATCCCTTTAATAGTTCCACTTCCAAGTATGCATTGGAAAGCAGGAAGAAATTCTTTTGTGTTTTCTTATAGTTTTCTGCAATGGTCAGAGGGTTGACCATGTTATATCCTAATACGCCATAAGAGTTAACATCGGATGGCGTACCATCCTGTTTGTATACCGGGATTATCGGGGGGAGTAATACGGCAGCGCCTGTCAATGAAGAGTAATCATCTTCCGGAGCGCTTAAGCGTTGTGTGGTAAAATTCGGAGAGAGGTTAATTCCGATGGATATTCTGTCAGATGCTTTGTACTGAGCTTTCATGGTCGCAGAATATTTATCAAACCCAGCGCTTAACAGGATATCATCCTGTTTCAGGTATCCGCCGGAAATCAGGTAAGTCAGTTTATCCGTTCCTCCGGAAATTGTCAGGGAATAATCATGGAAAGGAGCTGTTCTGTAGATCACATCCTGCCAGTTGGTGCTTGTGCCATCCCAGTTGGTAACCCAGGAAGGGATGGGAGTGCCGTTATTCTGGGCTTTTTCTTTATACCATTGCACATACTGAGCACCATCCAATACATCATAAAAATCGTGTTTATTAGCTTTAGCAAAACCAGTCTTCATATTCACGGAGACCTTTGCCTGGCCAGCTTTGCCGGATTTTGTTGTAATAATGATAACACCGTTGGCGCCTCTTGAACCATAGATGGCAGTTGAAGAAGCGTCTTTCAGTATATCAACTGATGCAATGTTGGAAGGGTTGATGGCTGCAGCATTCACCGCATCCGTCGGAAATCCATCTACTACAAAAAGCGGTTGCCTGTCGCCTGAAATAGTACCAATTCCACGGATTGTTATCTCTGCAGTATTTCCGGGTCTGGCGCTGCGTGGAGCAACATCAATTCCCGCTGCAATGCCTGCAAGAGCATCTTCATAAGAACTTACGGGGCGGTTATCAATTTGGGCAGACGAAACGGAAGCAATAGACCCTGTGAGATCTTTTCTCTTCTGGGTTCCATATCCTATTACAACAACCTCGTTCAGGTTCCTGACGTCTGTTACGAGCTGTATATCGATACTTGACTTGTCGCCAATAATTATTTCCTGAGATAGATACCCTGAAGAACTAAACGTCAGCACAGGATTCTGCTGACTATCGGGGATCCTGATGGTAAAGGCCCCTGAGTTATCAGTGATAGTGCTGACGTTAGTGCCTTTTAAGGAAACGGTTACACCAGTCAGCGGTGTACCATCCTGGCTTTTTACCTGGCCGGTTATATTTCTGTCGGGTGCGGGGGGCGTTGCCGCAGAAACAGATAAGCTTATTGAAGCAATAAGCAGAAGGAAAGAAAAAAATTTTACTATCGATTTTGAAGAATACCGGAAGGATATGTCAATAGCAGTAGCAAGCAACCATTTCATAAATCGTTGATTTAATAATTAGTTTTGATATTATTGTTGATTACGGTTTCCTATACAGGCAGGATGCATCTAGGGTAACCTGATGGCCGGCAGGCGGGGAATGAATATTGCAGTGTATCATCAGACTTTTATTGAAAGAGTGTAATAATCTATATTGTTATCACCATCACACCATCTGTACTAAAGCCTAAAAACCAAGTCCCCACATTTCTTTGCATCAAATCTTGAAAAAAAGCTTGCTTAAGCGTTTAAGCAATGAAAATATGCTTAAACCTTTAAACAACCAAAAAAATTATTTTTTCCGACCCGGTGTACGCGATAAAAAATCTTGAAAAATGATTGCATTTGCTTTGGAAAAACATTCAAATGCAGCATTACTGCGTTTAACGAAATTGACTTACATTCGTCTTAATGAGCCCTTTGTGCCTTCAGATAGCTCAACCACAGGCATAATCTTCTTGTAGGGATAAATTATTTTTAAACTCACAGACACATGAAAAAACTATCATTATTCATTATTGTCCTGTCTTTCTTCGCCACTTCTTACAGTCAGCAAGGACGTTCCGCTACCAGCTCTTACCCAAAGGAACACTTCGATAAAAAAGAAGTGTATATCACTATGCGTGACGGGGTGAAGCTTTTTACATCTATCTACACACCTAAAGATGCTTCATCCTCCAAGACTTACCCGATGCTTATGCAAAGGACCTGCTACAGTGTTGCGCCCTATGGCGAAGACAGGTACCCTTCACGCCTTGGACCTTCGGAAACGCTTATGGAAGACGGTTATATCTTCGTGTACCAGGATGTACGAGGACGCTGGAAAAGCGAAGGAACATTCACGAACATGACGCCGCAGCTTGATGAACACAAGACTTCCACGGATGTGGATGAATCGACAGATACGTACGACACGATCGATTGGCTGATCAAAAACGCGGCTTTTAATAATGGCCGGGTCGGGCAATACGGCACATCCTATCCTGGTTTCTATACCGCAGCCGGCATACTTTCCAATCATCCGGCATTGAAAGCGTCATCGCCCCAAGCGCCTATATCCGATTTCTTTTTTGACGACTTTCACCATAACGGTGCGTTCCTTGAAAGCTATATCTTCACCTTTCCCGTTTTCGGCGTTCAGAAAAAAGACACCACCAGCAAGTCGTGGTACAGTGATCCGGCCATTAACATTAAACGCCAGGGTCCTGACGGCTACCAGTTTTTGCTGAACCAGGGACCTCTTGTAAATTTCAACCAGTGGTATAAGGATAATTTCTTTTTTCAGCAGTTATTGGACCATCCGAACTATGATAGTTTCTGGCAAAAGCGGTCCCTGCCAAAGCATTACAAAAAAGTTTCGCCCGCTGTTATGATCGTTGGAGGCTGGTTTGATGCAGAAGATCTGGCGGGCCCATTGACCATTCACAAGGCTATAAAAAAATCAGATCCCGGAGCGTACAACACGATCGTCATGGGACCTTTCCGTCATGGTGGCTGGGGCCGCGAACAGGGTCACACGCTGCATTCCAACATTTATTTTGGAGACAGCATCGCTACGTTCTATCAGAAAAATATCGAGGCGAAATTCTTCAACCATTTCCTGAAAGGTTCGGGCGACAAGAATTCCGGTTTGCCGGTAGCTTATATGTTCAACACCGGGAAAAAACAATGGGAACAATTTGACAAATGGCCTGCAGCCAATACAACACAGCAGCGGCTTTATCTTGCCGCCAATGGCAAGCTTGAATTTACAGCACCCCAACGTCCTGCCTCTGTTTCGTTCGTGAGCGACCCGGCAAAGCCTGTTCCTTACACGGAAGACCTGACCACCACGCAGGGTTTTACACCGGCCAACTATATGAGCGAGGACCAACGCTTTGCCGGCAGGAGAACAGACGTGCTGGTATTCCAAACGGATGTATTAACGGAAGATATCACACTCGGTGGCGAGATCATGAGCCATCTGAAAATTGCCACAACCGGCAGTGACGCAGATTGGTTTGTCAAACTGATCGATGTTTATCCGATGGATGAGCCCAATCACCCATACATGCCTAACAAGAACATTGTATTGGGCAACTATTGGCAAATGGTGCGATCCGAGATCATGCCCAGCCGCTTCCGCAACTCTTTTGAAAAGCCGGAAGCGCTGCAGCCAAACAAAAAGACCGAAGTGAACTTCCGCCTGCAGGACGTATTGCACACGTTCAAAAAAGGCCATCGCATTATGATACAGGTGCAGAGCACCGCTTTCCCGCTTTTTGCCATCAATCCCCAAAAGTTTGTGGCGAACCCTTATAAAGCAGCTGCAAGCGATTTTATTAAAGCTACTCATACAGTGTTTAATGATAGTTATATTACTGTAGATGTGTTGAGGTGAGCAGGTGAGTACGTTTTTTGTGTTAAAATATTTTCTATTCAAAAGGCCGTGTCGATATCGACACGGCCTTTATACATCAGTTATCTGATAGATCAAAAGATCAGCCCTTAAAAAACTCAGCCCGCCTTCGGTAAAGCTACGGCGGGCGCAGTGGAGCTGAGGGGAATCGAACCCCTGTCCAAACATATTCCTCAAAAGCTTTCTACATGCTTATTTCCTTATTACTTGTCGGCATTGCACAGGAAAAGAACAAACCAATGCAACACTTAGCTGGATAGTCTTAAGCAACGGTCACAGCCTTCCGTTACAGCAACCTGTTTTGTTTTTAAGTCGGCGGCGGGGCGTGGTAACAGATCAACCGGCCCGGCGGCCCGAATGACTAACTAATCACTGATTAGGCAGCCATGGCATACTGAGTATTGCCATTTATAGTTTGAATATTCAGATTTACGTGCTAATTATCCAACGCACGGCATGCTTACACTTTCAAAGATCTATGCTGTCAAAACCGGTACAGCCCCTTC
>DATAJQ010000030.1:0-10521 GCA_036262095.1 Chitinophagaceae bacterium | reverse complement strand
AACAAACCTGGAACGAATTGTCGAATGGTGTCAATGCCCTCGCCAAAAAAAATGATCAACCCCTTAACCAATAAACACATCGCTTCAACCCAAAAATATTGACATGAAAAAGATCATTAACATAAACCTTAGCGGAAGGGTAATTCCTATTGAAGATTCTGCTTACGAAAAGTTGCAGGGTTATATTGAAAGCCTCCGTCGCTATTTTGCTCATGAAGAAGGCCGCGACGAGATCATCAATGATATCGAAAGCCGTATTGCTGAGCTGATGAACGACAAGATCCGCAAAGGTGCTAATTGTGTTACCGATGCCGATATAGAAGAGATCATCGCTTCTATGGGAAGGCCCGAAGATTTTGATGCTGAAACAGCAGAAGCTGCCGATACAACCCAGACCGGCAAATCACAACAACAATATTCTTATACAGGTAGTGAAAGAAAAGCCAGAACACGCCTTTATCGCGATACAAGTGATAAAATGATCGGTGGTGTTTGTAGTGGTCTTGCTGCATACATGAATGTTGACCCTGCAATCGTGAGAATTCTTTTTGCTATTGTTACTTTCGGCGGTTTTGGTATGGGCTTTTTGCTCTACATAATTCTCTGGGCGGTGCTTCCTCCCCAGGACCTGGAAGGATATTCCGGAAAGAGATTATACCGCAACCCAGACGACAAAGTGATCGGCGGTGTAGCTGGTGGCCTTGCTGCTTATTTCAATAAAGAGACCTGGCTGATCCGTTTGATCTTTGTTGCTCCGATTGCCCTGAATGTTTTGATAGGTTTATTGAACGGTCTGTCATGGAGCCATGATTTCGATCTGTTCCCTAATATCGTTTTTGGTTCATTGAGCGGAACACTTTCACTGATCTATATCGTGCTGTGGATGGTCTTGCCTGAAGCCAGGAGCAATTATGAGAAAATGGAAATGCGCGGTGAGAAAGTAGACGTGAACAGGATACGTGAAAATGTGCGCCAGGAAATGGATGGAGTGAAGGAACGTGTAAAGACCTGGACTGAGGAAGTAAAAGAATCTGCTCAGAATTTTGGTACCAAAGCGAAAGAATTCGCTAATACAAGAGGAAGGGCTTTCAGCACAGAGGTAAATGAAACAGCCCGCCATAGCGGCCGCGGTATAGGCCATATGATCGGAGTATTGTTCAAAGCCTTCTTCCTGTTTATCGCTGGTTCCATTGCATTCGGACTTTTCGTTGGATTGCTGGCGCTTTTATTTGGAGGTATTGCCTGGTGGCCGGTGAATAATTTCCTGTGGACCAGCAAAGCTCAACAACTGTATGCCTGGGGCACCCTGATCTTTTTTTTGCTGGTGCCATTGGTAGGCCTTATTACCTGGGTTATCCGCCGCATCATCGGTGTGCGCTCCAGGAACAGCTACCTGGGTTGGACATTCGGTTTTCTCTGGACACTGGGCTGGGTTTGTGTTATCCTGCTGGTATCCGGCGTTACCCGCGACTTCCGTGACTATGAGCATGTAGACGCAGCTGTTCCAATGAGCACACAGCCTGCAAAAGGTAAAATGATCGTGGCTGTTACAGAGCCTGAACTGGAGTATACCGGAAGCTTCGGCTGGATAAATGATAATGGCGATGGATGGGACCTGTCTGAAGATACCGTAAAGCTTTCCACTGTCCGTTTCAATGTGATAAAAAGCCCTGACAGCTCATTCCATGTGTATGAGAAGAAATACAGCTATGGCCGCAACAGGCAAGATGCGCTTGACAGGGCCCGCAATATACAGTACCGGATCACTTCGCGCGACAGCCTGCTGGACCTCGGCAGCGGGTATGCGATTGATAAGAACAGCAAATTCAGGGGTCAGCAGGTGGAGATCGAAATACAGGTGCCTCTTGGTAAAAAGATCCGGTTTGACGGAACTATAAGAGAAAAGCTTAACCCTGCCCGCTTCACTGTAAAAAAGACTTACCGCCGCTCAAGGTTCAGAGGTTTTGAGATCGACGATGATTACGGGTTTAACTATGTGACTAATGTGGATTATACCATGACTGAGGATGGACTGAAAGATGCGTCTGGAAGGAATATCAACGACCCGGAAAATAATCGCTTCGATAACCAGGATGGTAACAATAACCGCAGCAGGCAGGGCCGCGATTACCGTTATGACCAACGGCCAGGTGATTCCATCGAGCTTCAAAAACGCCTGCACGAAGAGAAGCGCAAACGTGAAGAAAGCGACAGCATCATTAAAGAGCTGGAGCGGAAGCAAAACCAACAATCAACTGTTTCCTCCGCAGCAGAAAAGCTGGATGGGGATGATGATGCCGGTATCGGCTCCCCTTCCGGCGTGTTTTCGCTGGTGAAATGGCTGTAAAAAATAAATTACCCTAAACTGTAACCGAAACCACGGATTTGCGTCAGAATAGATTAGAACTTGGTTGAAGTTGAACGTCGCACAGGCGACATACAAAGGCCCCGATCCCGGGGCTTTTCTATTTACTGCACCCGGTTCGCTCTAACTTTGGCTTATGAAAGATAATTTTTCTTCCCAGGCAGATCTCTATGCCCTTTACCGCCCTGTGTACCCGAAAGAATTATTCGAGTTTATTCTTTCACAGGTCGGGCAAAGAGAAGCAGCGTGGGATTGTGCAACCGGGAATGGCCAAACGGCGGCAGAACTGGCCAGATCTTTTACCAACATATATGCCACCGATATCAGCCAGCGGCAGCTTGATCATGCTGTGCAGGCTCCGAATATTATTTATACCAGGCAACCCGCGGAGCAAACTTCCTTTGAGAACGATAGCTTTGATCTGATCACCGTATCACAGGCACTGCACTGGTTCAGGTTCAATGAGTTTTATAATGAAGTAAAAAGAGTGGGAAAGCATGGTGGGGTAATTGCTGCATGGGCCTATTCGTTATTGACTATTTCACCGGTTATTGATGAGTTGGTGCGTGATTATCATTTCAATACGCTAAAAGATTATTGGGATGAGGAAAGAAAGTATGTAGATGATGGTTATCAAAGCATTCCTTTTCCTTTTGAGCAAATTGTATCCCCGCAATTTTTCATCACTAATTACTGGTCTTTACAGGAAATGGAAGGGTATTTACGTACATGGTCGGCTTTGCAGAAGTTTATGAAAGTAAACGGAAACGACCCGATAAAAGAATTAATAGATAAGCTGAGGGAATACTGGCCGGAAGAAAAGGCAAAAATTGTTTTTCCTGTGCATTTGAAACTAGGAAGGATTAAATAAAATTGGTTTAATAAAAATCATATCCCATATTTCATGTCAAACATTTGCATGAAATATGGGATATGATATTGATGTTCTTCGTGCTTCCTGGTCAGGGGTTCATTTCCTTCTTTTTCTTACTCATCAATTCCCTGTATTTTGTTTGCTGTTCCGGAGTCAGGAACTCTTGCAGTTTAGCTTCCTTTTCTTTCTTCAGTTCCATTTTCCTTTGCTTTTGTGCGTCTGCACTCAGTGAAGCATCCTGTTTTAAAGCATCCATTTTGTCGTTGTATTCTTTGCTTAGCGCGTCATATTTAGTAGCCTGGTCCGGAGTGAGTTTCAATTCTGTTTTTACCTTATTGTCCCATTCCGCATGACTTTTGTCTTTATTCTGTGCAAATACCGGCGCGGCAAAAAAGGCAGTGACGATGAGAGCCAATGCTAATTTTTTCATAACATAGTATTTAAAGATTAGGAAAAAGATTACATGTATACCGAGTTTTTTATGTATATCAACTCATGAAGAAAATGGGAAAAAATAATGCCAACTCGTTCGGGAGGGAATTAATTTGTACACCTATGTTGCCATCCATCCAGATCTCTCACTCATTCGCGTATTACCTCAAAGTAGTATTTTCCTGTTAAGTGTTCTGCAGATAACACAAGAAATTCATCTATATGTGGGATTTACATGGCGTACATGCTGTTTTAATTTCGTTTTTCCTAAAAGATACATTATGAAACTACATGCTTTTGCTTTCGTCATTGCTTTTATTACTATTGGAGTATTTGCCTCCTGCAAAAAAGGTGATATAGGTCCGCAGGGCCCACAGGGCCCCCAGGGAGAACAAGGCGTACCCGGTACTCCTAACGTGATCTATTCCGAATGGTTTACTGCTTCACCCTGGAAAAAAGATACTGTTTTTGGGGTTTGGGGATTTAATTATTCCAAGCCGGCACCAGGGATTACACAGCAAGTTCTTGATAGCGGTAGTGTATTGACTTTCGGCAAGCTGCTGGGATATACCCCATCTGTATGGCCAGTTACGCAAGTATCACAACTACCTATTCTTCTTACTTACTATCAGGGAACCATTATGACAGATACCTGGTCTGCCTATGCTACAGTAGGCAATCTCCGGATAAAATTTGTAAATGATAAGAATGATTATACCGCCATTGCGACCACGCACAGATTCCGGTACATTATAATTCCGGGGGGTAAGCCAGGAGGCAGAAGCAGGCCACTGAGCTATGAAGAGATCTGCAAGGAATATCACATCCCGGAATAGGGATTTGCGATAAGTGGGCATGGTTTCCCCAGATCGATACTTTCATGGATAATGAAATTCAAGAATGCGGAAGATCTGTTTTCAATAGGCTTATGCAGAGCTGATTACGGATCAAAAACAAATTTTACTCCTGCTGGCATGATATTTTGACCAATTAAGAGGTACTCTATTTTTTATTAAAAATGTTGGTTATGAAACGTGAGAATGTTCAACATGCTCATACAAGCGGGGCAAAAGGCAAAGGATTCAGGAATAAGGGGCATGATAAGCAAAAAAAGATCGTTCCTCAAACAGGTCCTGATACTTCAGTAACCAATGCCGGCGGCTCTATGAGCGAAGGAAACCTTTCCAACAGCAGGTATACCAGAGAAAGAACAAGGTCACTGCATGATAAGCAGTTAGTCATGGGTTCAGATAATGATGGGCAGTCGAATTAGTATTGATTCGAATGATTATTGGTCCCGGCAGAAATATTTCTGCCGGGATTTTTAGTTTTTTTATATCTCATTATCTTCCACGCTAATTTTGAACTCTATTCCAGGCCAAGGTATATGAGTAAAATGCTGAGCGATAATAAAACGGACATTATAGAAAAGGGATTCTCTATTATTCCTGGAGTCTTTGAGAAAGAGAAACTGAATACAATTCCAGAACTTATAGATCAGGTTGACTCATCCAGCTTTTACGGCAAGGGAATTTACAGACCCGAGACGATTAATTGGGCGAGTGAAACAGAGGTTACCTGCTCAGTTCCGGCAGGAGGAATCATGATCATGAGGCCTTTACTATTGCATGCGTCCAGCCGAACAATCAATCAGGGCCGCCGGAGAGTAGTACATCTTGAATTTTGCAATCGCGAATTGCCGGCTCCTTTGAGATGGGCGGAACGGATCAGTTTTTAGCTTTGTATTGTGCGTAAAATACCGGCTTCCCCTTCCTGGTATTTTGTTTCTTTGAATCAGATTAATCTCTCTTATATGTTCGAGCTGAAACGTACTAACAACCTGGACCCCGATTTTCTTTACCTCATTCCTTTGCTGGACACGGACCTCCGCAGCCGCTATCTAACCTTGCAGGATGTGTATGATCAGCATAACATTATTGTGAATGTGGATACTGTTGTCATTGCCTATGCAGAGGGGCAGGCAGTGGGTTGTGGTTGTTTCAAAGAGTTCAATGGCTCATCTGTGGAAATAAAAAGAATGTATGTGAAACCGGAGCATCGGCGCCGGGGAATATCCTCTGCAGTATTAAATGAACTGGAAGCCTGGGCGATTGAATCAGGTTATTCTGAAGCCGTGTTGGAAACCGGCAACCAACAGGATGAGGCTATTGCATTATATAAAAAACAGGGATATGTGATCATACCTAATTATTTCCCTTATGAAACAATGGGAACCAGTATATGCATGAAAAAAAGATTAATAACGGATACCCCGTCTAATTAAAATATCTGTCGTAATACAAAGCAAGTTTCGGGTTTTCAACCCCCAGAGGCCCTGCTAAATTTGTGTTCTAAATCGAAAGATCATGACAACACAAGAAAACATTCATTATAACCGGATAGCGGAGGCCATCGGGTATATCCAGGAACATTTTAAAACACAGCCTTCGCTGGAAGAGGTCGCAGAGCAAATACATCTTAGTCCTTTTCATTTCCAACGCCTTTTTACGGAATGGGCCGGTGTAAGCCCGAAAAAATTCCTGCAATTCATCAGTGTACAGCATGCAAAGCAGATTCTGGCTAACAAACAAGCTACACTTTTTGATGCTGCATTCGAAACAGGACTGTCAGGTACCGGCCGCCTGCATGACCTGTTCGTTAAAATTGAGGGCATGACGCCGGGTGAATTTAAGAATGGAGGTGAAAATTTATCTATCAACTACAGCTATGCTGAAAGCCCTTTTGGAAATATCCTGGTAGCTTCCACCGCCAAAGGAATTTGCTATATGGCGTTTGCCGATAATGAAGCCGACGCTTTTCAGCAATTGAAACAACAGTTTCCCAATGCACGATACCAGCAAATGGTAGATATGATACAGCAAAATGCGCTGTATATTTTTGCCCACGACTGGAAACAACTTTCGCAAATTAAGCTGCATCTGAAGGGTACTGAGTTTCAGCTCAAAGTATGGGAGACTTTGCTGAAAATCCCCCTGGGCCAATTATCAACCTATGGTGAAATTGCAGCAAAGATCCAGACGCCGAAAGCTTCCCGCGCTGTAGGCACTGCCGTTGGTGACAACCCCGTTGCTTTTCTTATTCCCTGCCATCGTGTGATCCAATCATCCGGCTCTTTTGGTCAGTATCATTGGGGCAGCACACGCAAAACGGCGATGATAGGATGGGAGGCCGCAAAAGCAGAAACTCAACAATAAAATCCATTCCGATGAAAAATCTGCAACACAGGATCAGTAGTGCCAGCTGGCCTGCGATAATTGATCATTTGAATGACAGGGGTTTTGCGATGATGCCCGGTATCCTTAATAGCGAAGACTGTGAAAAGCTGGTGCAGCAATACAATCAACCGGAGATTTACCGCAAAACCATTTTCATGGAACGTTACCGCTTTGGGAAAGGAGAATATAAATATTATAAATATCCTCTTCCGGAGATCATTCAAACCATCCGTCAATCAGTATATCCTTACCTGGCGCCGGTGGCGAATGGATGGATGAAGATGTTGAATATAGATAAAATCTTCCCGGATTCCTTTGACGAACTTCTGGCCCTTTGCCGGCAGCACAAACAGGTACATCCCACAGCGTTAGTATTACAGTATGGTCCCGGAGGTTTTAATACTTTGCATCAGGACCTGTATGGAGAAATCTTTTTCCCGATGCAGGTGGTAATGATACTGGATGAACCGGGCAAGGATTATACGGGTGGTGAGTTTGTGTTGACAGAACAGATACCAAGAGCCCAATCCAAAGCCATTGTGCTAAATCCGAAAAAAGGCGATCTGCTGATCTTTACAACACAATTCCGCCCGGCCAAAGGCAGCAAAGGATATTATCGGGTGAATATGAAACATGGTGTAAGCGAGCTGCACAGCGGTCGCAGGCATAGCCTTGGTATTATTTTTCATGATGCATTGAGTTAAAATGATACCTCATACAACATTGGGAAATGGCTTTGCCGCTAGCCGCCAGTTAAAGCAACTGATAGATCAGCGTATAATACAATTGGCAGGAAATAAAAAACTGCGTATCTATGGTACCCTCGATTGCTTTTCGGGCAAACGGATGAGAAAGGAAAACAGAGTATTCTTTGGTTCAGAGAAAGAAGCAATAGAAAGTGGGTACCGTTGTTGCAAGCATTGCTGGTGCAAAACGCAAAGAGCAAGGTAACTTTATGCTTACATGTTAATGGACCTTTTTAATAGCGACCCGCTTGCAAACCTGCTTCCTTTTGATGGCATTGTTCAATACTATGGTCCTGTAATGAAGCGACGGGAAGCGGGCTTTTATTTTGAGCGTTTGCTGAATACGCTCGAGTGGAAACCTGATGCTGCCGTGGTGTTTGGCAAGCTGATCACTACCTCACGAAAAGTGGCCTGGTATGGAGACAGGCCATTTGCATACACCTATTCCGGTACTACCAAAGAAGCATTACCCTGGACAGAAGAATTACTGGCATTAAAGCATATTGCTGAAGAGCGTTCTGGTGAAACATTCAATTCCTGCCTTGCCAATCTTTATCATTCCGGGGAAGAGGGAATGGCCTGGCATAGCGATGCGGAAAAAATGCTGCGAAAGAATGGCGCTATCGCTTCGATGAGCTTTGGTGCAGAAAGAAAATTTGCATTCAAGCATAAACAGACGAAGCAGATTGTTTCCCTGATTTTACAACATGGCAGTTTGTTGATCATGAAAGGGATTACTCAAACACATTGGTTGCACAGGCTTCCTCCAACAGCAAAAGTAAAAAACGCCAGGGTGAACTTAACGTTCCGGACTATTGCAGAAGCCATATAAGAGAGTGCTAAACGGCACTCAATATACTACTACCATAAAGAAATTAATTCAGGAAAAAACGTTTTTATCCGTTGTTTTTCCCCTTGCTCTGCTTCAGGCCTCCTTTAGCTTTAAATAAAAAATTATAATCTATGAAATCACCAGTATTTGATTCTTCTTAGGCAATTATCCATGTTCATTGGAGACAAGGCGTATAAGACGTTCATGGATTAACCAAAGAAGCGGGGTGCTGCTGGTTAAAATGTAGTGCCCGCGCTTCTTTCTATTTACGATCACAAAAGTGATGTAAAGAGCGTATCCTTACAATGTGAATTGCTTGTTTTTAGCGAAACAGCCCCAACCTGCGTAATACTTCCATCACTTCTTCCGGACGTTTGGTGGAAATGATCAGCCTGGTATTGTCTTTAAAAACAAGCTGGATGCCCGTGTCACCTGGAACTGTGTAAGCTCTTCCATTCGGGCTAATGCGAACTCCATATCCGTATTCTTTAAATGGATCAAATTTGCGGATATGGATTTCACGGATGCTGTCCCAGCTATATTTAGTGAATGAGAATTGATAAGGAGGAAAGCGAACATAAATACCGTCTTCCCTGATCTGTGTTATTAATTGTGAGCCTAGCGAAGTAAAAATTTGCAGTATGACAAATATGAGGAAGCCTGTCCATAAGAGGCCTGTGAATACAACGGTTTCTTTTTTTGAGAAGAAATTCCATAGTAACATCAGACCAAACAGCACCGCTGCAGCACCATAGAACCAATTGTTTTTCACACGCTGCGGACGCTGTATTTCCTCAAAAAGGATAACTGATGTTTTCACTATAGGAAGTTACGCATATTCCAACGGCCCTCAAAGAATAAAAATTTGGTTTTCCCACTAAGCCACAAAGAGCACAAAGACTTAACAATATAATAAGACGCATCTTCCTCAAAAACAAGAGAAGATTTTACTATGAAGTATCCAAAAAATCTTTATGCTCTTTGTGGCTTAGTGGGAAAACCAAATTTTATCTTATCAGTGGGAAAGCGGTCAGGTGATTCTGTATCATTCTGTTTTCAGGCTTTTTACCGGTTTAAGCAAAGCTGCTTTTACAGCTTCAAAACTTACCGTTGCTGCTCCTACCAATAAGGCAAATATACCAGAGGCCAGGAATATCAGCCAATCGACCGATATCCGGTAGGCAAAACCATTCAGCCATTTATTGGATGCCCACCATGCAATAGGCCAGGCGATCACCATTGCTATCAGGATCAGTTTTATAAAATCACGTGAAAGCAATAGCGCAACATTTGATACAGATGCGCCAAGTGTTTTGCGGATACCGATCTCTTTTGTTCGAAGACGAATACTGTAGGCGGATAAACCAAACAGGCCCAGCGCCGAAATAAATAAGGCAAACAAAGCGAAGAGTTGGATGATATTGCTCATCCGGTTTTCGGAAGCATAAAGCTGGTCCAGTTTATCATCAATGAACGTATAAGTGAACACACTGGCCGGATACAAATTTTTCATGCCGGATTCCATATAGGTAATGGTTTGCCTGATCTGCTCCGGTTTTATTCTAAGCAAAAGATAATTTGCCCGGTAAGGGTTGTATTGCATTACCAATGGCTCTACAGAAGAGTGAAGGGATGCAAAATTAAAATTCCTGGCAACACCTACTACTTCTCCTGTATCTCTGTCCAGCACAAAGCGCTGCCCGATGGGATTGTTTAGCTTATACAGGCTAACAGCGGCTTCATTCAAAATGAATTCCTTCTTCTTTATTACAGGAAACTGGCTGGTAAAGTTCCGGCCCTGTTTCAAAGGCACATTTAATGTAGTAAGCAACTGATCATCTGACCATAAAACCCGGGCACTTGGCTGATCTTCACTCTTGCCCGAAGCAGCTAAGGGTGAAAACGGCTGCATACCGAAACGTTCGCCCGGCAATGTGGACGTGATAGCATAACTTAAGATGGCCGGGTTTTTCTCCATTTCACCGATAAGCCCACCAAACTTCTCCCACATCTCATCATACATTGTAATTGCAACC
>DATAJQ010000029.1:0-5560 GCA_036262095.1 Chitinophagaceae bacterium | reverse complement strand
CGACACACAGGTTAGCAGTTTTGAAGAGCCTTACGGCATGCTGACATTTGAAGCGCCCAAAGACATGAACCTGAAAGTGCTGAACTTCCTGTACGATGATGCAGAATTGAAGTTCCGCTTTATGACCGATCTTACTGCTGTCCATTACCCCAACCAACCCGGCCGTGAACTGGCTGTAGTATATCACCTCCACAACCTGGAAGACAATATCCGCATACGGTTTAAAGTATTCACGGATTCCAGCAAACCCGATGTGTACACCGCCACAGCTTTATTCTCTGCAGCCAACTGGATGGAAAGGGAAACCTATGATTTCTACGGCGTCAACTTTGTCGGTCATCCTAATCTGAAACGCATACTCAACGTGGATGAAATGGATTATTTCCCGCTGAGAAAACAATACCCGCTCGAAGATCAGAGCCGTGTGGATAAGGACGATGAAATGTTTGGCCGCGGAGGCACCATCGGCTTTGGTACTGAGAAGACCGATCATGGAACGATCACAGAACTGGAAAAAGGGGATGTGGGAGAAGAGATTGTATAAGTAAAAAGTAAAAATTCAAAATTAAAGATATCACGCTCGAACAAGGCCCTTTTTACTTTTGAATTTTGATTTTTTAATTTCAAAAGATCATGTCAGAACAACATATAAAATTACCTGAAGGTAGTATTGAAAAAACGACCACCACGCTTAACCTGGGGCCAACACACCCGGCTACCCATGGCGTGATGCAGAATATATTGGAGCTGGATGGAGAACGTATCGTGTCTGCCGAGCAGACCATCGGTTATATCCACCGGGCTTTTGAAAAAATCGCGGAACGCCGCAACCTTTACCAGATCACTCCACTTACAGACAGGTTGAACTATTGTTCTTCTCCCATCAATAACATGGGATGGCACCTGACCTGTGAAAAATTGCTGGGCGTGAAAACGCCGAAACGCGTGGATTACCTGCGCGTGATCATTATGGAACTCGCACGCATCTCCGACCACCTTATCTGTAATTCTATCGTGGGGGTGGATAGCGGTGCTTACACCGGCTTCCTCTATGTGATGCAATACCGCGAGCTGATCTATGAGATATACGAAGAGATCTGCGGGTCAAGGCTCACTACCAATATCGGCCGCATCGGCGGATTTGAAAGAAACTTCAACGATATAGCTTTTACCAAGATCCGGAAATTCCTGGATGAATATCCCAGGGTGCTGAAAGAATTCGAGAACCTGTTTACCCGCAACAGGATATTCATGGAGCGTACGATCGGTGCAGGCGCCATCAGTGCAGAAAGAGCACTTAATTACGGCTTCACCGGACCTAACCTCCGCGCCGCCGGTGTGGATTATGATGTCCGCATCCATTCCCCTTACAGCAGCTACGAAGATTTTCAATTTGAGATACCTGTTGGAACAACAGGGGATTGCTACGACAGGTTCCTGGTAAGAAACCAGGAAATGTGGCAATCACTCAGCATCATCGAACAGGCTTTCCGGAAAGTGCAGGAATTCAAAGGTGCTGAAGCGGAAGTGTATCATGCAGATGTGCCCGAATATTATCTGCCTGAAAAGAAAGATGTATATACTAAAATGGAAGCTCTTATCTGGCATTTCAAGATCATCATGGGTGAGATCGATATGCCGGCTGGCGAAGTGTATAATTCCGTTGAAGGTGCAAACGGGGAGTTGGGATTCTACCTGATCAGTGATGGAGGAAGATCTCCTTACAGATTGCATTTCCGCAGGCCCTGCTTCATTTATTACCAGGCTTATGAAGAACTGACCAGGGGTGCCATGCTCAGCGATGCGATCATTGTAATGAGCAGCCTGAACCTTATTGCCGGTGAAATGGATGCTTAATAAGTAAAAATTAAAAATTCAAAAAGTAAAAATATCATTCCGCTGCAGCCGGTTTTTTTACTTTTTAATTTTGACTTTTGAATTATCAGATATGATACAGTTTTCAGATAGTAAACTAAAAGAAGTAGAGAAGATCATTGCACGTTATCCGCAGGGAAAACAAAAGAGTGCCGTGATCCCCGTGCTTCATCTGGCACAGCAGGAATTTGGCGGCTGGCTCGATGTGCCGGTGATGGACTATGTAGCGTCTTTGCTCAGCATTACTCCTATTGAAGTATATGAAGTGGCTACTTTTTACAGCATGTTCAACCTGAAACCGGTAGGACGTTATATGTTTGAGGTTTGCCAGACCGGCCCCTGCATGATCAGCGGAGCGGATAATATCATTGACTATATCGGTAAGAAGCTCGGCATCAAACCGGGCGAAACCACTTCTGATGGCATGTTCACTTTGAAAACTGTAGAATGCCTTGGAGCCTGTGGCTATGCCCCGATGATGCAGATGGGAAAACATTATAAGGAACACCTGACGCCGCAACGCGTGGATGAGATAGTGGATGAATGCAGGAGGAATGCGGCTTCGAATAATTAAAAATTCAAAAGTAAAAATGCAAAAATCAAAATGAAGCAGGATCTCAGATCGGGAAGTTTTGATATTGCTTTGTCTTTTGAATAACGGTACATAAAAACTAATTGAAAATTAAAAAGAACGGGTAAGCGAAAACTGCAGGGCACATTTTTACTTTTTAATTTTGACTTTTGAATTTACATCGGATGGGAAGAAAACTTTTATTGGAAAAAGCACACGTAGAGAACATCAGGCATTTTGATGTGTACCGCCGTGAAGGAGGCTACCGCAGCGTGGAGAAAGCATTGAAGACAATGAGCCCTGATGCGGTAACAGAAGAGGTAAAGAAAAGTGGATTGCGCGGTCGCGGTGGTGCAGGCTTTCCTGCAGGTATGAAATGGAGTTTTCTTGCAAAACCTGAAGGAGTGCCCCGCTACCTGGTAGTGAATGCAGACGAATCAGAGCCCGGTACATTTAAAGACCGCTACCTGATGGAATTCCTTCCGCATATTTTGATCGAAGGGATGATCGTGGCATCCTATGCTTTGGGAAGCAACCGTTCTTATATCTATATCCGTGGTGAATACTGGTGGATCGTAGACATCCTGGAACAGGCGATCGAAGAAGCCAGGAATAATGGCTTCCTCGGCAAGAATATTCTTGGATCAGGATTTGACTGCGACATTTTTGTACATCGCGGAGCAGGTGCTTATATCTGTGGTGAAGAAACAGCGCTGATCGAATCACTGGAAGGAAAAAGAGGAAATCCGCGGATCAAACCTCCGTTCCCTGCGATCAAAGGCGTATGGGATTGCCCTACCGTGGTGAACAATGTGGAAACAATCTCTGCAGTTGTGCCTATTATCAATGAAGGTGGTGAGGAATATGCTAAAATAGGTGTGGGCAAATCAACCGGCACCAAACTCATATCCGCCTGCGGCAATATCAACAAGCCCGGCGTATACGAGATAGACATGACCATCAGCGTGGAAGAGTTTATTTACAGTGATGAATATTGCGGTGGTATTGCTAATGGAAAAAGATTGAAAGCCTGTATCCCCGGCGGTTCATCCGTTCCCATCCTTCCTGCTAATCTTTTATTGAAAACAGCAAAGGGTGAAACCCGCATGATGAACTATGAAAGCCTGAGTGATGGCGGTTTTGCGACCGGCACCATGATGGGCTCCGGTGGTTTCATTGTACTGGACGAAGACCAGTGCGTGGTAAAACATACATATACACTCGCCCGCTTCTACCGTCATGAAAGCTGCGGGCAATGCTCGCCCTGCCGTGAAGGAACAGGCTGGATGGAAAAACTGCTGCTGCGTTTAGACAGGGGACAGGGCAAGATGAGTGATATAGACCTGCTGTGGGATATACAGCGTAAGATAGAAGGCAATACGATCTGCCCGCTGGGTGATGCAGCTGCATGGCCTGTAGCTGCAGCGATCAGGCATTTCAGGGATGAGTTTGAATGGCATGTGCTGAACCCGGAAGAATGTACCCGCAGGAATTATGGTCTTGCACATTATGCAGAGCCTTTGACTGTAACTGCATAAAAATTCAAAATTCAAAAGTAAAAATGAAAAAATGGATAGCGGGGATTTTGAAACTTTTGAATCGGGAAGAACCGGGAAACCGTATGATATCGGGCATCGTTGCTTTTACTTTGGGAAGGAAGTGATTTTATTTGTAAAGAGTAGTAAGTATAAAAGTGTTTTTAGTTCTTTGTTTGATTAGCTGGTAAGAAGCGCAACGTCCATAGGCGCGAATATTATAGAAGGTAAAGCAGGGAGTTCAAGAAAAGACTGGAAAAATTTTCTTGTTATTGCCTTGAAATCAGCCAACGAAACAAAATACTGGCTTTGCCTGATAAGAGACACTATGGATGAACCAGATAAGAATAAGATTGAAATGCTTATCAAAGAAGCAGATGAGATCTCAAAAATCATTGCCCGGATCATTTTAAACTCGTCCCGGCAGTGAGCTTTTTTAATTTTTAATTTTGACTTTTGAATTATAGCAATGGCTGACGAAAAACAATTATTCAAAGTAACCATAGACAACATCACTGTTGAAGTGGAGCCGGGAACAACCATTCTCATGGCTGCCCGCAAGATCGGTGGTGATGTTACACCTCCCGCAATGTGCTTCTACAGCAAATTGCAGGGCAGTGGTGGTAAATGCCGTACCTGTCTCGTGGAAGTAAGCAAAGGCTCAGAAAAAGATCCCCGCCCGATGCCGAAGCTGGTAGCAAGCTGCCGCACTACCGTGATGGATGGAATGGAAGTGAAGAATATCACCAGCGACAAAGTGATGGATGCAAGAGCCGGCGTAGTGGAATTCCTTTTATTGAACCATCCGCTCGATTGCCCTATCTGCGACCAGGCCGGTGAATGCCATTTGCAGGACCTGAGCTATGAGCATGGCAAGGAAGGAACACGCTATGAGTTTTCCCGCCGCACATTTGAAAAAGAAGATTTCGGTCCTTATATACAGTTGCACATGACAAGGTGCATTCTTTGCTACCGTTGCACTTATGTGGCAGCACAGCTGACCGATAGCCGTGTGCATGGTGTGCTTGACCGTGGCGATCACGCAGAGATATCAACCTATATCTCCAAAGCGATCACTAACGATTTCAGTGGCAATATGATCGATGTTTGCCCTGTTGGTGCACTGACCGATAAAACATTCCGGTTCAAGAACAGGGTATGGTTTACCAAACCTGTGCAGGCACATCGCGATTGCGATAAATGCTGCGGAAAAGTAACGCTTTGGAACCGTGGGGATGAAGTGCTGCGGGTAACTGCAAGAAAGGATGAATGGGGTGAAGTGGAAAGCTATGATGGTAAACCCGGCTGGATCTGCAACACCTGCCGCTTTGATAAAAAGAAACTGAGCGATTGGGTGATTGAAGGACCTACAACAGTGAACCGTCACTCTGTGATCTCTACCAATCATTATGTGAATGCGAAGAAACCGCAGGAAACCATTGCTGAAGTAATGGGAGGCCGTCAGCCCAAACTGCTGATGGATATCCATGATGTGAGTGATGTGAATGATCCTTCGGTTGACCTGAGCGTGATACCAGGGCCGGCAACGGGTGCAACTTTTAATAACAAAAAGCAACAA
>DATAJQ010000028.1:0-59002 GCA_036262095.1 Chitinophagaceae bacterium | reverse complement strand
AAAAACAAAGAGGCCGGATAGAAATCCAGCCTCGTTTTTAAAATCCAATATCCTATGAAAAACCATTACAAAGATGCACTTTTAGATGCAAAACGCTGCATTATCTGAGAAAAAAATATTAAGCGTAAATCTACGATTTGTGAATAAACACGAAAAACCCGCTTATTATATAAACAAGCGGGCTAAAAGTCTATTAAAATTGTGGATAACCTACTTTTTCAAATACATTACTTCTTTCACTAATTTCACTGTCCTGCTCACATCTGGCAAAGCTGCAGCTACAAGGTTTGGCGCATAGTGTAAAGGCGCATCAGCAGCCGTGATCCGGCGGATCGGTGCATCCAGGTAATCAAATCCTTCTTTTTGTATACGGTAAGTGATCTCAGAAGAAACAGAAGCAAAAGGCCATTGTTCTTCCACGATCACGAGACGGTTGGTCTTCTTTACGCTCTCCAGGATCGTTTTCCAGTCGAGCGGACGGATCGTTCTCAGGTCAACCACTTCTGCGCTTATTCCTTCTTTTTCCAATTCAGCAGCAGCACCCAGGGCCACTTTCATCATTTTATTGAAAGAAACAATAGTTACATCCCTGCCTGCTTTTTTCACATCGGCTTTACCAAGTTCGATATAATACTCTTCCTCGGGGATTTCCATTTTATCACCATACATCTGCTCGCTTTCCATGAACATCACCGGATCTTCTTCATAGCGGATCGCTTGTTTCAATAAACCTTTGGCATCATAACCATTGCTGGGCGATACGACTTTAATACCAGGAATATTTGCATATAATGCTTCGAAGGCAGTTGAGTGCTGGGCACCTAACTGTCCGGCAGAAGCGTTACCACCACGAAAAACGATGGGGCAGGATATTTGCCCGCCGCTCATTGCCAGCATTTTGGAAGCTGTATTGAGAATTTGATCCAAAGCCAGTACGGCAAAGTTCCAGGTCATGAACTCTACAATGGGACGAAGGCCGTTTTGAGCAGCACCTACACCAACTGCTGCAAAACCCAATTCTGCGATCGGTGTATCTATCACTCTTTTCGGACCAAATTCAGCCAGCATACCCTGGCTCACTTTATAAGCGCCATTATATTCCGCTACTTCCTCACCCATCAGGAAAACCCGGTCATCCCTTCTCATTTCTTCAGACATTGCTTCACGGAGAGCGTCACGAAATGCGATTGATCTTGCCATTTTATTCGGTTAATTTTTAAGAGGGGCAAAAATAAGCGAGATGGCCGATAAAACCTAAAATCAGGTGGTTAACTCGTAGGGGTGGCTGGTGTTCGTTGATCGTTGTCCGTTGACCGTTGACCGATGGCCAGTCGGCCATTCGGACAACGGACATCAACCAACAAACAACAACTATATTTGCAAATGCCCTCCACTCACTACCCTATTATCATTGTCGGCGGTGGTCCCATCGGCCTGGCTTGTGCGATCGCTGCACAAAAAGCCGGTCTGCCTTATCTTATCCTCGAAAAAGGCAGCCTCGTGAATTCACTTTATCACTACCCGGTGAACATGACTTTTTTTTCCACTTCAGAAAGACTGGAGATCGGGAATGTCCCATTTGTGAGTAATAATCCCAAGCCTACGCGCTCCGAAGCGCTGGAATATTACCGCCGGGTGACCAGTTCCTTTCATCTGAATATTCATTTGTTTGAAGAAGTATTATCTGTCGATCCCCTTTCAGGAGATGCCGGCTTTGGCGTAAAGACCAGCCAAGCCCAATACACCGCCAATTATATTATCATAGCAACCGGCTTTTACGATATTCCCTACAGGTTGAACATTCCCGGTGAGAATCTTCCCAAAGTGACGCATTACTACAAAGACCCGAATTTCTATTCGTTCCAGAAAGTGGCGGTAATAGGTGCACAGAATTCTGCTGTGGACGCAGCACTCGAAACCTGGCGGAAAGGCGCTGAAGTTACTATGGTGATAAGAGGAGAAGATATCGGCAAACGCGTGAAATACTGGGTACGCCCCGATATTCTCAACCGCATACAGGAAGGCTCCATCAAAGCGCTTTATCACTCTTCTGTTGTTGGTATCCGCGAACGTGAAGTGGATATTCAAACTCCTGATGGAATGATCACCATAGAAAATGATTGGGTGATCGCTGCTACAGGATACCAGCCCAACCTGGATTTTCTCCGGAAAACCGGTATCCGTTTATCTGATGATGAAGTGATGTGCCCCCATATCCATGAGGAAACACATGAAACCAATGTTGCAGGTATCTATCTCGCAGGAGTGATCTGCGGAGGAATGAATACACACCGCCTGTTCATCGAAAACTCAAGAGAGCACGCAGACAAGATCATTCAGCATATCAGAAGCAAATCAGCAAGCTAAAAGCTGGCTTACAGCGCTTCAATCACCATTGCAGAAGCACCACCGCCACCATTGCAAATACCTGCAGCACCCAGTTTTGCTTTCTTTGTCTTCAATACATTGATCAGGGTAACAATGATCCTCGCTCCGCTTGCACCAAGCGGATGCCCAATAGCAACTGCCCCACCATGTGCATTCACTTTTGCAGGATCGAGTTTCATGCGGCGGGTGTTTTCAATACCGACCACGCTGAAAGCTTCATTAAGTTCCCAGTAATCTATCTGCTCCATTTTCAAGCCGGCTTTTGCTACGGCTTTTGGAACGGCTATGGAAGGTGTTGTAGTAAACCATTCAGGTGCCTGCTCGGCATCTGCATAAGCAAGAATGCGGGCAATGGGTTTAATGCCCAGTTCTTTTGCTTTATCTGCACTCATCAGCACAAGGGCCGCAGCTCCATCATTCAGGGTGGAAGCATTGGCTGCCGTTACAGTACCGTCTTTTGCAAAAGAAGGACTTAGAGCAGGTATCTTTTCAAACTTTACATTATAAGGCTCTTCATCTTTTTCAACAATAACCGGATTGCCTTTGCGCTGTGGGATTTCCACGGGTATCACTTCATCAGCAAACCAGCCATTTTCCCAGGCCGCCTGACTGCGTTTGTAGCTTTCAATAGCAAACGTATCCTGCTCTTCACGCGTAATGCCACAGGTGCTGGCACAAAGCTCAGCAGCATTGCCCATGGCTTTGCCATCATATACATCCGTGAGGCCATCTTTTGCCACACCATCCACCAGCGAAACGTCACCGTATTTATTGCCCCAACGCATAGCCGGTGCATAAAAGGGTGTGTTGCTCATACTTTCCATTCCTCCTGCCACTACGATATCTGCATCACCCAGCAATATGCTTTGCGCGGCCAGTGCAATTGATTTCATACCGCTGGCGCAAACTTTATTGATGGTAGTGCAATTCACATTATCAGGCAAACCGGCAAACTTTGCAGCCTGCCTTGCAGGCGCCTGGCCAAGATTGGCCTGCAGTACAGCGCCCATTAAAACATCCTGTACCTGTTCCGGCTTGATACCGGCTTTGGCAACAGCCGCTTTAATGACAGCAGCACCTAATTGTGTAGCAGATAAAGCTTTTAATGCACCTCCAAAACTTCCGATTGGCGTACGGACGGCGGAAACGATGACGACTTCTTTCATACGGTTAATTCAATTGAAGTGCAAAGATAACAAATGTTAGTTCAAGAGTAGTTTTATCTGGAAATAAGCACGGTACCTTTCAACAGGCTTCCGCCTTCCTTCAGATCCAGCATATACACGTACACTCCCATCGGCAATGGCTGACCTTTAAAATGACCATCCCAATGCACATTGGCTTTTCTTGCCTGGAATACAGGATGCCCATACCTGTCATAAACGGAAAGCTCGAAATTGGGATAAGCGCTTAACGCCGGTATATACCACGTATCGTTGATACCATCGCCATTTGGCGTGAAAGCATTAGGGATAAATACATCTTTATAAACAAAAACCTTTACAGAATCCGTTGCTTCACCACATCCATCGTTGGAGGTAACGGTGAAGACGTATGTGGTATCGTGTGGAGGGGTGATCACGGGTTGTAACACCAACGGATTATTAATATACAATGCAGGAGTCCAGAGATAGCTTAGATTTTGCCCGGTTGCGCTGGCCATTAACTGTACGGAAGTGCCCTGCACGATCCATTTATCACCACCGGCATCCGCTGTAGGCTTGTTGATCACGTTGACCTTTACTTCAGCAGTGTCCCTGCAATTAAATTGATTGGACACGATCACTTCATAAACAGAACTAACCACCGGTTTTGCTAAAGGATTTGCAATACCTGCTGCTGACAAACCTGTTGCCGGTTTCCATTCATAACCCGAACCACCCTGCGCTGTTAATTGTATACTGCTGCCTGCGCAAATAGTTGTTTCGGAAAAACCTACCGTCGCAGCAGGATTCGGATTAACAGTTGCTATGATAGAACCATCCGTTGCACACCCTGCATCATTACTCACCGTAACAAAATATTCCCCACCCTGTGCCAATTGCACATGGTCTAATGCAACAACAGCCTGGGTTGATTGAAAACCGGCCGGGCCTGTCCATTGATATTGCGTACCATCTGCAGCGCTTAATTGCAGTGTGGCATTTTCACAAACAGGTGCATTTGTTTTCAGATCAATGACCGGATAGGTTGCCACCTGCACACTCAGCATTCCGGAAGCAACACGGCATTGAGGAGAACCCAGGTTGCCGTCTTCAGCAGCGGTAAGCCTGTATACATACATGCCCGGAGCTACAGTAGCAGGGAAATCGCGGACTAATGTAGTGCTGTTGGCACCAGGAATATCCGTCCAGTCGCTTCCATTGATCCTTTGCTGCCATTGAAAAGAAGGATTATTGAAGCCGGCAGATACGGTGCAGGTAAACTCAAATTGGCCTGCAGTTCCTTCACACAGGTTCACGCTTGAAGAAGTGTTACCCGTAATCACCGGCAAAAGCTGAGGGCCGCAGGGCCGGAAGGTAATATCATCCAGCGCAATATCATTTCCGCAGCCGCCCTGTGCATTATTGAAAATACGGAGCACCACATCCTGCACATTGGAAGGTGTTGTGAAAAAGAAACCGAATTGCTTCCAGGCAGGGCTTGCCTGTTGCGGTATATCATTTGTATTATAAGATTGCAATACCGTTCCGTCGGTTCGTTCAATGCTGAAAGTAAGATTGGGCTTTATGGGATTGGGGTTACATGCCCCCAATGTTTGCACATTCATTACCCATGCTGCAAATTCATAAGTAGTTCCTCCGCACAGTCCTTTCACCGTATCAAGATAAAAAGCACTGGGCTGATAAGATGCATTCACCAGCATGAAATAACCACCGGCATCTCCGGTATGGTCTGTTTGTAAAGAATGCCAGCTATTGCTGAAGCAGGCTGTTGTATTGCTTCGCACTGTATAAAAACCATCGTTGGGACAGTCTGAAGCCACATATTGATAAGAAGTAGTAGCAGCTTTCAATGGAGCACCGGGATTGGGACCTGAACCAAACGTAATGTTTACGATAGGATCGCCCAGGCTACCCTGGCAGAGTTGCGCATCGGTCCGCGTATAAAAAAACAATATCAGGAGAATTATCCCGGCAAATTTCCTCATCAGGCAGAAAATATCCATTTAGACACCGAAAGTAGAGAGATTGTACCAAAACCAAAAGAGGATAACAAATGGTTAGCAATGAAAAAGCGGCTAATTTATATGTACTTTGCGATTACCAGGCGATCCGCCGTACGCTGCGTCCGTTATCTGAATTATGAATAAACGTCTTATCCTTATCACATTGATGCTGGGCACTTCGATGGCTGCGATTGACAGCAGCATCGTGAACGTATCGCTTCCGGTAATACGCGCTCATTTCAATGTGGAGGTAGAGAATGTGCAATGGGTGGTAACGGCTTATATGATATCCTTCTGTCTTTTTATCCCTTTAACAAGCTGGTTAAAAAACAGGATCGGTTATTTTTATCTTTATACAGGCTGCGTCACGGTATTCACGATCGGTTCGCTGCTTTGCAGTCTTTCATTCAATCTTGAAATGCTGGTAACCGCCAGGGTGATCCAGGCAATTGGCGGAGGCGCCATGTCTCCTACTTCCCTGGCGATATTAAGCGATACATTTCCCAAAGAAGAAAGAGGATCAGCTATAGGCTGGTGGGGCATCGGTAATATCATGGGCCCCGCATTAGGACCAACACTGGGTGGCGTTCTTACCCATTATTTTGGATGGCCTTCGGTTTTTTACATCAATATCCCCATTGGCCTGCTTACGCTCTGGATGAATTTTCGCTACCTGGGCTTTTTGAAAAAACAACCGCTCTATAACCCGCGCTTTGATGTAACCGGTTTCACTTTCTTTTCCCTTTTTATCGTGGCGGTGCAATACACCACTTCCGTTATTGCCAAAAAAGGATTGAGCTCAATAGAATTCATTCTGGGACTACTGGCCTGCATTTCATCTTTCGGCCTTTTCCTCCGTTCTTCCCGGAAATCTCAACCCTTGCTCGACCTCAGCGTGTTTCGCTCTGCAACATTCAACCGGGCTGCTATTGTAGTGGTGATCCGCTCTATTGCTTTATTTGGCGGCATGTTCTTTATTCCTTTTTTATTGCAGGGGCAGGTGGGCTTTACAGAAATACAATCTGGTCTGCTGATGTTGCCCAATGCACTGATGATGCTGGTCACACGCCCTTATGCAGGAAAGATGGCCGATAAAGGCTTAACAAGAAACATATCCGTAGCCGGCATCCTTATTGTTTCCATCTCCTTTGTATTTTTCTCCCGCGTTGATCCCGGCACTTCCATCGGCTTTATCATTGTTGCCATGCTGATCCGTGGTCTCGGCATGGGCTTACTGGTAGCACCTGTCTCTACTGCATTGCTCAATGCAGTCAGTCCTTTGCAAACCGCAACAGCCACTTCCATGAACAGTCTTCTACAACAGTTAGGCGGCTCCGTCGGCATCGCTATCAGCAGCGTAGTGCATACTTTCATCTACACCTATTACGAAAACAAAAATCATCCTCCTGAAATGGCCGAGCATTTTGCCCTGCAATGGGGATTCCTCTTTACTTCCTGCCTCATCTTACTCGCACTGATACCTGCCCTGAAACTCCCCGAAAAATCCCCACTCCGCCTCAGCCGAAAGGAAACGCCCATGGAAGAATAACTCTCCCCGGCTCCAGATTGCCGACTATCGACTCCCGACTCAACCTACCACCCTATCCCATAATCCTCTCCATGATTACTCGATCCTCCCCAAAAGCTACCATGCTTCCAGTCGAAGAAAATAGCATTGATAGGCCCGCTGGTGCGGTCATCAAAACGAAGTGTATAACCCAGTTTCTTTAATTCTTCTCTTACCTTTTCCGGTGTTTTATCCTGCAACAATATACTTCCGGGCCTGGGCATACGGTCTTCCCTTTTTGAACCTCCAAGTGAAAGCCAAAGCTGGTTGGTATTGATATTGCCCGCCTCCGCTGCCTGTTGCACATTCATGCCAAATTCCACTACATTAAGAAAGAACTGCAACAGGTTTTGTTCCTGCGTGTCACCGCCCTGTACAGCAAAAGACAAGAACGGTTTGCCGTCTTTCATAGCCAGTGTTGGCGTTAAGGTAACACGTGGCCGTTTGCCCGGTGCTACCACGTTGAAAGGATTAAGTTCTTCATCCAGCACAAAACTTTGCATCCGCTGGCTCATGCCCACACCTGTGTTGCCTGCAATACAGGCCGGCACCCAACCACCGCTCGGCGTAATGGACACTACCCATCCATCTTTATCTGCAGCCTCCACACTGGTAGTGCCACGCCATAAGCGGTCCATATATTCTTCATCTATTTTTTGAAAGGCTGTGCCATTACGTACATCATGTGAAGGCATAAAGTTGCCGGGAGTTTTTTTACTGGTATCTATCGAAAAACCTCTTTTCTTCAGCAATGAGAGATAAGGATTGATCTTGCCTTCAAACGGATAAGGATCACCAGGGCCTGCTGTCGCATCATTTTTTTCATAATTGATCAATGCGGCTCTTTGTTTAGCATATTCTTTACTCAGCAATCCTTTGATAGGTTCTGCAGGAGGAAAATAGGGATCACCATAATAAAAATCACGGTCAGCAAAGCTCAGGTTCATTGCCTGGTAAATTGTATGGATATACCGGCTGCTGTTATACCCCATATTTTTCAGATCGAAATTTTCCAGGATATTCAATGCCTGGAGCATGGATGCCCCCTGCGTCCATGAAGCGAGTTTGTACACATCGATCCCTTTATAATTAACCTGCAAAGGTGTTTCTTCAAGAGGTTTCCATTTAGCAAGGTCTTCAAGCGTGATCAGTCCGCCCTGTTCCTGGCATCCTCTTACAAATTCTCTGGCAATATCACCCTTGTAAAAACGGTCATACGCCGCCATGATGGCCTGCTTGCGGGTTTTATGTTGCTTCAATGCTTCCTGTTCTGTTTCCACCATTTTGGTGAGTGTCTGCAATAGATCTTTTTGCACAAAAATTTCACCGGCCTCTGGCGCTTCTCTTTTTTCTCCTGCATGTGTCAGGAAAACTTTTTTGCTGTAGGGCCATTCTTTGATCCTTTCTTTACCTCTTTCAATACTATTAGCTGTCTGCGCTTCCATCGGATAACCTGCTGCCAATTGCATAGCCGGTGCCAGCACTTCTTTAAGACTCAGTGTGCCATATTCCGCCAGCATATAGCAAAGCCCTCCCGGTGTGCCCGGCGTTGTAGCAGCAAGCGGCCCATACTCCGGGGGAAACTGATATCCTTTGCTTTTAAAAAACGCTGGCGTAGCTCCGGTAGGCGCCACCCCCATTGCATTAATAGCAATGACCTTTTTTGTTTTGGGATTATAGATGAGGGCCTGGGTTTCGCCACCCCAGCTCAATACATCCCACATGGTGCAGGTAGCGGCCAGCATGGCACAGGCAGCATCCACTGCGTTACCACCTTTTTGAAAGATCATGGAACCAGCGGTGGCAGCCAGCGGTTTGCCGGTGATCGCCATCCAGTTCTTTCCGTGCAATACAGGTTTTTGCGTAGGTTGAGCAGATAAGGCGGAAGCCATCATGATCATCAGCAGGGAAAGGAGGAAATTTCTCATCGCAGATCGGTTTGTTTCTTAAAGATAAATTGGTTGCAGTACAAAGTACTACTATTAGATGCCGGGACAGTCAAAATCCTGTTGCCTGTTTTCCCCTTTTTGTGTAAATCAGCAATAGATATCTCTATGATACTCACGCTTCCATTCCCGGCATACTATTTTCAGGGGTTATCTAAAATCAGATCATGAAAAAGAAACCTGGCAAAAAAGCGAAAGATATCACGATCGATCTGCCCGAAGTAAAAGATATTCCGGGACAGGAACATGTAAGGCCTCCGTATATGCGCGAGATGATGGACAGTACGGCTTCTTCTGCCGATGAAGAGGGAGAAGGCCTCCTGGACGACCCGAACGAAGAACAGGAACCTCTGACCGATGGTAAGACCAATGTCACCAAAGCCGAACGGGACCTGATAAAGAAAGCAGACCGCCCGGTTACAGATGAAGACCGGGATTTGCAGGAAATGGAATTGGATGAAACGGATGAAGAAGATCCGCTTAATGAGAGATCTGATCCTAAAGACATGGGCGAAGACCTTGATGTGCCGGGCTCGGAACTGGATGATGAAGATGAAGATCTGGGTGAAGAAGATGAAGAGAATAATACATACAGCGGAAGGGATTAGAAACCGAAGGCATGCATTTTGTAACCCTTTTGCAAACATGCCAATATGGGAAACCCGATCATCAAACATAAATTCACTGCAGACCCTACAGTGATCGTGCATCTTGATACTGTATATCTGTATACTGGTCACGATGAGCCGCCATCTGGTGTCAACGACTATGTAATGAAAGACTGGTTATGCTTTTCTTCTATGGATTTGAAGCACTGGCAGGAATACCCTTCTCCGTTGAAAGCAACAGATTTCAAATGGGCAAAAGCTGATGCATACGCCTCGAAAGTAATAGAGCGCTATGGGAAGTTCTATTGGTATGTAGCCGTAACACATGCAACTGTCCGGGGCAAAGCTATTGGAGTAGCAATGGCAGACAACCCTATAGGACCATTCACTGATGCAAAAGGCAAGGCACTTATCGACAGTTCCCATATCCCTCCTACTGATAATGAAAAAGCCAATCTCGATCCCTCAGTGATCATTGACAATGATGGACAGGCATATATTTTCTGGGGTAATAAGCAATGTTATTATGCAAAGCTCAAATCGAACATGATCCAGCTCGACAGCCTTGTTCAGACGATTTCTTTACCGGGTTTTATGGAAGGCGTTCATGTATATAAAAGAAAAGGCTGGTACTATCTCATGTATGGCTATGAATTTCCTGAGAAAGTAGCTTACGCAATGAGCAGGAACATTCATGGCCCATGGATATTTAAAGGTGTTGTTAACGATATTGTATTTAACTGTGAGACCAACCGCCCGGCAACTCTGGATCTCAAAGAAATCTCAGTTTTCTTTTATCATAATGGCGCTCTTGAAAATGGTGGCAGCCACAGGCGCTCTGTTTGTGCAGATCATCTCTTTTATAATGAAGACGGAACTATTCAAAAGGTGATACAAACATCCAAAGGAGTTGAACTTGTATTCTCTTGATCAGATTTTATCCGATCGCCCTTTATTCTCCACAGCAGCAAGCGACAATGGATACGCTGTTTCCACCTTGCCTTCGGAGATAACAAAAAAGGTTTGGACTGTTTGAATATTCGGTAAAGTCGAAAGTTTGTTCAAAAGGAAGATATTATACTCATTCATATCCCTCAGCGCAATCTTCAACAGATAATCAGCAGCACCGCTCATGTGATAACACTCCATTACTTCCCGGAATTTACAGGCCTGTTCTTTAAATGCGATCAGCATATTTCTTGAATGTTCTTTCAGATGCACCTGCATAAAACCGATCAGTGATTTGTCGATCTTGGTCTTATTGAGGATCGCAACGTATTTGCTGATCACCTCCTCCCTTTCAAGCCTTTTAATGCGTTCATAAACCGGCGTTACAGACTTTCCCAATTTGTCTGCTATCTCCTTGGTGGTAAGACGTGCATCCTGCTGCAAAAGCCGCAATATGTGGATATCATCGGGCTGGAACTCGTACGACATAAAGACAATTTTTCTGTTATAAAGGCTATCCAGGGCATTAAAAAGAAAAAAAGCCCAAAAACTTAACCAAAATCCGTTTTATATACCAATATACTCAAATTACGTAGACAATTAAACGCAAATGGTCAATTTTTGTAAAAGATTGCTTATTACCCCACTAACCATTGCCTTATTATGAAAAATGAACGATTTATCCTGCCACTTGAGTCTGTACGGCTCTCAGACATAGCCCTTGTAGGCGGCAAATGCGCCTCACTGGGTGAAATGATCGGAAATTTATCTGCCCTCGGTGTTCATATACCCGGTGGATTTGTTATTACAACAGAGGCTTATTACCAGTTCCTGGAACAAAGCGGGCTGGAGCCAATGATCAAAGCCGAGATCAGCAAGATTGATTTTGATAATGTGGAAAGCCTTCGCCGTAGCGGTTCCAGGATCAGGCAGGCGATCAGCAATGCCAAGTTCCCGCATGAACTCTCTTCCAGCATTATTGGTGCTTACGAAGCACTCTCGAAGAACTATGATCAACAGGCGACCGATGTAGCAGTACGATCATCCGCTACTTCCGAAGACCTGCCTGATGCCAGCTTTGCCGGCCAGCAGGAAACATTCCTGAACGTTCGCGGGCCTGCAGCACTTATTGATGCTGTCCGCAATTGTTTTGCTTCCCTGTTTACCGACAGAGCGATCAGTTACCGCCACCAGTTCAACTTCGACATTTTCGATGTAGGTCTTTCTGTTTGTGTTCAAAAGATGGTGCGCTCCGATCTCGCTGTATCCGGTGTTGCTTTTTCACTGGACACCGAAAGCGGTTTTAAAGATGTGGTCATCATCAATGCATCGTATGGCCTGGGTGAACTGATCGTACAGGGAGCGGTATCTCCGGACGAATACATTGTATTTAAACCAACCAGGCGGGCAGGATACAATTCCATCATTGAAAAAAAGATAGGTGCAAAAGACCGCATGATGATCTATGGGGATGACACAGATTCGCGCACACGCCTGATCCCAACCGACAGGCAGCAACAGCATCGCTTTTGCTTAAATGATGAGCAGATACTTCAGCTCGCTGACTGGGTAACTATCATAGAAGATTACTATTCCGAACATAAAGGGCAATGGTGCCCCATGGATGTGGAATGGGCCGTCGATGGCTTATCAAGTCAGCTTTATATCGTTCAGGCAAGACCAGAGACCATTCACTCCAGGAAAGAACGCCTGAAACTGGTGGAATACGATATAAAGCTGCAGGGACAAAAGCCTTTGTTAAAGGGAATAGCAGTAGGAAGCAAGGCGGCTTCAGGCAAGGTCAATATCATGTATTCACTGGACAAACGGGTGGAAGGAAATGAGTTTGAGCCCGGCAATGTTCTGGTTACAGATATGACTGACCCCGATTGGGAGCCGATCATGAAAAAAGCTTCGGCTATCATCACCAATAAAGGTGGCCGCACCTGCCATGCTGCGATCGTTGCCCGCGAAATGGGCGTTCCGGCGATTGTCGGATGCGGTAATGCAACTGAACTTTTAGCCGATGGTCAACTCATTACTGTCAACTGTGCAGAAGGTGAAGAAGGTTCCGTGTATGAAGGCCTTCTGGAAATAAAGATCAAGGAGACAGATATTGATGATCTTCCTCAAACACAAACGCCGCTGATGCTGAATGTCGGCTCACCGGCTTCTGCTTTCCAGTCAGCCATATTGCCACACAAAGGAGTTGGCCTCGCCCGTGAGGAGTTTATCATCAATAATTATATACAGGCTCACCCCCTCGCCCTTCTGCGGCATAAAGAATGCAATGACAAAAATTTAACCGAAGCCATTCAGCAACTCACCAAAGGCTTTGCTGATGAAGAAACATACTTTATTCAAAAGCTTGCATTTGGCATTGCAAAAATTGCAGCAGCTTTTTATCCCGAGAAAGTAATCGTTCGCTTTAGCGATTTTAAAAGCAATGAATACTACAACCTGCTCGGCGGTAAATATTTTGAGCCGACAGAAGAAAATCCCATGATCGGATGGCGTGGCGCTTCGAGATACTATTCGCCACAATACAAAGAGGCTTTCGGGCTCGAGTGCAAAGCGATCAGGCATGTTCGCGAAACGTTGGGTTTAACGAATGTAACGGTGATGATCCCGTTCTGCCGTACAGTTGAGGAACTGTTAAAAGTGCAGGCTGTTATGCAGGAATTTGGTTTAGCACGCGGAGAGAACGGCCTTGAGATCTTTTTAATGGCAGAACTGCCAAGCAATATTATCCTTGCCGAGTCATTCGCTGAATACATAGATGGATTTTCCATTGGTTCAAATGACCTGACACAATTGACCTTGGGTTTAGATCGTGATTCAAGCCTGGTAGCGCATCTTTACAATGAGCGTAATGAATCGGTAAAAGGACTGATCAGGCAACTTATCAGAACCGCAAAAGCCAAAGGGGTCAAGGTAGGTATATGCGGCCAGGGGCCTTCGGATTTTCCGGATTTTGCTCAGTTCCTGGTTAAGGAAGGAATAGACAGTATATCGGTAACACCCGACTCGCTGATAAAAACAACAAAAGCAATTTTCCAGATAGAACAGGCTGTGGAGCAACTGCTCCCCGATCCTGTTTAACTCTTGCTTTGAACATACTAGCTGGTCGATAAAGGCTGGGAGCCTGGGGGTAAAACCTTGTATTACTACAAATCCGTTGTAAATATTTTTTACAACGGATTTGTAGTAAGTGCCCCTGGCACAAAACCATGCCCATTCTTTAGTGGGTTAAAAGTTGCTATGCCAGTTGTAAATATTTAAGACAATTCCAGCTACTTGCAAAGACCCTCCACATGCCGTAGAATTGGTTCTCAGCAAAATGACCCCTAAGCGCAGCAAAAGGCCTTGTTTTCCACAGCAATTTTTTTGAAAAATCATTAAATCTAATGATTGACTGCTTCTCTCCATCGGAATATTTTGCCAAAGAAATTTAGCTTAAAATGAAAAGACTACTCTTTTTAATCTTTGCAGGCATCACCTTCACCGCTTTTGCGCAAAAGGAAAACTTTGATGTAATGAGCTTCACTCCTGTAAGAGACTGGAAAATGGAACGCTCGGAAAATACCCTAAGCCTTACCGGCGTGGATGAAACCAAGGGAACATTCTGCATCATCACCCTTTATAAATCTTTGAACGGAAGTGCCGACAGCAAAACAAATTTTGGGAGTGCCTGGCAAAAGCTCGTGCAGAAAAATTTTGGAGCGGGTAAGCCAAAAATGGAAGCTCCCGGAAAAGAAAACGGCTGGGAACTACAAAGCGGCTCCGCCAAATTTGAAAAAAGCGGAACAACAGGGCTTGTCACGCTTATAACCGCCACCGCAAACAGCAAAATGGCGAATATGATCATTCTCACCAATTCCGATGCGTACACGCCACAAATCAACAGTTTCGTGGCTTCCATAGAACTGCAAAAAAAACCGGGAACAGCCGCAAACACAGCGACAAGCCCGACGGAGCAACCACAAAACGGCAGGGCGGATAATTTACAATCAAATAATCATTCCATACCGGGAGTATACATATATAACGAGACAATGTCCTCGCCTACTTTTTATGCCTATACCCGGATGGCACTTTGCAGAGGCTACAGATTCAACGCAGACGGAACGTACAGCTATTTTAACAACATGTATCTCAGAGGTAATCCTAAACTCACTTTTTCCTGGGAAACCGGCACTTATACCGTAAACGGCAACCAACTCACCGTAAAACCCCTCAAAGGGCAAAACGAGGAATGGAGCAAAAAAGGCGAAGACGGATCCGGCGAAGAAAAATTTTTCGGTAAACGCCTCAGTATAACCACCCGGAAATTGGAAACCGTTACTTATACTTTTGAGAAAAAAACACTTCCGGGAGATAATAAGACGATTCATCTGCTCCTTAAATACGACAAAGAAACCATTCGGGATGCCGGATATACTTACGATAAAAATGCGAAGCTATGGCGGTATGGTCCGTATGAACCCGATGCATACCATATTCCTCCCGGGTTTAAATTTTAGGAATTGCCCGGGATTTTCTCTGTATTGATTCGCGTCTCACCGGCCGTCTCCAAAATAAAAAAGCTTCATATCTCTATAAAGCTTTCTCTGTGACCCCGCAGGGACTCGAACCCTGGACCTACTGATTAAGAGTCAGTAGCTCTACCAACTGAGCTACGGAGTCAGTTTGTAAAAAATGGGATGCAAAGATGAAGATTTTTAAAGCGGTAGCCAAAAAAATCTACATCATCCAAATCCTAAAACCGCGATAGATTTGAAATAAGTTCATTCTTTAAATCAGCTACCCTTCCTTCCCCACTACTGTCATTAACCAATATGATAATGGCTGTCTTGCTATCAGGATAAAGGTAACATAGCGAAGTAAAACCAAATCCATCCCTGCCTGTATGCATAATAAAAGGCGAACCATTGTCTTCCCTGTCCAGCATCCAGCTCAACCCCAAACTCATACCATCCGGTTTGGTAAAAGTAATTTTATGGCTCAGGTTAATTGCAGCATTTTTCCCGCTCAGGTTTGCTGCAGCATATTTAAGCATATCTGCCGGTGTCGAAATCATTGAAGGTGCTGCTCTGAAACCATTATCAGGGATAAAAGTTAATGCTTTGCCATTCTCATCATGGCCGGCGATAAGTCGTTTTTCTTCTTTTGCATTCAGCTGAGGTTTGGTATCTGCCATTCCGAGTTCCTTTTTCAGGAACGAAGTAACAAGCTCATTGTAAGGTGTATGATAGACCCGCTGCAGAATAGCAATAAGCACCATCATTGCGTTTCCATTATAACGGTATTTGGTACCTGGAACGGTGTCAAGCGTAAACCGGTGCATATCCCGGAATAAGCTATCTACCGTATAAACGCGGTAAAACTCCCGGAATGCTTGGGGCTTCAATTTGGAGATACTGTCAAGATATATATCGTCATACTCCCTCGACATGGCTGGCAAAGCCGAGGTATGATTTGCCAGATCCACCAATCTAACCGGATGCCCCTGGTATTGCAGATTAGGATAGTTTCCAGGCAAATATTTCCGGATATCATCGGTCAGTTGTACTTTCTTTTCAACCACGGCCCGGGCTAGCATGATGCCTGCAAAAGTTTTTGCGATTGAGCCTAAACCAAAAAAAGTTGTATTCCTGATTAAAGCGCCTGCGCCGCGATGAAAGCTATACTGATGCTGTACTCCATTTTTAATTATCCCAACAGACAGATCAACCGTTGCCGGGGATTGCATGTAATGCCCGGCTGCCCGCTGAACCAGGCTATCCAGAGGCGTTTTCAAAGGATTATTGCTCTTGATTACTGATTGGGGATCGATCTGTTGCCCATTACAGTGCTGCGATAAAATTATAAATACGGCAAGCGCCTTTAGATAAATCGGCTTCATAATGTACATAACAATATATAACTTAGAACAATGCTACATAAAACCTATCTTTTTTCAAAGTGGATTTAATTTTCAACTACCTGTATTATGCAAGAAGACAGTTCACCTGTTATGGGCATTCATGGTTTTCGTCAGGGACAAATAGCCGGGCGGGAAGAACTTTTATTTAACGAACTGCATGGGGCGCGGCGGATAGAGAAACCTCATAAACACGATTTTTTTATCATAAACCTTTTTGACCGCGCAAAAGGAATACATAACATAGATTCGATAGATTACCCGATCGGTAACTATGAAGTGCATGTACTGTTTCCCGGGCAAATGCATAAATGGGATATCAAAGCCGGAACAAGAGGGTATCAACTGATGATAGAACAATCATTTTTTGAGCAGTTTGCTCCTTATTTCAGGTTCTCATTTACCAACTACCAGAATCATCCTGTTATCCGGCTCACTAAAAATGCCTTCCGGCTATTGCTTTATGAATTCAATGCGATCAAAGATGAACTGAAAAAAGAAGATTCGTTGGTGCATCTGATCAGTGCACGTGCAGCCGTTATTGCAGCCATCGTAAGCCGGGAAGCAGAGAATGTTTTTACAGAATTTAAAGTTTATCAGTCAAATCCCAGGTTGGCCAGGTTCAACATGCTGATAGATAAATTTTTCAAGACGCAGAAATTTGTCAATTTTTATGCTGAAAAGCTGCACATTTCTGCTAACTATCTTAATATCCTTTGCAAAAAGAATTTAAAAGTGTCGGCAACGCAGTTGATACAGCAGCGCGTTTGTGTAGAGGCTAAAAGACTATTGCTGGGCACAGGTCTTTCCATTAAGGAGATCGCTTTTGAGCTGGGCTTTGTGGATCATGCTTATTTCTCTAATTTTTTCAAAACCCAAACAGGGCTCACTCCTACCGAATTCCGCGGAAAGTGATAAATTTTACAAGGAATGACATAAATTCTTCAGGCGCCGCAGGCAATTGACTGTGTAACTTTGAAAAAAAGTTACAGTATGCAACATTCTGCCATATCGCGTAAAGGTTTTCTCAAAAATTCTGCATTGGGGCTTGCAGGGTTAACATTTACTCCATCAGTATTAAATGCACAATCCGGCAGCGCAATAGAAAATAGAAAGGAGGCAACAGCCAAAAATTACATCCTGAAAAATGTCCGCCTGGAAACGGGGTTTGAATATGAAGGGGATGAAGTCATTGCTACCAGGACCGACCTTTTCTCCCTTGAAATTGAAAATGGTAAGATCAAAAAAACAGGCCCTAACCAGCCTGGCGCAAAAGCCATTGATGCAAAAGGCATGTTAATGCTGCCATCATTCAAAGACATGCACATCCACCTGGATAAAACTTTTTATGGCGATAAATGGCAGGCTGTAAGAAGAAGGACGGGCGGCGTGAAAGGAATGATCGCGCTGGAACAAAAGATACTGCCGGACATGCTGAAAAATTCGACCTATAAAGCGGAAAAGATGATCGAATTGCTGCAATCCAAAGGTTCATCATTTGCACGCAGCCACGTCAATATTGAACCTACTTCCAAGCTGGATTCTCTTAAACATCTTCAAAAAGCATTAGAAAACAAAAAGAACGTTTTCGGGGCTGAACTGGTAGCATTCCCCCAGCATGGCGTGTTTTATACAGACAGTGCCCCTTACCTGAAAGAAGCTGCGAAAACCGATATAGATTTTATTGGCGGCGTAGATCCTTATACTGTTGACGGCGCCATTGAAAAAACAATGGACTTCACCGTACAGTTAGCGCTTGACCACAATAAAGGCATCGATATTCATTTACATGAATCAGGTGATTCTGGATTAAAAACAGTGGAATATCTTATCAATAAAGTAAATGAAAATCCAGTCCTGAAAGGAAAAACCTACCTGAGCCATTGTTTTGTCCTTGGAAAATTGGATAAACCCAAACAGGAAGAAATGGCCGAAAAACTCAGTGCTGCGCAGATAGGCATTCTTTCAACCATTCCTTTCGGAAGCCTGATCATGCCCATTCCCACATTGATGAAATATGGGGTGAAAGTAATGACCGGAAATGATAGCATTGTAGACCATTGGAACACTTTTGGTACAGGAAGCGTGTTGCAAAAAGCAAATCTGGCAGCACAGTTATATGGGAATGTGACCGAATTCGGATTATCAAGGATCCTAAAACTGGCAACAGCAGGCCTACTGCCTTTGGATGATAAGGGTGTACAGCAATGGCCCAAAGCAGGTGATGATGCAGATATGGTTTTTGTGGATGCAAGTTGTTCTGCTGAGACTGTTTCGCGGATCTCTTCGGTAAAATCGCTGGTATACAAAGGGAATATTGTTTTTTAAAGATCAAATCGTATGAAGGCCATAATTTGTTTATTGATATTGATGATTACTGCGGTTTCGTGTCATTCAACGATAGAAAATACAAAAACAGAGAGGATGGGAAACCAGGATATCCTGAATTCGGTAAAGAAGAACGATATACAGGACGTTTCAAAAGCTTTGGAAAGCGGCGCAGATGTAAATATTGCAGACAACAATAAACGTTCTTTATTATTGATCGCAACCATTAACGAGCAAACAGAGATGGCAAAACTGCTGATAAAACACGGCGCAAACGTTAATCGGCAGGCCGACAACCTGGACAACCCTTTTCTCTATGCAGGCGCAAGCGGACAAACTGAACTTGTACAGTTATTCCTTGAGCATGGTGCGCGTTTCGATCTCTTCAACCGTTACAACGGAACAGCGCTCATCCCTGCCTGTGAGCGCGGGCATGTGGAAACTGTCAGGTTATTAGCTAATACCAAAGGATTCCCGGTAGATCATGTCAACCGGTTGGGATGGACTGCTTTAATGGAAGCCATCGTGCTGGGTGATGGAAGCAAAAAATATCAGCAGATCGTGCAGATACTAAAAGATGCCGGATCCAAATTGGACATTCCCGATCACGACGGCGTAACACCTTTGCAACACGCACAGTCAAGAGGATTTAAAGAGATCGTAAACATACTAAGATCATAAACTGATCTGTTTAACCGCATCGTTAGAAAAACCGGGTTCACAGATAAAAGGCAGGATATCAGTTCCTGCCTTTTATTTGCCTCAAACTTGAATTATTTTGCTTATATGCTACTTTTTATCTAGTTTAAAGCGCAGATCCTTCCGTGAGCAATTGATAAATCCCTCCCTCTCATTAATCAACAACGTATTGTAAAAAGCTTTTAAGAGAATAAAAAATCAAATAAGAGTTTTATGCGCCAATGCTTCTTAACATTCATCTCATTTTCGATCCTTATTGCATGCAACAACAGTAATAGCAGCAAAGAAAACGATGCGGCCAAAAAAGAGCCCCAGGTTATCGGCTGCTATAGCCCTAAAACAAATGATAAGGACTGGTACACTTCAGGCAAAAAAGCGCCAAAACTTGAAGGGTTGAGCGGTATTGATTTTAAGATCACCACTTCCAGTAAAGAAGCACAGGAATATTTTGCACAGGGAATGATGCTGGCTTATGGTTTTAACCATGCAGAAGCAGCAAGGTCATTTTACGAAGCGACCCGCTTGGATTCCAACTGCGCTATGGCCTACTGGGGTTTTGCCTATGTATTAGGTCCTAACTACAATGCAGGAATGGAGGAAGATAATTTTCAGCGTGCTTATGAAGCAGCCACAAAAGCAAAATCGCTTGCTAAAAATTGTACACCAAAAGAAATAGCGATGATTGAGGCATTGAGTGCACGGTATGCAGCAAATCCACCTGCCGACCGCGGCCCATTGGATATCGCCTATGCTGCCGCTATGAAAAAAGTATTTAACCAATACCCATCCGATCCGGATATCGGCGCATTGTATGCTGAAGCGATGATGGACCTGCATCCCTGGGACCTGTATGATAAAAAAACAAAAGCGCTAAAGCCATGGACTCCAGAACTGATGGCCACATTAGAACACCTGATGAAGGTCAATCCAAAACATCCGGGCGCACATCATTTTTATATACATGCACTGGAAGCTTCCGCCACTCCTGAAAAAGCAATGGCCAGTGCAAAACTGCTGGAAACCCTGGTTCCGGGTTCAGGTCACTTATTGCATATGCCTTCGCATATTTATATCAATACCGGCGATTATCATTTAGGTACGTTATCTAATATCAAGGCTGTAGAAGTTGACAGCATTTATACTACAACCTGCCATGCCCAAGGCGCTTATCCCCTTGGATATTACCCGCACAATTATCATTTCCTTGCTGCAACGGCCGCTCTTGAAGGCAATTCAAAAATGGCCTGGGATGCAGCAAAGAAATTACAGGACCATGTTGCACCAGACATTATGCGTGAACCCGGATGGGGAACTTTGCAACATTATTATACCATTCCATGGTACATTGCCGTGAAGTTCTCCATGTGGGATACGATCGCATCTATTACACCTCCCGCGAAAGACCTTGTATACCCCCGTGCGGTTTGGCATTATGCCAGGGGCATGGCTTACCTGGGAAAGAATAATTTGCCGGATGCACAAAAAGAAATGGACAGCCTGCGCATACTGGCTGCCGACACCACACTTCGCGACGTGACCATTTGGAACATTAACACCACTGCAGATCTTGTACAGATCGCCACAAAAGTATTGTCAGCCGGAATCGCAGTAAAACAAGGCCAATTCGATAAATCAGTTTCTTTATTGAAAGAAGCAATTGTTATGGAAGACAATCTCAACTACAATGAACCGCCTGATTGGTTCTTCTCTATAAGGCATCACCTCGGCGCCGTATTGCTCAAAGCAGGGAAATATGCTGAAGCAGAAAAAGTATATGATCAGGACCTGAAGACCTGGCGCAGGAATGGTTGGGCATTAATAGGACTGTATCAAGCACTGGAACAACAGCATAAGAACAGCGAAGCAGAAAAAGCAAAATCAGCTTTTGATGAAGCCTGGAAATATGCCGATGTAAAGATCCGGTCGTCGTCAAGTATAACAGAATAGGACCCAGCGCTTACGTACTTAATAACTGTTTCACCACATGCCGGTAATTTTTACCTAAAGGCAATTCCTTTCCGTTTTTCAACCGGATCATATTTCCTTCTATGTAGTGAACAAATTTTTTGTGCAGGATATAGGATTTATGGATCCTTATGAACATATCTGCAGGTAATTGTTCTTCAAAACTGCTGAGGGTCCTGGGAGTAAGCAGATACCGCTGCTCATCCCACACCTTTACATAATTGCCCAGGCTTTCGAGATAATAGATCTGGTTCAACTGAAGTTGCACAAACCGCTTATCCGATTTAATATAGATATGCGCAGGTTCGTTTTCTGTAGCTGCAGGAACCGGTGCAAAAGAAGTTCCGGCCTGGCTCTTCAGAGTATGCATGGCCAGTGCACGGTTCGCAGCTTTCAGAAAACGGTCAAACCGGAAGGGCTTTAGCAGGTAATCACAAACATCCAGGTCAAAACTTTCCAGGGCATGCTCTTCGTATGCCGAAGTGATGATCACCAGGGGACGCTGCTGCAGTGCCCGCAGAAAATCAAGGCCACTAAGCTTGGGCATCCGGATATCGAGGAAAATAAGGTCTACCGTATTCCTGCTGAGAAATTCCATAGCTTCCGCGGCACGATAACATTGCCCGCTTTTTTCCAGGAATGGAACATCCTCCATGTATTTTAAGATAATATCATGGGCCAAAGGTTCATCATCAACGATCAGGCAACGCAAACTCATGACAGGTCTATTTGGAGCTCAGCTTTAAATGTATGATTTTTTATACCGGTCTTTAATAAATGCTTACCTGGGTAAAGGAGCTCTAATCTTTTTTCCAGGTTGCTTAAGCCGATTCCTCTCTCCTTCTCGTTTTCTTTTTCAAAGGAATTCTCACAACTGAAAAAGAGTTTTCTTTCTGTGGTCTTTAAATGCAAATGCAGGAAAGCACTTTCTTCTGCCGGCTCTATTCCATGCTTGAATGCATTCTCCACAAAAACGATCAGCAACAGTGGAGCGATCTCCTCCTGTCCATTCTCAATCTCTTTTTCAAATAAAAGCCGCAGGGGTTTTCTTAGCCGCATCTGTTGAAGCTCCATAAAATCTTCGATATATTTCAATTCATCACTAAGCTTTACTTTTTCTTCCTTTCCTTTATAGATCACATAGCGCATCAGTTCGGATAGCTGCAGGATGCTATCAGGTGTTTTCTGCGACTGCTGCAAGCTCAACGCATAAAGATTGTTCAGGGTATTGAATAAAAAATGAGGGTTGATCTGCTGCTTTAACAGATCAAGCTCAGCCTGGGCCTTTTCTTTCTCCAGCGATATGATCTGGTTATTTTGCTTTGTCCATTGCTGCGACAGCAATACCGGAAGACTAAGCAGTATGATCGCAATAGCCGCTACTGCATTTTCCATCACAAAAGGATTGGACGGGAAAATAGGCCCCATCAATTTTTTGATCGGGAGTGATGTCAGTAATTGCGCTACTACGGGATACAGGATCGCGACAACCGTTAGCATGCTCATGAGGTAAACGATCAATCCATATTGTTTCAATACTTTGGAAACAAGAAAACGGCTGTTGATCAGAAAGAATAAATAGCCTGCCAGGTACATTACCAGGAACTGTATTGTAAGACTCGCAAAAGTTCCAAAATGTTCAATGATCTTTGAAGGCACAAACCGGAAAGCGATCAGCAGGTTGCCATTGCGGTTATATAGGGGATCATCCATACTAGATGCAGCCATTGCTGACAATGCCAAGGATATTATCACGATACTGATCAATATGGCTTTCTCCAATCCAAATCCCTGTATCCATTTAGTTTTAACTATCCTCCGGCGATAATAAGCATTGACCAGCAAAAGCAATTCAAGCAGGATGATCCAGGTGGCACAGGCCACGAAAAGCCAGGAGGGTGGGTTATCAAATTCAGCTTTGGAGCAGAAATAGGTGATTAGGGGTACTAACACCCCAAAAAATATTAGCCAACATACAAGATATTGCCTGCCTGCCAACACTTGCTTTAGCCTTTCTCTAAAACAAGCAAAACCGACGACGGGCGCAAACAGTATCCCCAATACAGCCATTGTTTTGAAAAAGAACGGCCAGTTGCCGGATGGTTCCTGTTGCGTATACCCGATTGCAGCCCAAAGCCACAAGCCAGTAAAAAACCAGGCATCACGGCGCTGCATCAGTTTATCAAAAAGCTTATTCATGAAATGGAGAAACAAATGGTTAAAAAAACAGCTTCCAGCCGGTATCTACAAAAAATAATGACGAATGCATCGGTTTTAAGGATGTAAGTAAATGAAACAAGGGCATAAGCAGGAGTATCTATTGATCACCATTTTCATCGCCTTTCTCATTTATAATTTATCGCCTTACCATGCGCTTCTATTTTGCACCCGAAAATAAATGATGTATGCACACACTCGAAATTAAAAACCTTTGCAAGAGTTACACAAATGGCGTTAAGGCCCTCGATAATGTTTCCCTTACCATATCCAATGGCATGTTTGGATTGCTTGGGCCAAATGGTGCCGGCAAATCTTCCCTGATGCGTACGCTTGCAACACTGCAACAGCCTGATAGCGGGCAGGTGCTTTTTTCAGGAATGGATATACTCCGTCATCCGCAACAATTGCGGGGGCAGCTGGGGTATCTCCCGCAGGATTTTGGTGTATATCCCAAAATATCCGCCGCACAATTGCTCGATCACCTGGCTATACTGAAAGGAATACTGAATAAAAAAGAAAGGAAAGAGCAGGTAATGGCTTTGTTGCAGCAAACCAATCTTTACACAGACCGTAAAAGAGCGGTAAGCACATTTTCAGGCGGCATGCGTCAACGTTTCGGCATTGCCCAGGCTTTGCTGGGCAACCCCAAACTGATCATCGTGGATGAACCTACTGCCGGCCTCGATCCGTTGGAACGCAACCGCTTTCATGATCTACTGAGTGAGATCGGCGAAAACGTGGTGGTATTGCTTTCCACCCATATCGTGGAAGATGTGCATGATCTCTGTCCTGAAATGGCTGTAATGGCTTCGGGTAAAGTGATCCTGAAGGGAAAGCCTTCTTTACTTACAGAAAAACTGAAAGGACTGGTTTGGCGCAAAATCATTTCCCGCAATGAGCTGGCACAGTACCAGGCTGAGTTTGATGTTATATCCACCCGGCTTATTGGCGGTAAAGTGCAGCTGCACGTATTGTCATCCATCAATCCCGGTACCGGATTTGAACAATTCTATCCGGAACTGGAGGATGTATACTTCTCTGCTCTGTTCGGAAACCAGGCTTCCGGAAAAGGAGGTGCCGCATGTTAAGTCCTTTATTAAGGTTCGAATTGAAGTATCATTTCAGGCAAATAACCTTTAAGACAGCAGCACTGATATTTTTCCTGCTTGGAATGATAGCTATGCAAGGTGGATTTGGCAATGAAGTGTATAAGAACAGCCCGTATGCTATTGCCAATATAACCGGCCTTCTCTCCCTCTGCTCCATTTTTGCCGCCACATTGTTTTGCGCCAGTGTGGTATTAAGGGATAGCCATTATAAAATGGATGCTATCATTTACAGCACTTCTGTAAAACGGTTCCCTTATTTTATGACAAGGTTATCCGGTTTACTCATAACCGTATTCCTTATCCTTTGCTTCGCTGCAGCAGGAATGTTTTTCGGTTCTTTTTTACTACCTGGAGAAGAACTGGGAAAATCTGTCATTTACTATTTTATACAACCTCTGTTAACCTTCGGAGCACCGAATGCATTTCTTAGCTGCGCGCTGATCTTTTGTGTTGGGTCACTCACAGGAAATACCAGGGCTGTATATGCCGCGGGTGTATTGCTGTTCGTGCTCTATTGGGTAGGTTCCGTTCTGGGCAATTCTCCGCTGCTGGCCACTTCTTCCCTCAACCCCGACGGGCCTGGTACGCCCTCCTTGCTGGCAGATCCTTTCGGACTTTCAGCATTCTTCAGTGAAACCCGCTCCTGGACGGCCGCACAAAAGAATACCCACTTGTTCGCACTAAATGGAATTTTTCTTTTGAATCGTTTATTGTGGACCGGCTTCGCTTTAGTGATACTGATTCTGAGCTACCGGTTTTTCCGGTTCGAGATAAAACTCCCTGCATCAGGAAAAAGCAGGCGTTCATTAAAAACTATTGCTGTAATTCCCTACAGAAGCATAGCTGTTGATCCGCAGGGACTGGCCTATCACTGGAAAGCCTTCCATTCACAGCTGAAACTGGAAATCATTTCAGTATTCAAACATATACCGTTCATGGTAATGATGATCCTGTGGATATTCATGTATGCCATGGAAACAAAAGACACTTTATTTGGCGGCCCCTACAGCATCAGGTCTTACCCTTCCACTTCCCTGCTATTGCAGGAGCTTCGCTCTATAAAACCAGCCATGCTCCTGATCATATTTTATGCTGCCGAGTTGATCTGGCGCGAACGGACAGTGAATGTGCAGGCGCTTGTATATAGCACCCCGGTGAAAAATGTTGTGCCCTGGGCAGCAAAAACAGCCGCATTAGGTATACTGATCGCAACCATTATTACAGCCAATATAGCTATCGGTATAGGTTTACAGCTAAGCAATGGATATACCCGGTTGGAATTGCTGCGCTATGCAAGCCTGTATTATTACAGTGGTTTCCCGTTATTGCTCTTTGCCGTACTGGTCGTCTTCATTATGTCGCTTACTTCCAACAAATACCTGGGCATGCTGATCTGCCTGTTCATAACGGCCTTTATCCTGTTCAGCCCGAGATTAGGTGTAGAACATTACCTGCTTCGTTATGCTTCAGTGCCCGAACTTCTGTATTCGGCAATGAATGGGTTTGGCCATTATGCCAAAGCTTTTAATTGGTACATGCTTTACTGGTCAGGGCTGGCACTGATACTTTCTCTTGTAACGATCGCATTGTGGCAAAACAGCCGCCAGTTAAACCTCCGTCAACGGTTAAGCACAGCAGGCAATCAATGGGCAAAGCCGGGGAAATTGTTTTTACTGGCAGGAATACTGATCTGGGTTGGGAGCGGCAGTTGGATTTTTTATCAAACAAATATTATCGGTAAATACAAAAACAAACTGGCGCAACAGGAATGGCAACTGGAATATGAAAAAAAATATAAACCGCTTGCAGGTATCTATCAACCAGTGATCAAAGCCATAAAAACAACAGTAGACCTGTATCCTGATCAACAGATGTATACAGTAAAAGGAACTTACCGTTTAAGAAATGAATCACCCAGCCCCATCACGAATCTCTGGTTAGGCACTGATCCGGAAGTTTCTTCTGCACGCTTTACTGTTCCATTGTCTAAAAAAGGCCTGCAGGATAAAGTTTTCAATGAGCAACGATATGAACTCAGCACACCTCTCCTGCCCGGTAAAGAAATGGAGATACAGTTTTCCCTACAGGCTATCCGTTCTGGCTTTATGCCATTCAATAATGAGCATTCAGTGGTTGAAAACGGCTCCTATATCGAACTGGAAAAATATCTTCCTTTCCTGGGATATAACGACCGCTATGAATCAGGTAACAAAGCGGTCCGCAGGAAAAAAGGATTATCCGAAACTCCTACCCTGCCATTAGCTGATACCATTTATCACCTGGTAGATTACGAAACAACCATTTCCACCAGGGCAGACCAGCGAATAATCACAGTTGGAGAACTGCAAAAACAATGGAAGGATGGAGACCGTAATTATTTTCACTACAAAACAACACAGCCTTCCAATTTCATGTTTGCATTCAGCTCAGCCAAATATGCCAGTATAAAAGAAGAACATAAGGGCATTACATTGAATATCTATTACCAGCCCGGGCAAACCTATAATCTTCCCGCCATCATGCAGGGAATGAAGGATGCACTGGATTATAGTACTGAACATTTCGGTCCATATCCATACAAACAATTAGCCCTTGCCGAAATACCGCAATACCGTGGTGCAGCCACTGCATACCCTGGTGTTATGTTCAGCGTAGAGAATATCAATTTCATGAGCAATTACAGCGATACCACCAAAGTGAATCAGGCTTATGCCATCACGGCACATGAGACCGCGCATCAATGGTGGGGAGCACAATTTCAACCAGTCGCATCACCCGGCAATAAATTACTGACAGAATCATTGGCAAAATATATAGAAGATATGGTATTGGAACGCCGGTTCGGCAAAATGTATCTGCGCAATTATCTGCAAACCGACAACAGGTTATATTCCATCCTGCGCAGCCTTGATGAGGATGAAATGCCATTGGATTCTGCAACGGGTCAGCCATTTGTGCATTACCAGAAAGGAAGCCTGGCCATGTATGCCATCAAAGAAAACCTTGGAGAAGAAAAACTGACCCGTGCTCTGCAAAGCCTTTGGGCAAAGCATGCTGCACCGGGTTCCAAAGCAAAACCGGAACACCTGATGCAGGAACTTTACAAGGATGCAAATCCGGCTCAGGCAAGATTGATCAATGAGCTACTGACCCAAATGATCACCTGGTCAATGAAACTATCCCTTATTGAATGCAAACAGTTGCCCGATGGCCGGTTTAGCCTGACTGTGCAGGCAAATGTTGTCAAGAATAACGGCAGGTATCATTCTTTCAAGCCTATGCCTGTTGATGATGATATAACAATTGCCGTTTTTGAGCAGCAACCTGAGGACTGGGACCGCTATACACAACCTTTGCATTTGCAAACCTATCATTTCATCAATGGAGAAACAAGGCTGACAATGATCGTAAACAAAAAACCGGCATCAGTGATAATCGACCCTTATGGATATATGCCCGAAGAGAACCAGCAGGATAATATCGTGACCATTAAAAGCAAGAAATAGAGACCTGAGAATGATCAAGAGCCGGCAACAATTGTTGCCGGCTCTTGATCTATGTCTTATCAGATAGCTATGCCGAGATGTATCATACCCCTGCCCTTTCCTTTTACCTTCCCTTCACCCAAACGCTGTGCGAAAGGCGTTTGAAAATTGATACCTGCACTTATTCTCCCCCATGAAAACTCCGTTCCCAAGGTACCCATCAGGGAATATCCGCCGGTTTCCCACACCTGCACGTCTTTCACTTTCCAGTCTTTTGCGGCTGTTTCATATAAAGCACCGGCGTTAGGCGTAATGCTTACTTTATCCCCAATAGTAAACCGGTGGTAGGCCAGCGTATTTAAAGTGAATTTATTGCCGTACTGGTAATCATATTTATTCGTGGTGTTCATTTTATAACCGGCATTCATATTGATGCCCGTTTGCCCCAGCCGGATATCATACATCAGGTTGGCAGAGAAATCAGTGCTGCCTGTTCCCAACTGGAAGGTGTTCTGTGATGACTGCTGGATGTTCTTATCTTCCGGGTTATATTTTCCCGAGGGGAGTTTTATACCTGCACCTACCCAAAGGGATTGCACCAGTTTATTATTTCCATCGTTTGTATTCCGGTTCAGCAACTGATAATAACCGATAACAGTAATATCTCCCAATCCCTGATCAGCCAGGTGTTCCTGCTGATTTTTTCTTTGTATAAAATTAAAAGGGACAAATGCTGTTATCCTGAATCTTGCTCCGATATTGGTCGCTCCCCATAATTCTGTGATACGATAGGTCTCTGTTGTGGTAAGATAGTTAACCGTTCCACCCGCCCCCAGGTGATGCTGGAGACTGTTTTGCTGGTAGCGCAATCCAAAAAACCGTTTTCTGAATTGCGGAAGCAGTCCCAGATAAGAGCCTCCTGCGCCGCTTCCGCATATATCACAAGCCAATGAAGGAACGGAAGCCAGCACGATCAACAGGCTGTAAATCTTTTTCATCACTCTACAGTTTTAAAGGGTAAAGCAATACGAAGTTTTTCCCATTGCACGCTGATCTCACCAGCATGATCTCCTGTGGAGCTTACTGCATACGTAAGCCTTTGCACCACCGGACTTTCCTTAGGAGTTACTGCAACTCTAACCAGGTCTTCCTTTTCTGAATATTCATCCGCCAGATGCTGCTCATACCGGCTATTGATAATAACTGTCCATTTTTCCTGACCCGGAATAGTGAATAGTGCATAGATGCCTTTGGGAATGGTTTTATCTCCAATGATCACGGGCTTGCTGAATTGTACAGTAGTTGCTTTATGAGCCCCTGTTACCCACACTTTATCATAGGCAACCAATCCACCCCAGATAATCCTGTTCTTCACACCCGGCGATCCATATTCGATATGAACATGCGTTCCGTTGATTGTAGCCATAGCTGTGCGATGCGGGCTGCTTTTCATTGTATCTTCCCTGATCAATCCATTATTCACACTATCGGCATAATTAGCACTCTCTGCACTGTTCATATGCCCTGCATGAGAGTTATCTGTACGGGATTGGTCTTTATTATTATTGCAGCCGAATGCAAAAAGGATCAATGAGAGGATCACTAATTTCGTTTTCATAAATTTTTGTTTTTTTACTGCTCTGCCAGCAGCGGGTTATTCAAAAAATTCCGGTCGCTCAGTGTTTTCAGAAATGCGATCAATTGTTGCTTCTCTTCATTCGTTAATGGTATTCCATCGGTAAGAAGCGGATCAAGATTGGGTGTATGCTGCACGTTATTCCGGTAATGGTCCAGCACTGCATCGAGGGTAATAAAGCGGCCATCGTGCATATAAGGCGCGGTAAACTCCAGGTTCCGCAGACTCGGCACTTTGAACTTGTATTTATCCGCTTCATTCAATGTTACCATATACCGGCCCTCATCGTTGTTCAGCCCGATCGCAATGCCATTATTCCGGAAAGAATGATCGGTAAATAAGGGTTCTTTATGACAAGCGCTGCATTTCTCCCTGAACAGGGCATAACCCTGCTGCTCTGCGGGAGTGAAAACAGCACCAAGATTCGTTGTCACACTATCATATTTCGACTGGCTGCTGATGCATAACAACATGAATTGCGACAAAGCCTTCATCACCCTGGCCGTACTGACCTCTTCCGAACCAAATGCTTTTTTGAACAGGCCGGGATATTGGGGATGTTGCCGCAGCTTGTTCAATAGATTCTCTACTGTTTCATCCATTTCAACATGATTGGTGATAGGAGAAACAGGTTGCAGATCAAGATCGAACACGCCTCCATCCCAAAAAAATGAAGGCATCCAGGCCAGGTTCATGATGGGTGGAGAGTTCCGGCTGCCTAACCTATCATCTATGCCATGGCTTACATCGTGCCCATGATGCGTAAAAGAGGATGATTGAATATGGCAGCTTCCACAGGAAATAGTATTGTTCCGGGAAAGCCTTGGATCATAAAACAATTTATGCCCCAGTTCAAAACCTTCTTTTGTAATAGTATTATCTGCAAAGCGGTATACCGGCTCCGGAAAATTCACCGGCTTTTGAAAGCCGGTGAATCTCTCCATGATCTCCTTGCCGCAGGACATCAGTAGCAGGAAGCCTGCGGAGAATAATAAAAATCGCTTGTTCATAACAACAGTTTAATTCTCTGTATGATCATGATAAAAAATATGGGAGTAATTATTTGCAATGTTCACACTGTAGTCGCTGAACATAACAGTTGGATTCGCTGCAATGCTTAATGTTACAGGTCCGTTGAAAACCTTCAGCACATCCACCATGAGGTGTATATTCGGTGTCCGCCCAGAACGCGCCTGCACAATGCCGGAAGCATTCAGGTCAAGTGTAACCGTTTTGATATTGTTGATCGTTGGTGCTGAATAACCGCCAAACCCTCCTATATGATAACGGAATTTTCTTTGACCGCTTGGGTCAAGTGGTGCTGAGAGAGAAACGCCTTCCATACGGAAAAAGATATATCCGCTATTCCATCCCCAGTACATGCCGTCATCATGCCCTGCAGAAGGGTCCAGCACACCGGTCCGCTTGCTGATATCCATCGTACTGCGAAGACTGTCAACACCCACTACAAAACTCAATTGGTTATAATCCCCCGCAGGAACTTTGATCTTTGCCGATCTTGTTGCAGGATCATTTTCTTTTATCAGGAAATAGCAGCTGTCTTGCGGAACCGTATACACAGTTCCATCAGTTTTTCCAAGCCGGATATTGCTGATATAATATTGTAATAAAGAAATATTGAATTGCTCTCCTGCTGCATTGGTATAGTTCACTGCATCCAGAAAAAGATTCTGTCCTCCAACAATATTGTCAAACTCAACGGTTACAGGAACAAGTTCACCTGAAGGAGGATCATGGCTGTCCTTTTTACAGGAAGCATACAACATGGCAGAGCTTACTGCAACGAGCAGCAAGTTGAAATATATTTTCATACTGGTAATCTTAATAATTGATAATAGTTTTTGCATAAGAGGTCATATCGCTATTTCTCATGAAAAAGCAATAGAAACCCCTCACCTTAAATCAGGTCAAAAAACAATAATAAACAGATAAACAATGAATGATCAATCATTCACATGAAGCACACATGATATGTAGCATCAGGCATTGGGTGGATGGAAGAAAGAAGATGCGCGGTCAACAGGGGCTCCTGTATCGCCGGTCTTGTATTCCCTTTCCACAGCTATGCAAACCTGTGGAACTGTAAGAAGAAAAGATGATTTGGAAGAGATCACTTCTGCCTTGGCAGCGAGTTTCATTTCAGGGTATTGCTCCTGTTCCTTTTTTTGCTGCGCCTGTATCTTTTTCATCAACTGGCATTTACCATCGCAATGAAGCATGGGCCTGTATTTGTTTTCACAGTTCCGCATGTATTCTGCCTTGTTGATGATATAACCAACATAATAAAAGCCCTGGTTAAAGGATTGCCCAAGAAAGGCCAGGAGTAATATAGCAGCAGCTATCTTATGCACGGTGTTGCAAAAGTAGGACACAAACCTAAAGTATTCACAAATTGCCAATAAAATCTTTGCGGCTCTGCGGCGTATCGCCGAAATTTATGTTCATGATAAAACAACAATGGCGGACGCCACCCAACTCTGACCACTACAGCAACGGCAAGTTCAGGAATCTCTCTCCCACTCCAACCTTGTCGAAAGATTCAAGCATGATAAAAGTTCTACTGGAAAGGGTCAATCGTCCGCGCACTGCAATACCTGCTGTTCCTTTGCCTACCATAAAAACCAATCTGCCACACTTATCATCGGATGCACCTGCGATCGTTTGGTTTGGGCATTCCAGTTATCTCATCGTTTGCAAAGGAATAAGGATCCTTATCGATCCTGTATTCAGTGGTCATGCTGCGCCAATGCCCGGATTAGTCACTGCATTCAAAGGTTCGGATATTTATACAGCAAATGATTTTCCTGTAATTGATTACCTTATCATCACTCACAATCATTATGACCATCTTGATAAAAAAACACTTGCATCGCTATTGCCAAAGATCAAAAAGATCTATACCTCACTGGGTGTGGGAAAAGATATAGTCCGCTGTGCAGGAAAGGATATTCCTTCTGTTACTGAGATGGATTGGTGGGAAACAGAACAATTACAGCAAAACATCTCACTTACTGCCACACCTGCCAGGCATTTTTCAGGGCGTGGCCTGGTACAGGCAACTTCACTCTGGTCTTCCTTCGTGCTTGATATACACGGCCACCGGATCTTTATTGGTGGTGATTCCGGTTATGATGCACATTTCAAACTCATTGGTGAAAAATTTGGTCCCTTTGATCTTGCACTTTTAGAATGCGGACAGTATAATCTTGCATGGCATAATATTCATTTACTGCCTGAAGAAACTGCACAGGCTGCCATTGATCTTAAAGCCAAAGTGCTTATGCCGGTACACTGGGCCAAGTTTGCCCTCGCCAATCACCCCTGGAATGAACCGCCACACCGTCTTACAGTAAAAGCAAAAGAATTGGGGTTGCGGGTCACCACTCCCCTGATCGGGCAGGCTGTGGTCATTAATCAGTTTTATCCAAATGAAAACTGGTGGGAAGATTAAATAAAAGCAAAAGGCCACCGTTTTTCACGATGACCTTTTGAATCTTTTTCTGGACGGTAAAAAGATGAAGTTGACCGAAAGGATGGTTTTTTAGGATTGTATTGGAATCGGTTCTTCGGTTTGATATTGGATAGATTGATATAACAATCAATCAACTTCTGATGCAAACATAATGCGTTACCTATTGATTGCCAAGAGAAAATCTACCCTTTTTGAGTCGTAAAACTACGATTTTGCGATAATCAACCGTTTGCGTGGCAAAAATATTTTCAATACCCGGCCCCTGTTTTGATAGCATCACTATATGGCATTAGCAACTTACCGTAAGAAAAGAAGTTTTTCCCATACACCTGAGCCCAGTGGCGGGAAACCTACAGGTCAGCAATTGCATTTCGTGGTGCAGAAGCATGATGCATCTCGGCTGCATTATGATTTCCGCCTGGAAATGGATGGAGTATTAAAAAGCTGGGCCGTCCCCAAAGGCCCTTCCACTGATCCATCAGTAAAACGGCTGGCGATGATGGTGGAAGATCACCCTTATGATTACCGCAACTTTGAAGGCATTATTCCTAAAGGTCAATACGGCGGAGGCACCGTCATTATCTGGGATGAAGGCGTGTATGAACCGGCAGAGGGTGAGTTTCCCGATAAGCGCTCAAAAGAAAAAAATCTTTTGAGCCAGTTGCGCAAGGGAAAGATCGTATTCGTGCTGAAGGGTAAAAAACTGAAAGGTGAATATGCTTTGGTAAAATCATCTTACCAGGGAGAGAATTCCTGGTTATTGATGAAAGCAAAAGATAAATATGCCCGCATCACAGATGTGACAAAGAAAGCCCGCTCAGTGATCTCCGGTAAAACGATCGCTGAAATGGAAAAGAAGCCTGATAAAGTATATTCACAAGAAGATGTCTCAAACCGGGCCACAGCTTCCCCAAAAAAGAAAACTGCAGGAAAGAAAGCTCCTGTAAAAAAGAAAAAATCAGCGGCTGGTAAAAGATCCCCTTTTCCCTCCTACACCACTCCCATGCTCGCCACCCTGGTAGATAAGCCCTTTGATGAACCGGGATGGACCTACGAAATAAAATGGGATGGGTACCGCGCTCTCGCATTAATGAACGGGAAAAAGATATCCCTTATATCAAGAAATAATAAATCATTCAGCGAAAGATTCTATCCGGTTTTTGAGGCCCTCAAACAATGGGGACTACATGCCGTGGTAGATGGAGAGATCGTTGTGATCAATGACAAAGGTGTAGCAGATTTCGGCAGCCTGCAAAACTGGCGAAGTGAGGCTGATGGTTCCCTTTTTTATTATGTGTTTGATATCCTCTGGCTGAACGGGTATGATCTCACCGGATTACCCTTGCAGGAACGCAGAGAGATACTAAAATCAAACATGCCAGAGGAAGAAGGTATTATCCGTATGAGTGAAAGTTTTGACACATCTGCTGAAGATCTGCTGAAAGCCGCAGGAAAAATGGGGATTGAAGGTATCATGGCAAAAAAGGCGGAAAGTCTGTATACCCCTGGCATCCGCACACGCGAATGGCTGAAAATAAAAACCAATCTCCGGCACGAAGTAGTGATCGGAGGTTACACACGCAATGAAGGCACAAGCAAAGCATTCAGTTCATTACTGGTAGGTGTGTTTGAAAATGGGAAACTGCAGTATACCGGCAAAATCGGCACTGGCTTTAACCAGGAACAACAGCAAAAAATGATGCGCCTGTTCAAACCATTGGTCACTAAAAAATCCCCTTTTAATACAGAACCGGATGTAAACAAACCTTCCCGCTTCCGCCCTGATCCTCCTCATGCGAAAGCCACCTGGCTAAAACCCAAACTGGTTTGTGAAGTAAGCTATCGTGAAGTGACAAGTGATGGAGTAATGCGCCATCCGTCTTTTGAAGGTATGCGGGAGGATAAGAAAGCCACGGATGTAACAAGGGAAGTTCCTATAGATGCGAATGATGTGAATGGGAAGAACAAGGGAAAAGAGAGAAAAATTAAAAGTGCGAATAATACAACTAAAAATGTCAATAAAAATAAACTGATGGCAAAAACCGGTTCCCGGGAACGCAAGACATTGCTCAACCCGAAAGATAAATCGCAGGTGCGCGAGGTAGGTGGGCATGAGCTACAGTTCACTAATCTCAGCAAGATTTACTGGCCAAAGGAGAAGATCACCAAACGCGATCTGATCAATTATTATTACCAGGCAGCACCTTATATCCTGCCCTATTTAAAAGGACGGCCTCAATCGCTTAACCGTTTTCCGAACGGTATTAACGGGCAGAGTTTTTACCAGAAGGATGTAACAGGCAAGATCCCGGACTGGATAGATACTTTTCCTTACCGGAGCCAGGACGAAGACAAGGATAAGAACTTCATGGTCTGCAATGATGAAGCTACTCTCCTTTATATGGCAAATCTGGGTTGTATCGAGATCAATCCATGGAGCAGTACCGTGAAGAAACCCGATAATCCCGACTGGTGTATCATTGACCTTGATCCCGGTAAGCGAACTGAGTTCGAACAGGTGATCGAAGCTGCACAGGTAACAGGAGAGTTATTGGAAAAAGCAGGCATTCCCTGCTATGCAAAAACTTCCGGTTCAACCGGCATTCATATTTATATCCCTTTGGGTGCAGCTTACAGTTATGAGCAGTCGAAAGAATTTGCGCGTTTGATCGTAACACTTGTTCACCAGCAGATCCCTGACTTCACCAGTATCGAACGGTCTGTATCCGGGCGCAAGGGAAAAATGTACCTGGATTTTTTACAAAACCGCCCGCAGGCAACACTGGCTGCACCTTATTCTATCAGGCCAAAACCCGGTGCTACTGTTTCCATGCCTTTGCATTGGGACGAAGTAAAAAAAGGTTTGAAGATGCAGGATTTCACTATTCAGAATACCATTGGATTGTTGAAAAAGCGGGGCGACCTGTTCAAACCCGTATTAGGTAAAGGGATCAATATGGTAAAAGCCATTGAAAAACTGGAGAAGGTTTAAGAAAACAGAATTACAGTTTTCCAGCCACCGGTAAATGTAATTCAAATGTAGTGCCGACGCCTGGTGTCGATTCAACTTGAACATCTCCCTTATGCAATTTAATAATGCGGCTGGCCAGTGAAAGCCCCAGCCCAAAGCCGGCAATTGACCGGGTCTCTTCTATGCGATAGAACGGCTGGAAGATGTTTTCCAGTTCACTGTCTGGTATGCCCGGCCCTTTATCAATAATATGAATGATGAACTCTTCCGGCAACACCGTCAGTATGATCTCTGCATGATGATCAGGTGAATATTTGCAGGCATTGACGGCAACATTGCGGATAGCAGTAAACAATAACTCCTCATTACCAAACACCAGCAATTTATTTTCTTCGTCCGGCAGGTCGTTGAACTGTAAGGATACAGAAAATCCCGCGTCCTGCTTTTGTATAGACGCAGGAATGCGCATCAGCACTTCATCTATCCGTATGAGATCGATATTCAATCCGCCGGGATTACCTGAAGCGGTTGCAAACTTCAATAAGGTCTGCACCAGGTTATTCATATAGTGAACATCCTGTAATACGGCTTGCATCACGCGGCGGTACTCTTCTTCATTCCTGTTGCGTTGCAGCGATACTTCCAGTTGGCTGGAAATAAGGGTCAGCGGAGTAGAGAGCTCATGCGATGCATTGGATATGAACCGCCGCTGCATCTCAAAGCTCTGATTAAGCCTGTCTAAAAGATCATTCAGTGTATTGGTCAATTTATACCATTCATCTTTGGTATTGCCCGGAGGTATGCGCCTTGCCAGGTTATATGCATAAATATCTGTGACCTCTTCCGTGATCTTTTTAACAGGGCGCAGCAGGCGGCCCGAGAAAATGTATCCGCCGGCGAAAGAAATGCCTATACCTGTTATAAAACTGGCGATCAGTATTTGTTTCAGAAAGCTCATATTGCGATTGCCTTCATCATCTCTGGCTGCAGAAATAATCACCAGGCCTTTTTCCGTGCCTTGTGCATGAAGTGTATGAAAGGCAACAGCTTCCTTTTGCCCCTCCCTGAAAAAAACGTTCCCTTTGCTCCTTGCTTCGTTCAATAAGGCGACGGAAACATGCACGGTGTCCCCAAACGCGTCTGTATAGTTGTAAATCCGCTTATTTTCTGCGTTATAGGCCTGAACGGATTTATCTTTCAATGATATGGACATGGAAGAATCGATCCGGCGGACAAGCTGCCGGTCAAACACTTCTGATTGTTTCAATAAACGCGCAGTGGTGATGGCGCGGTTGGTCAACCTGGTCCGCATCATCTTGGTACGTGAACTAGCTGAAAAATAATAAATAGAGCCGCACACGATCCCGAGTATCAGCAATACTAATAGTGTAAATAAGAGGATGATGCGGTACCTTATTGGCATATCAGTTTTCCTTTAAGATATAACCCATACCCACCTGGGTCTGGATCAGTTTTTTCTGAAATGGCTTGTCTATTTTATTACGGACATAATTGATGTACACATCAATTATATTGGTGTTGGTATCAAAATCTATATCCCATACATTCACGGCAATATCTGCGCGGGACACAACCCTGTTTTTATTCCGCAGCAGGTATTCCAGCAACTGAAATTCCTTGGCTGTAAGATGAATGGAAACATCTTCCCTCTTCACTTCCTTGGTATCGAGGTTCATCAGCAGATCGTCTGCACGGAGAATATTGCCTACAGGAGCTTGCAGGTCCGCCGTTCTGCGCATCAACACTCTTATTTTCATCAGGAGCTCTTTGAATTCAAACGGCTTGATAATATAATCATCTGCGCCTGCATCATACCCTTCTATCTTATCATCCAGCGAGCTCAGGGCCGTTAACATGATAATGGGGATATCTTCATTCTGGGCCCTTACCATTTTGGTCAGTTCATATCCAGTGATCCCCGGTAAATTGATATCGACGATCAACAGATTAAACTTTTTTGACTGGAATAATCTCCACCCTATCTGGCCATCATAGGCTACTTCCACTTCATAGCCATTCTCTGATAAACCAATCCGCAATGTATCGGCAATGCGTACTTCATCTTCAACCAGGAGTATACTTAACTCGTCCATCGATGCTATTTTTAATAGATCGCAATTTACGATTTCTGTTTTCTAATAGTATTCTAATTCATCACTAATCGCCACTTAAGTGCTTTCTTCTACATTTATCCCCATGTCAGGCCGGTTTAATACAATTCTTGTCCCAGTTGACTTCTCTGTGAACACAGAAGTGGCTGTTGTCAAGGCATTGGAATTGATAGAAGGTGCTGCTGCAATGATCCACCTGCTGCACGTGCAGCGGCGGGATGTATTGCAGGAGTTTATAAAAGGCAATGCAAACCGGAACCAGGAAAAAGTACAAAGCAAGCTGGATGAGCTGAAAGAAAGGATTCGGAAATTAAGGCCGGATGTGGGTATCTCCTGCTGGCTTACAGACAGTCATTCAATTGAAGACGCGATTGTACAGGAAGCAGAACGGCTGAATGTTGATCTTATTATTATAGGTAAGCATTCATCCAATTCTGTTTTTACATTTTCAAAAACTGTTTTGTCGTCACAGATAGCTGCAGACAGCGGCATACCTGTGCTTACAGTAAAGCCAGGATCATTGAATGGCCCCGTTAAAACAGTGGTCATTCCCGTTGGGCCAACCTTTCCCTGGAAGAAACTGGAACTGTTGGATACCTGGAGACACAGACCGGGTTTCCATATCCGCCTGGTAAGTTACCTCAGCCATGAAAAGGATGATGCACATTCGAAAGAATCATTGCTGAATACATTCCGTTTGTTGAAAACAAACTGGCCCGGCTCCGTAGAATACGATGTGCTCCGGGGCAATAACCAGGCAAAGGCATTACTCAATTATTGCAATAAAGTGAACGCCGATATGCTGATCGTGTATCCGGGTGTAGAAACAAAAATCGGAGGTTTGCTCAACAGGCATATTTCTGATCAGTTATCGCCTGATTCCAGGACACAGGTTCTGGCGGTTCAACCTGCTTAATCTTTAAACTGAAATAAACAACCATCATGAAAAGGACAGCTCTGTTTATTAGCTTCATTACCACAGTTACCACCCTTTCTGCCCAGTCTTTGGAAGAAGGGAGGTCCTATCTCGACAATGCGCGCTATGCCAGCGCTGAATCGGTTTTTCATGCCGTTCTTAACCAGCAACCTGAAAATGCAGAAGCCTGGTGCCTGCTGACCAACACTTACCTGAAACAGGAACTGGCCGAAGAAGCCGCCGATACACTGGCTTTAGCCCCGGCCTCCATACAGAAAGAACCTTATTTCCTGGTGGCTTATGGAGGATTGCTGTTGAATACCAATAGAACAGATAGTGCCAAATGGTATTTCGAACAGGCCATGAATCTTACCAAGTCAAAAAATGCAGACATCCTTGCAGCTATTGCTGAAGCACATATCAGTGCCGAGAAAGGAAGCCCGGATTATGCATTGCAGATACTGGACATCGCACAAAAGAGAGATAAGAAGAATGCAGGCCTACTGGTGCTGGAAGGCAATGCTTACCGCCGCTTGCACAAAGGATCTGAAGCATACCAGGCATACCAGGAAGCACTTAACAAGGATAAGAACTCATCACAGGCTTATTATCAATTAGGCAGGATCTTCCTGTCTCAAAAGAATGCGGAGATGTACCTGGACTTTTTCAATAAATCCATTACTGCCGATAATTCATTTGCGCCGGCATATTATGCATTGTACAATCATTACCTGTACATTGATCCGGCCAAAGCAATGGAGTATTTTACTCAATACAAATCCCATGCAGACAAAACTCCGCAGGATGATTATGACCAAACAGATCTCCTGTATCTCACCAAACAATACGAACCGGCCATTCAACACGCCAGGAACCTGATCAGCCGCGAAGGAGATAAAGTGCAGTCTCGCTTATACAAACTGATCGCTTATTCTTATGAAGAAATGAAGGATACGGCTACTGCCATGGGCTTTATGCAGCAATACTTCCAGAATGAAGTGGACAGCAATATCATTCTGAAAGACTATGAAAACATGGCTACACTTTTCACTGCTACCGGCAAACCCGATTCAGCCATGATCTATCTGGAAAAAGGATTGGGACTGGTAAAAGATGAGGAAGGTTTATACGCCCATTATCAAACCCTTTCACGGCTTGCCAAACAGGTGAATGATAATGCGGCCGAAGCTAAATGGCTGGGTAAATTTTATACGGGCAACAACAAAGCAACCAACGTTCATCTGTTCAACTGGGGCCTTGCCTGTTATAAAGCCGGTCAGTATCCGCAAGCAGATTCTGTCTTCGGTTTGTATGCTGAAAAATATCCTGAACAGAAAACTTACGGCTACTACTGGCAGGCGCGCAGCAATGCAGCTATTGATACAGCTATGGCAGAAGGCCTCGCCATACCGCATTATCAGAAACTCGTACAAACTATCGACTCTGTCGCTACCCCCTCTGCTTCAGATAAAAAATGGCTGATCGAAGCTTATAATTATATGGCGGCTTATGAAACCAATACTAAAAAGGACTATCCTGCAGCCATAGAGTATTTCAAGAAAATACTTGTAGTTGATCCGGCAAATGAAACTGCCCAAAAATATATCACTATGCTGGAAAAGATGACGACAAGTACAAGTGGTAAATGACAGATGAACTGTTGTTTCCCATTTAAATCGCCTGCTCTTTATTATGCTTAAGCGTGTATCGGTCATAGGAAGTGGTAGCTGGGGAACAGCGCTGGTGAAAATGTTTTCAGACGGCGGAATACCTGTTTCCTGGCTGGTCCGGAATCCGGAGCAGCAGTTATTCATACAAACAAGCGGTCACAATCCACGCTATCTGAGTTTTGCTCCATTGAGAATGAAATATGTTCAGCCTGCAGCAGATCCGCTGCAGGCTGTTAAAGGATCAGATCTGGTGATATTTGCTGTTCCCTCTGCATATCTCGAGCAAAACCTTCAGCGGCTGGATAAAGCCTGGCTGGGAGACAAACACCTGGCAGTGTCCATCAAAGGATTTATTCCAGGCAGTGGCTGCACTCCCAGCCAGTATTTAAGCCGCAAATTCAGCCGCGACGAATCAACCGTCTCTGTCATTGCAGGGTCATGCCGGGCCGAAGAAATAGCTGCGCAAAAAAATACACTCATCACTGTTTGCGGAACGGATCCCGCCTGGATAAAAAAGATCAGCACAGCGCTTAGCAATACGTCATACGTACAAACTATTTCCAATACAGATCCTGTTGGAGTGGAATATGCTGCAATCCTGAAAAACATTATCGGCATTGCTACCGGCATCGCCAGCGGTTTACAATATGGAGAGAATTTCCAGGCTATACTGGTTGCCAATGCCATGCGGGAGATCAGGGAATTCCTTAACAATATTTTACCAGCACAGCGTGATTTTTTTGCCTCTGCTTATTGCGGAGACATACTTGCTACTGCTTATGCCGAGGAGAATTGCAATCGCATCCTCGGCACATTTGTAGGACGGGGTATACATGTCAATAAAGCATTACAAACTTTTACTCCTATAGCTGAAGGATTCCAGGCTTCGAAGGAATTATTGCCTGTATTAAAAGACATACCGGTTACCATGCCTATCATCAATTGCGTTTATCGCATTCTTCACAAACATGCAAGTCCTATCACAGAGTTCAATCTGCTCGAGAAACATCTTACCTGATCGATTACAGTTTATATAATCAAAAACTGCTATGGCATAGTCCTTGTAAACTCTAACACGCTAACAAATTCATATCACAAGTAGCGCTTAAGATAGTGGACCGCTTCGCGTAATTCATTCAATTAATAATAACGCCGATCATTCACGTGTCACTATATGCGTAAAAATTTGCTAACCATGAAAAAAGCCAGATTGACTTTGGCGGCTCTTGCAATATCTGCCGCCACATTGTTTTCGTTCAAAGCCTTTGAAGGTGGTACTGTAAAAGGTACAGTAACCCCTGCCGACAAAGCAGTGCGTGCATGGGCTATATCTGAAACAGATACAGTTCGTGCTGATGTACAGAACGGTGCATTCGAGATCAAGGATGTTAAACCCGGTAACTACAATGTTATCATCGAAGCACAGGAACCTTTCGCCAACACACGTAAGAAAGATGTGGTGGTAACAGAAGGACAAACTACAGATGTGGGCGAAATTCAATTACAGCCCAAAAATTAAAAACGGAGTTCGTTTCCATTGACAAGGATACCGGTCAGCAAAAGCTGACCGGTATCCTTTTTTATTACTCTGCTTAAAAATATGATGTGCCTCTGAAACTCCCTTCCCGTCTTCCCGCCTTACCGGTAAAAATTACCGGTAAGGCGGGAAGACGGGAAGGGAGTCCGTAAGAAGGAAGCATCCTCAAAAAATCTTGATATTAAAATTGACACCCATGCATAAATAATAATACAATGAACTATAAATCAATATGTTAGTTTTTGTTAAGAAATATTTTGTCTCCGCCTTTTTGTTTTAGATTGTAAAATCCGTCAATTCACTAATTTTGGGTCACCCCACTAGCCCGATTAAATTCTCCCGTTACAAAACTGCTGAACTAACCCCCTCTGGGTGCATGAGAAGGACTACCATACGACCGGTAGAAAAGACAAAGAATATTAAAATAAAGGGAGGAGATGTATGTACACTTATGATTTGCTAGAAAATGGATGCCATTACCTTGTAAAAGAAAATGAAGATTCGCCGATTGCCCTCATTAAAGTGGCAGTTGAAACGGATCATTGCCTGTTCATTCAACGCTTTGATGACCCCACGCAAACCGAATGGAAACTGAAAAAAGACACGCTGTTCGATATTATCGAATGCCTGAGCGACGAAGCGGTAAAAGCCTGGGAAGAACATTACAGCAGCGAAGATGCCTATTACGAGGAAGAAGATGATGATTGATCATAGCTGAACCATTCATGTATTTAATGCACTACGGTGATTAGAAAAGACTATTTTTAGTCAAACTAATCACCGTTTTTATGTTCAACACAATCATCATGAGAAAGCTATTTACTTTGCTCAGTCTGGGCTCCTTTCTTGTCTGTACCGCACAGGCAGACCTGCCCACTGATTATCTCCCCAAAGAATTCCATGCCGGCCGCCGTGCCGCCCTCCGGCAACTGATGCCGGCCAATTCGGTCACTGTGGTTTTTGCCTACCCAACCCGCACATTCTCCAATGATGTGGACTATCTCTATCATCAGAACCCGGATATGTACTATTTCAGCGGCTATAAAGAGCCTCAATCCATGCTGCTGATATTTAAAGATGAACAAACAGATTCCGCTGGTCATAAATACTCCGAAGTCCTTTTTGTACAAAAAAAGAATGCACAGGCCGAACAATGGACAGGCCGCAGGCTGGGCGTAGAAGGAGCCAAAGAAAAACTCGGCATACCAATGTCGTTCAATGGAGAGGATTTCAAGAATTTCAATGTTGATTTTGCCCGTTTTGATAAGATCATCTTTGACCGCTTACCAGCGGATCTTGCTGATAATCCCCGCGACAAAGCAGAGCTTTTCGATCTCATTGCCCAGTTCAAACAAAAAGCTGCGATGCCGGAAGACTATTCCAAAGATGCCCGGTTCGATAACCGCGCTTTCCGCCAGCTTACCGGCACCCTGCGTGAAATAAAAACACCGGAAGAACTGACCCTTCTCCGCAAAGCGGTGGAAATATCCTGCCAGGGTCAGAATGAAGTGATGAAAGTGGTGCGCCCTGATATGAGTGAGCTGGAAATCCAGGGGCTACATGAATATGTACACAAGAAATATGGTGCAGAAGAAGTGGGCTACGGCTCTATTGTAGGCGCCGGAGAAAATGGCTGTGTTCTGCACTACATGGAAAACACGAAAACAAAAGTAGGCACATCCCTCCTGCTTATGGACGTTGGTGCTGAATATCATGGCTACACTGCAGACGTTACCCGCACCATCCCTGCCGGCGGTAAATTTTCTGCAGAAGAAAAGATCATTTACCAGCTCGTTTATGATGCCCAGGAAGCAGCTTTCAAATTATTGAAAGATGGAGCCAAGTGGAGCGATGCGGGTCAGGCTGCCAAAGATGTGATCGCTGAAGGCTTGTTGAAACATGGTATCATCAAAAATAAAAATGAAGTGGGCCGCTATTATCCCCATGGCCTCTCCCATCATATCGGTCTTGACGTACACGATCGCGGTAATTCTCCTGTACTTAAAAAAGATATGGTGATCACTATTGAACCAGGCATTTATATTCCTGAAGGAAGTGATTGCGATAAAAAATGGTGGAGCATTGCAGTACGTATCGAAGACGATGCACTGATCACGCAAAATGGATATGAGTTGCTTTCTTCTTTTGCACCACGCTCCATCGAAGCAATTGAAAAAATGATCGCGCAGAAAAGTGCGTTGGATGATTTTAAATTGCCGCCACTTAAATCGGCTGAGAAAAAAGGATTCTGATCTTGAGCATGCAATATCAATTACTCGGTAAATCTGAACTGCGAGCTTCTGTTATAGGCTTCGGATGCATGTCGCTTAAGCCAGGCCAGCCGGAAAGCAGTACACTGCTTCACCGTGCTATAGAACTGGGCATTAATTTCTTCGACACTGCTGACCTCTACGATAAAGGAGCAAACGAAGAAATGTTGGGTGCTGCGTTAAAAGCCAAACGGAAAACCATTCTCCTGGCTTCCAAAGTCGGTAATCAATGGCGTGCCGATGGCAGCGGCTGGGATTGGAATGCCCGGAAGGAGTATATCCTGTCCTCGATCGATAAAAGCCTGCAAAGGCTGCAAACAGATTATATAGACCTTTACCAGATGCACGGAGGAATGATCACCGATAATATTGACGAAGCCATCGAAGCATTTGAATCCCTGAAGCAACAGGGTAAAATAAGGGCCTATGGCATTTCTTCCATACGCCCGAACGTGATAAGGGAATATATAAAACGCTCCTCTATTGATACCGTGATGATGCAATACAGCCTGCTCGACCGCCGCCCCGAAGAAGAATGCCTAGGGCTGTTGAAAGAGCACAACATCACTGTATTAAGCCGTGGAGCATTGGCCCAGGGATTATTGATAGATAAGCCGGCGAAAGATTACCTGGGGCATTCCGCCTCAGAGGTAAAAAAGGTTGCTGAAAAGGTACACGAGCTATCAAATGCTGTACGCAGCGCTGCCCAAACCGCTTTAGGCTTTGTATTACAGCAGGTACCTGTTGCCATAGCAGGGATCAGAACAATGGAGCAGTTGGAAGAACTGGCAGCTACCATCAATAAACCCCGGCTTACTGAAAGGGAAATGCAGGAACTGAAAAACTCAGCACCTGCACTCACTTACCAGGATCACCGATAATTTCTCACAACAATATATCCCACAAAGACACAAAGAGCACAAAGAAAAAATATCCTTTGTGCTCTTTGTGTCTTTGTGGGATACCCATTAATAGTGGGATCATGCCCTTTGCTGCGTAAAAGACCGGCCCGATCTTTTACCTCCGCTCCTCCTGCTGCTATTGGCATAAGCAGCATGATTAGCTGTAGTCGTTGCAGCAGATTGCTGCGACACGCCATGCATCAGCGGCACATCAAAGGGATGATCTTTCACCACCGGCACATTCTTACCGATCAGTTTCTGAATATCTTTTAAATAGATCTTCTCTTCATAATCGCAAAACGAAAAAGCAATACCGCTTGCGCCTGCACGGCCTGTTCGTCCGATACGGTGCACATACGTTTCCGGTACATTGGGAAGATCATAATTGATCACATGCGTCAGCTCATCAATATCAATTCCACGCGCCGCAATATCGGTTGCCACAAGTATTCTTGTCTTGCGTGTTTTGAAATTATTCAAAGCCGACTGACGGGCATTCTGTGATTTGTTGCCATGGATGGCTTCTGCACGGATACCTGCTTTACTGAGGTCCCTGGCTACCCTGTCTGCACCATGTTTGGTACGTGCAAACACCAACGCGGTTTTAATGGATACATCCTGGAGGATATGCGCCAGCAAAGGCCGTTTGTTTTGCTTCTCCACATAATACAAATGCTGTTGTATGGTATCTGCTGTAGAAGAAACAGGTGTTACTTCCACCTTCACCGGTTGATGCAGCAACAGGTTGGACAGTTGTTGTATTTCCGGTGGCATTGTTGCAGAAAAGAATAATGTTTGTCTTTTCGCCGGCAGTTTGGCGATCACTCTTCTAACATCATGCACAAAGCCCATATCAAGCATACGGTCTGCCTCATCAAGCACAAAGTATTTAATGTCCTGCAGGGAAATGATCCGTTGGTTCATCAGGTCGAGCAAACGGCCTGGTGTAGCCACGAGTATATCCACACCACGGCGTAAAGCGCCAACCTGGTGATACTGCGACACTCCGCCAAAGATCACGAGATGCCTTAAATTAAGATAGCGGCCATAAGCGTTGAAGCTTTCTCCGATCTGGATAGCCAGCTCACGTGTTGGTGTAAGTACCAGTGCTTTGATGCGATGGCGGTTCTGCGGACCGGCTGCCTGCTCCTGCTGTTGCTGATGCATTAACTGCAGCATGGGTATAGCAAAAGCGGCGGTTTTCCCGGTACCTGTCTGCGCACACCCAAGCAGGTCTTTATGTGCTAAAATTGCCGGAATGGATTGTTGTTGAATAGGGGTAGGTGTTGTATAACCCTCTTCACCCAAAGCCTTTAATATAGGCTCAATGAGCGATAAATCGTTGAATAACAATGTAATAAAATTTACTTAAAAAATGTTGGTAAGGCTATCATCGAGAGAATGATACTTTACCTGCCTTACGTTACACCATCACGGATTTGAGTGGAATGGATCAAACAAATAGAGTGAGAGATAACATATAGAAATACAAAGATAGTATTTTTTTACTGAAATAAAATAGTGCAGCTATTCGGTGCCAGTATTAACTCCCCCTTCACACTGCCTTTCTGAAATTCATTATTCTTTACAGCTGTTTGCCATGTCCCCTGCAGCGGCAATGCTTTTTGTTCTTTATTTCCATTGAAACAAACCAGTATCTTCTTCCATTGATCTTTCACTGCACTGCCATTTAATGTGTATGCAATCAGTCCGGGTTCTGTTTTAAGAAAATGGAGATTGGCTGCAATGGCTGCAGCACTCGTCATGCGGAAAGCCGGATGCGCTTTGCGAAGCGTGATCAAACCTTTCACATAATCCACTACATCCTTATGCGCTGTTTTCTGGTCCCATTCAATCGCATTGATACTGTCTGGCGATTCATACGAGTTCTCCACTCCTTTTTTGCTGCGCAGGAATTCTGTGCCGGCATGCAAAAAGGGGATGCCCTGTGAAGTAAGCACAATGGATAACGCTAATTTGTGCATTTGCTTTCGTTGCTCTTCTGTTGCGTCTTTGGCAGATATCACCAGTTTATCCCATAACGTATGGTTATCGTGGCATTCAGCATAGGTAACGGTTTGAACAGGTTGCCTTGCATAAGGCGATTTTGAATAATTCACTTTGGTATAATCCACTTGCGGATGCGGGCACGATGCAACAATGCCAAACTTCACACTTTCCTCTACACCAGGCTTGCCACTTACAAAGGCTTTGTCCTCATGTTCAAACACGCTACCCTTGATCCCATCGCGGATATCATCGCTGAACACGGCGATCCTTTCCAGTTTGGATACATTCTTCTTCAAAGCCCTTACTGAATCAGGCAAAGGTGAAGTTCCTGCCGTCCATCCTTCACCATATAAAAGAATACCGGGTTTTATCCCGTTCAGTTCGCGGGATACAAGGTTCATGGTCGTAATATCATGCACTCCCATCAGATCTACCCGGAAACCATCAATATGGTATTCCTTTACCCAATAAGCCATTGATTCGATAATGAATTTGCGCATCATCGCCCTTTCACTGGCAGTTTCATTTCCACAGGCTGTGGCATTGGACAATTTGCCATCCGCTGTTTGACGGTAATAATAACCAGGTACCAATTGATTGAAATTGGAATTATCCGTAAGCCCGGTATGATTATATACCACATCCATCACCACTTTCATTCCATTTTCATGAAGCGCTTTTACCAGTTGCTTGAATTCCTTGATACGAACAGCGCCGTTATAGGGATCAGTGGCATAAGAGCCTTCAGGCACATTATAGTTCAACGGATCATAACCCCAATTGTATTTTTTATCAGGATTGGTTTCATCGATCGAATTATAATCAAAAAATGGCAGCAGGTGAATATGCGTTACGCCCATTTCCTTGAGATGGTCCAGCCCGGTAGAAAGCCCAGCTGTATTAACAGTCCCTTTCTCCGCCAGCCCCAGGAATTTTCCTTTTTGCCGGATGCCTGAATGGGCATCTATACTTGCATCACGGACGTGCAGCTCATAAATAACAGCATCGGTTGCCTTCGGCAATACAGGACTTCCATCACGCTCCCATCCCTGCGGATTGGTTGAAGACAGATCGATCACCATAGCGCGCTTGCCATTGGCACCCGTAGCCTTTGCATAAGGGTCTGGCACTTCAGCCATCCATTGCCCATTGATCAATGCGCTGAATGTATAAAACCGGCCCTGCTGATCGCCTGTAAGAGTAATGCTCCAGGTACCATCTATATCCTTCTTCATTTCCTCTGCCTGCAAAGGCTCACCGCCGGTACCCTCTGCATAAAGATGAAACAACACTTCATCTGCCGTAGGAGCCCATATCCTGAAAGAAGACCGGGCAGCCGAATAAGTAAGCCCCAGGTCCCGGCCTGTATAAACCGGATAGGAGGCATAGTCTCTTACATCTTTTACCTGTGCATTGGAAGATAGAAATGGAATAAAAAAACCAACGAGCATGAACGCCTGTTTCATGAAGAAATAAGTTTAACGAATAAAGTAATCTTTATAAATATATATTTTTTTAACCGCTCACGAGATCGTTCCCTTATTTCTTTGTGCTCCTCGTGCCTTTGTGGGAATTTTACCCACAAAGGCACGAGGAGCACAAAGACTCTTAAGGGTATACCCTCCGCAAACATTTTATTAACCATTTACTTTGAGGGGAAAACCAACTGAATTAAATATTCCTGTAAATTGGCGATTAATTACACACCACTAACAATACAACTATGGGAGATTTCCAGGTTAAGAAACAGGCGAAAAAATATGATGCGGTAATAGTCGGCTCAGGTGCCGGTGGCGGTATGGCGGCTTATATCCTGGCGCATGCCGGTTTGAAAGTGTGCATGATTGAAGCGGGCCCGATGTATGACCCGCAAAAAAATATAACCCAATTAAAAAACCCATGGGATTCCCCACGGAGAGGGGCTTCTACCAAGCTGCGCCCCTTCGGTGATTTCGATGCCTGTTATGGCGGATGGAGCCTGGAAGGTGAACCCTATACCAAGGAAAGTGGTACACAATGGGACTGGTGGCGCGCCCGCATGCTGGGCGGCCGCACCAACCACTGGGGAAGGATTTCTCTTCGCTTCGGCCCCAAGGATTTTAAGCGGAAAAGCATCGACGGCCTCGGTGATGACTGGCCAATCGGCTATGAAGATGTTAAACCGTTCTATGACCGCGTAGATAAAATGATCGGCATATTCGGCACCAATGAGGGCCTGGAGAATGATCCCGACGGCATTTTCCTTAAACCGCCCAAGCCCAGGCTGCATGAGCTTTTCATTAAGAATGCCGCCACCCAGGCTGGTGTGAGAGTGATACCATCCCGTCTCTCCATCCTCACTCAAAAGCTGAACGACGACAGAGGTGTTTGCTTTTTCTGCGGACAGTGCGGACGCAATTGCAGCATGGCAAAAGCCGATTTCTCTTCTCCCAATGTATTGATCTATCCGGCTCTGAAAACCGGCAATATTGATGTAGTGTCCAATGCCATGGCAAGGGAAGTGCTCACAAATAAAGAAGGGCTTGCTACCGGCGTTTCCTATGTGAATAAAGATGATATGATGGAATACCAGGTGGAAGGCCGTGTAGTGATTCTGGCTGCCAGCGCCTGCGAATCAGCCAGGTTATTGCTCAATTCAAAATCGTCCCGCCACCCGAACGGGTTGGCGAATAACAGCAACGTGGTAGGAAAATACCTGCATGATTCCACCGGTGCTGCACTGGGAGGCGTATTACCACAACTGTTCGACCGTAAAAGATATAATGAAGACGGTGTAGGCGGCATGCACGTCTATTCACCCTGGTGGCTGGATAATAAAAAACTGGATTTCCCCCGTGGTTATCATATTGAATACTGGGGCGGCATGGGCCAGCCTTCTTATGGCTTCAACTGGGGCATTGAAAACCTCAATGGCAAATACCTGGTAAAAGGCCAAAAGAAAGAAGCAGGCGGCTATGGTGCTTCATTGAAGGAAGACAACCGCTACTTCTATGGTGCCGGCGTAGGCATGGCCGGCCGTGGTGAAGCCATTCCGCTTGAAAGCAATTATTGTGAAATTGACCCTTCAGTAGTGGACAAATACGGCATCCCTGTTCTCAAGTTCAATGTGAAATGGAGCGACAATGAAATAAAGCAGGCCAAACACATGAAAGAGACCTTCAAGGAAGTGATGCACAATATGGGAGCAATCATTACCTGGGGTGGCGATGATGATGAAAAAAACAACTGGGGTCTCTCCCGCCCTGGCGAGATCATTCACGAAGCAGGCACCGTAAGAATGGGCAATGACCCGCGCAGATCGGCACTCAACAAATGGAGCCAGGCGCATGATTGCAAGAACCTGTTTTGTGTTGATGGAGGACAGTTTGTATCGCAGGCAGATAAGAATATTACATGGACGATACTGGCGCTAAGTATGAGGGCTAGTGAGTATATTATTGATGAGATGAAAAAACAAAACCTGTAAGTACGAATGGCGCAAATGGGCTTAAGTATTTTTTGATTTAATTTATTTTAAAGACATACTACTATGGATAGACGTAAATCGCTTAAACTGATCGCGACTGGTGCTATTGCCGGAGGCGCTATTGCTACGGGCTGTACAACAGGCGACAAAAAAGCAACAGAAGCAAAAGCTACGGAACCAACATTTAATTTGGACCGCAGCCCGGATGAATTGGTATATGAAAAGAAATTATTGGCACAGGAAAAGTTTTTTTCCGAGCATGAGATGTCTACTATTACCGTGCTGGCGGATATCATTATACCAAAAGATGAAGTGAGTGGAAGCGCTTCGGATGCGAAAGTGCCGGAGTTTATTGAGTTTATCGTTAAAGATATGCCGCAGCACCAGGTGCCTCTGAAAGGTGGCCTCCGTTGGTTGGATATGTATTGCTTGAAACAATACGGGAAGGCATTTAAAGATTGCAGCTCGCAGCAGCAGATTGAAGTGGTGGATGCGATCGCTTATCCCAATAAGGCCAAAGCTGATATGAAACAGGGCGTGGCATTCTTTTCATTGATGCGCAATCTTACGGTAACAGGTTTTTATACCTCTGAAATTGGTGTAAAGGACCTGGGGTATGCCGGTAACAAACCTAACCAATGGAATGGGGTACCACCCGAAGTATTGAAGCAATACAACCTTACATATACTGAAAAAGAATTGAACGAATGCGTAAGTTTTAGCTAATGACTATCCATAATCATTAAATAAAAAATCAAAATCCCAAGCAGATTTTGATTTTTTATTTAATACCATCCTGTTCTATTATTGTCTTTATAACAAATAAACCATAATGGTTTATCTGGTTTTCCCTACTAAAATTTGTTTGCAGGTCGTTGATTGTTGGTCATTGATCGTTATATTTATAAAGAAGCTATCAACCCTATTGATCAGTCCGGAAAACTATCAACTATGCAGCCATCAGAAGCAATAACGATGCTTGAACCCGCAGGCTGGGTAAATAGCGCTCCGCAAACCTGGGCAGACCTTGGCTGCGGAAAAGGCATCTTCACAGTAGCGCTTGCCAGCCTTTTGCCAACCAGCAGTACCATCTCTGCTATTGACCGCGATGCAGACAATCTTCATTTCGTTCCTGCAAAATACAAGGGGACCAATATTCAAACAGTGCATGCAGATTTTACAACCGATCTTTCCCTTTCGCCATTTGATGGCATCCTGATGGCAAATTCACTGCATTATGTAAGAGATCGCAAAGCTTTTGGAGAGTTGCTTTGCTCTATGTTGAAAAGAAACGGGCGCCTGCTGATCGTGGAATATGATACTGACAACGCCAACAGATGGGTACCTTTTCCCGTAAGCTTTGTAACACTGGAAAAATGGGCGAGCAGCCTTGGTTTCCGGAATGTAACCAGGCTGAAAGAACGCGCATCCACTTATCAACGATCAAAAATGTATTCGGCAGTTACGGTGTTTAATAAATGACCGATGTTCGCCGGCCGGCAGGCCTTCAAACATCGGTCAACAAACAACAAATAGCCATCATCACGCATATTCTTCCTTCGCCGTTTTATTATACTCTTCCGTTAATCTCCGTTGCAAATCTCCCGGCACAGGCTCATAGGAAGAGAACCGCATACTGAATTTTGCACGCCCCTGTGTAATGGAACGCAATGAGGATGAATAGCCCTCCATTTCAGCCAAAGGCACTTTAGCCGTTATCTTACGGAAATGACGTTCATTGTCCATGCCTTCCACGATCGCCCTCCGGCTCTGCAGGTCGCCCATCACAGCGCCTGTCAGCTCATCAGGACATAATACCTCCACCTGGTAAATAGGCTCGAGTATTTGCGGATCTGCCTGCTGGAATGCCTGGCGGAAAGCCTGCAGTCCGGCTATCTTGAAAGAAATATCATTGCTGTCAACCGGGTGCATTTTCCCATCATACACCGATACACGGATATCGCGGGCATAGGACCCCGTGAGCGGGCCATTCTGCATTTTTTCCATCACACCCTTTAAGATCGAAGGGAGAAAACGCGCATCTATCGCACCACCCACAATGCAATTATAAAAAACCAGTTTACCACCCCAGTCGAGATTATAAGTATCACGCGCCCGCACCGTCAGGTCTTTTGGCTCCGCTATACCCTCATACCAGGGTTCTATCCGCATAAACACTTCGCCAAACTGCCCTGCTCCCCCACTCTGTTTTTTATGGCGGTAGCTGGCATCTGCAGGCCTGCGGATCGTTTCGCGGTAAGCAATTCGTGGTTTTACAAACTTTACTTCCAGTTTATGGTTATGCTCGATCTTCCATTTAGCAACAGCCAGGTGCATATCACCCTGGCAGTGGATCAGGGTCTGCTTCAATTCCGGCGACACTTCCACCTGCAACGTGGGGTCTTCTTCCCGTAATTGATGCAAAGCCTGCGATAATTTTTCTTCTTCCCCTTTTTTCAGGGTTTCAATGGCAACCGTCATATTAGGTGCAGGAAATTCGATCGGTGGCAATTCGTAATTGCGGCCTTTAGCATGAAGGGTGTTATTGACATGCGTGTTCTTCAGCTTCAGCGTGGCGCCGATATCTCCTGCCACCAGTTCATTTACCTGCGTGCGTTTATTGCCTTCTACAAGGAACAACTGGTTGATCTTTTCTGTAACGTTGGTTGATTCATTTTCCAGGTCCATCCCGCTTTTAATAGTACCTGAATACACTTTAAAAAAAGAAAGCTCGCCCACATGCGGCTCGCTTACTGTTTTGTAGATAAAAAGGCAGGCAGGGCCATTGGCATCACAGGGCAGCGACTCGCCTTTACGGGTTATTTGCGGAGGCATTTCATTGGCACTGGGGCATACATTATCGATAAAACCCATCAGCCGGCCGCTTCCCATATTCCTTTCAGCAGAGAGGCAGAACAGCGGAAAAAGATCATGATTGATCATGGCTTTTTTCAAACCATTCTTCATTTCATCCTCATCCAGTTCGCCCTGGTCAAAGTATTTCTCCATCAATGTTTCATCATTGCTGGCTACAGCCTCCACCAGCTCCTTGTGCAAAGTATCTGCTTTGGCTTTTTCTTCTTCGGGAATGGGCAGTTTATCAGGTTTTCCTCCGGCATCCTTAAACTTATACATGGTCATCCGCAACACATCGATGATCTCATGAAAGCCTGCGCCCGTTTGCCGGGGATACTGCACCATTACTACCTTATTACCAAAATGAGACCTGGCCTCTCTGACAGTTTTATCAAAATCCGCATTATCATCATCCAGTTTGTTTACTGCAAAGATCATTGGCGTTTTAAACCGCTCAGTGTATTCCCAGATAATATCGGTGCTTACTTCCACGCCCATCACTGCATTCAGCAACATCAATCCTGTATCCGCTACACGCAGTGCAGCGATCACTTCTCCGGCAAAATCATCATAACCCGGCGTATCGATGATATTGATCTTATAACCCCGCCATTTGACATGGAGCAATTTGCTAAAGATGGAGTTGCCACGTTCCTGTTCCAGTTCATGATAATCTCCTGTGGTGCTTTTTTCGCTGATATTCCCTTTTCTGTTGATCACACCTGCTTCATACAGCATGCATTCCGCTAAGGTGGTCTTACCGGAACCGGCATGTCCCAGCAAGACAATATTTTTTACGTGTGAGGTATCAAACTCTGGCATAACAAATGTTTTATTGTAAACAATACTATTAGCAATGGAGCTTATTGCCGGTAGCGGGATGTCAGTATGCCTTGCGTAGTATGATCAATGCCGAAGTTCAGATCCGAATGAAGACGAAGCCTTTCAGGCCTATAAGCCTGGATAAAAGAAAGCCAGCAATACTCTCCTGTTGAAGGATAAGGTAAAAGCAGCGTTAGCTTGTTGTGGTCACGCTGAGAAAATGATTGAATTCATGACGCAGATCATGCAACGTGAGATCAAGCGACTGATACTGGTCAAAAAGCATTTCATGTTCTGCCAGTGTTTCTTCACGGAGATGTCCGCTGTTCACATTCATTTCATAATCGATCAGTCGCGCATGCGATTTAATAGCATGGCGCAGATCGTGAATGTTGATAAGCTGAATGTGGAGCTGGTTGTGTAAATGTTCAACCTCTTGCAATTGATCTTTCGAAAGCTGGTGGGAACAAATCTGCTGGAGTTCTGATTTTTCGCGGCTGAATTCATCGCGATACTGGCGGAGTGCATCTCTCCAGGCATTGCACTCTGCAGTGAGCTGTGAAGTTTCTACCTGAACCATGGGATTAAAATTTAAGAGTAAAAAAATGGGGTTTAACTCTATTCTTCCCTGGGGTTTGGATGGTATACGTAAGTTAGAACTCTTTTGGGAATAAACCGGGGCAGTTTTTGCACAGTTTTAAAAAATCAAAATGCAAAAATCAAAGGTTTAACGACCCGGTAGGTATTTTGCATTTTGACTTTTTAATTTTGATTTTCCCTGCCCGGCTCAAACAATGCTTCTGACTATATTTGCAGTCCATGATCTCCCAGCAAACGATACAGCAGATACTAGGCCGCCTCGATATCATCGATGTGGTAGGCGAATTTGTGAAGCTTAAGAAACGGGGGACTAACTACCTGGGACTCTGCCCTTTCCACAACGAAAAGACGCCTTCTTTCACCGTCTCACCCGCCAAGGAGATCTATAAATGCTTTGGTTGTGGCAAAAGCGGGAATACCATCAGTTTTGTGATGGAGCATGAGAAGTATAGCTATGTGGAAGCACTGAAATGGCTGGCCAACCGGTATGGCATCGAGATAGAGGAAACCTTTGTGAGTGAAGAGCAGAAACAGCAGTTCCAGACCGCTGATAGCCTTTTCATTATAAATAATTTTGCGCAGCAATTCTTTTCTGACAGACTATTTAATTCCGAGGAAGGCCAGGATATCGGGCTTGCCTATTTCAAGGAGAGGGGATTCCGGGAAGAGATCATCCGGAAATTCCAGTTGGGCTATTCTCCCGAACAGCGGGATGCTTTTACCCGTGAAGCGCTGGCCAAACAATACAATGCAGAATTGCTGGTAAAAACGGGGCTGGTGGCAAACCGCAACGACCAGTTGATGGACAATTATCGCGGTCGCGTGATCTTTCCGGTGCATAACCATAGCGGTAAAGTGCTGGGATTTGGCGCCAGGATACTGAAAAGCAATGACCGCGCCCCCAAGTATATCAATACGCCGGAGAATGAGATCTATATCAAAAGCAAGATCCTTTACGGTTCTTATTTTGCAAGAACGGCTATTGATAAAGCCGATGAATGCCTGCTGGTGGAAGGGTACACTGATGTGATCTCGCTGCACCAGGCTGGCATTGAGAACGTGGTGGCTTCCGGGGGCACTTCCCTTACCCCCGATCAGTTAAGGCTGATAAAAAAATATACCAACAATCTCACCATCGTTTATGATGGAGATAATGCCGGTATCAAAGCTGCCCTGCGGGGGCTCGACCTGGCATTAGAAGAAGGATTGAATGTAAAACTGGTACTGATACCTGATAAAGAAGACCCAGATAGCTATGTAAACAAAGTGGGTGCAGCCGCCTTCACCGATTTTGTGCAACGCAATAAAAAAGACTTTATCCTCTTCCAACTGGACGTGGCTCTGAAGGATGCGGGCAATGATTCTGTGAAGAAAGCGGAAGTGGTGAACAAGATGGCGGAAACCATCTCCAGGATCAATAAGGCAGAAGACTTCACTAAGCAGCAGGATTATATCAAACAGACTGCGGAAATACTGAAGATCGAAGAAGGAGGTTTGCATTCGCTGGTCAACAAATTTATCCGCGACCGTATTGCTACACAGGAAAGGAAACTGCCTTTTGAAGAAGCGCGCCTGCATGAAGAAAATGCAAGACAGGCTGAAGCCACCAATTATGACGACGCTACATTCAATTTGCTGTTCAAAGATGAATTGCAGGAACGCGAAGTAGCCAGGATCTTACTTGAATACGGGATCAAAAAATGGGACGGTTCCAAACTCGTGGCAGAATACATTTTTGAAGAGATCCCCGATGAATCGCTGATCGATAATGCTGATGTGATACTGTTGATCGCTGCATTCAAGGAACTGTTGCAATCCAATTTGCAGCAGGCACATAAGAATTACTTTATTTACCATCCCGATACACGGCTAAGCACACTTGCTGTGTCCCTGCTCAATTTTCCATACGATGAAAGTGAAAGATGGCGCAGTGAATTCAGCCAGAACAGCGGCTTCCAGCAAAGCCTTTTTCAGCAAAGCTTTGAAGACTTCATGCGCACTCTACAGAAAGACAATGAAGAGCAATTGAATAAATTCCTTAAGATAGACGAAGACCGTACCAATGAGGAAGTAGACTCTGCGATCATTTATCTCAAACTTCGCAAAGTAAAACGCATGTTGCTCGAAAACCAGGCTGATCTTGAAAAGGAACACTCAGATGAAGAACGTTATATGCTTCATCAAACCCATGAGCATTTGAAGCAGATGGAAATTGAACTGACCAAAAAGATGGGAGCAGTTATTTTAAGATAAGATTTACTTTTTATCAGCAAGCAGCATATCGCTATAAGAGACTTCAATCAAATCTTCCGGCCTCACCTTCAATTCCTTCATATAATGATCACACTGAGCCCGCAGTTCCGCCGCTGAAATATCAACCCCGATATTACCTGCTTCTATTTCCATAAAATGCCCCAGCCCCGGGACTTCATCAATATGAAATTTCACATTGTTGATGTAATAGATCTCCCTTTTCTTTTCCACCACTACTTTTATTCCATTGGATTTGCGAAGCACATCCTTTAAACCGGCCGCATCCGCTATTTTCACCAGGTCAAAATCAGAATGTTTGGGGCCGGCCTGGTTGCTACGCTCATAAAAAATAAGATTATTCTCGATATTCCCTTCTCTCAGTTTCAATCTGCCGTTGGGAACATTAAAATAAGTATCGGTCTGATGGTCGGTGCCTTTAAAAGAAGCAGCATGGTCCAGTAAATATTGACGGATAAAACCCGGGTCGGAACAATGTGCCTTTATTTCGATATTGAGATGTTGTGACATGGATGCAAGATAGTCCGGGACAGGGACCAGGGAACCAATGTCAATAAAAAAGGTTTGCCGCTTTCGCAACAAACCTTCAATCAATTTTAATCAGTAACCTTACTCTGCTACCGCAGTAGATTGTCTTTTGCGGACAACAGGAGCATCTTCTACCCTACTATCTTCACCTCTTACAAACCGCATAGCGCTCCAAACATGATCCAGTTCCACCCTTTCGATACTTTCGTATCCTTCGCAGGTTAAACGGTTCCAGCTACAGTCCCGGTTCAGATCAGTAACGATCTTGGAAGTGGTTTTGGGGTAGGCCACCCAGAACTTGGAATCATCTTTTAAAGAAGGCATTACATCCTTCAGAATACCATTCAACTGGTTTTCATTCACGGCAAATACCAGTGCAAAATCAATCTTCCGGTTCTTCAGAAGCGGGGTCATGTTTTTGGCGAATGAAAGTTTGCTGAATTGTTTCTCGATGGAGGAGGGTAAACCCTGGATTAAAAGATTCTTCTCGTCTGTCAGTTGTAACTTTTCGAAAACTGTTGGTAACATACTTTGAATCAATTTTTAGTGGATTTCTGGCAAGGCATC